>NZ_JBODOE010000004.1:272795-535338 GCF_051913165.1 Pseudomonas sp. SM4 | reverse complement strand
CAGCAGCCTCATTTGCTGTCAAGTGATTATTTTCAGAAGTTTTCGAAGAATTCTTCAACAACTTCAACCACTTGCGCTTCAGATCTCTCATCAGCGGGAGGCGAATTCTACAGCGTTACACGCTGCTGTCAACACCTCTTTTTCAACTTCTTTCTGGCTTCGATGAACTGAAGCACTTGCTGCCGAAACCTACATAACTCATTGAATCTCAAGGAGTTTTCCGTTTCGACTGCGCCGGAAGTGGGGCGAATTATAGACATCTGAAATCTGCCGTCAACACCTATTTTCATAAATCTGTCACATCGGTCAAAAAAGCCCGAAAACGCGAAGGCCGACCCCAAGGGGTCGGCCTTCGCTACACTGCCCTTCTGCTTACAAACTAGGGAACGCGAACTGCGAGGCTTCATGGCTAGCACGCTGTGGCCAGCGCTGGGTGATTGCCTTGCGACGGGTATAGAAGCGCACACCATCCGGACCATAGGCATGCAGGTCGCCGAACAGCGAACGCTTCCAGCCGCCGAAGCTGTGGTAAGCCACCGGCACCGGCAGCGGTACGTTGACGCCAACCATGCCGACTTCGATTTCGTCGCAGAACAGACGCGCCGCTTCACCGTCACGGGTGAAGATGCAGGTGCCGTTGCCGTACTCGTGATCGTTGATCAGTTGCATTGCCTCTTCCAGGCTGTTCACGCGAACGATGCACAGTACCGGGCCGAAGATCTCTTCTTTATAGATGCGCATCTCCGGGGTGACGTTGTCGAACAGGCAGCCACCGAGGAAGAAGCCTTCTTCATGACCGGCCACGCTGAAACCACGACCGTCGACCACCAGGGTCGCGCCCGCTGCCACGCCGTCATCAACGTAGCCGCTGACTTTGTCGCGCGCCTGACCGGTGACCAGTGGGCCCATGTCCAGACCGCAGGAAGTGCCAGCACCGATTTTCAGCGCCTGAATCTGTGGAACCAGTTTCGCTACCAGCGCATCCGCCACCTGGTCGCCAACACACACGGCAACAGAAATCGCCATGCAGCGCTCGCCGCACGAACCGTACGCCGCGCCCATCAGTGCGCTGACCGCGTTATCCAGATCGGCATCCGGCATCAGCACCGCGTGGTTCTTCGCGCCGCCCAGTGCCTGAACGCGTTTGCCGCGTTTGGTGCCTTCTGCATAAATGTATTCAGCAATTGGCGTCGAACCAACGAAGCTCAGCGCTTTGACTTCCGGCGCTTCGATCAACGCGTCCACCGCAGTCTTGTCACCGTGGACCACGCTCATCACACCTTTCGGCAGGCCGGCTTCCAGCAGCAGCTGAGCGATCAGCAATGTCGAGCTTGGGTCACGCTCGGACGGCTTGAGGATGAAGCAGTTGCCGCAGACGATCGCCAGCGGGTACATCCACAGCGGCACCATGGCCGGGAAGTTGAACGGGGTGATACCGGCTACGATGCCCAGCGGCTGGAAGTCCGACCATGCGTCGATGTTCGGGCCGACGTTGCGGCTGTACTCGCCCTTGAGAATTTCCGGGGCGGCGCAGGCGAACTCGACGTTCTCGATGCCGCGCTTCAGTTCACCGGCGGCGTCTTCGAGGGTCTTGCCGTGTTCTTCGCTGATCAGTTGCGAGATGCGCGCTTCGTTCTGCTCGAGCAGTTGCTTGAAACGGAACATCACCTGCGCACGTTTGGCCGGTGGCGTGTTGCGCCAGGCCGGGAACGCAGCTTTGGCGGCATCGATGGCTTTCTGGATGGTTTCGCGGGTGGCCAAAGGCAGCTTGTGGATAGCCTGACCGGTGGACGGGTTGAACACATCAACCGCGCGACCGTTCTCGGTCACCAGTTCGCCATTGATCAAATGCGGGATAACGCTCATCGAAAACTCCTGAATTTTTGTTCAGCGGGCGCCCATTGAAGGGTGCCTTCTATATATAGGTAGCTTTGTGGGGGAGCCGGATGTCTTTGGCGCTCTTCAGAACGCCTTCGCGAGCAAGCTCGGCTCCCACAGGTTCTGCGTGGAATCAGTCGAGCTTATTCAGCACTTCGCCGACCGCGTCGAACAGACGATCGAGGTCTTGCGGCTTGCTGTTGAAGGTTGGGCCGAACTGCAGGGTGTCGCCGCCGAAGCGTACGTAGAACCCGGCTTTCCACAGGGCCATGCCCGCTTCGAACGGACGCACGATGGCGTCGCCGTCACGGCCGGCAATCTGGATCGCACCGGCCAAACCGAAGTTACGAATGTCGATGACGTGCTTCGAGCCTTTCAGGCCATGCAGCGCGTTTTCGAAATGCGGCGCGACTTCCGCGACGCTCTGCACCAGGTTTTCCTTTTGCAGCAGGTCGAGTGCTGCCAGACCAGCGGCGCAGGCCACCGGGTGTGCCGAGTAGGTGTAGCCGTGCGGGAATTCCACGGCGTACTCCGGGGTCGGCTGATTCATGAACGTCTGATAGATCTCGGAGCTGGCAATCACCGCGCCCATTGGGATCGCGCCGTTGGTGACTTGCTTGGCGATGCACATCAGGTCCGGGGTGACGCCAAAAGTGTCGGCACCGAACATGTTGCCGGTACGGCCGAAACCGGTGATCACTTCATCGAACACCAACAGGATGTTGTGCTGATCGCAGATCTCGCGCAGACGTTTCAGGTAACCCTGTGGCGGCACGAGTACGCCAGCGGAACCGGCCATAGGCTCAACGAATACGGCGGCAATGTTCGAAGCATCGTGCAGTTCGATCAGCTTCAACAGCTCATCGGCCAAAGCGATACCGCCCTGCTCCGGCATGCCACGGGAGAACGCGTTGCTTGCCAGCAAAGTGTGCGGCAAGTGATCGACGTCCATCATCGCCTGACCGAACAGTTTGCGGTTGCCGTTAACACCGCCGAGGCTGGTGCCGGCGATGTTCACACCGTGGTAACCACGGGCACGGCCGATCATTTTGGTTTTGGTCGCCTGGCCTTTCAGGCGCCAGTAGGCACGCACCATTTTCACCGCGGTGTCGGCGCACTCGGAACCCGAGTCAGTGAAGAACACGTGGTTGAGGTTGCCTGGGGTCAACTCGGTGATTTTCTCGGCCAGTTGGAACGACAGCGGGTGACCGTACTGGAAGCCCGGCGAGTAATCGAGGGTGCCCAACTGCTTGGAGACTGCTTCCTGAATTTCCTTGCGGGTGTGACCGGCGCCGCAGGTCCACAGACCGGACAGCGAGTCGTATACCCGGCGGCCCTTGTCGTCGATCAGCCAGCTGCCTTCGGCGCCAACGATCAAACGCGGATCGCGCTGGAAGTTGCGGTTGGCGGTGTACGGCATCCAGTGCGCGTCCAGCTTCAATTGGCTGGCCAGTGGCGACTGAGCGTTTTCAGGCATGTTCATCGGGCAAAACCTCGCAGGGCATAAGCGTCAGGGAGATAAAAAGCGTTGTTGCAGCTAAATTGCCACGGCGATAAAGTCGGTGAAATCCAACTCTTCTAACCTTCAGTTAGAACTCCACTAAACAATGAGAACAATAAGATGAGCAGCCGCCGCCCCGATCCGCTGGCCCAGGTCAGTGATTTTGATATTCGCCTGCTGCGGATTTTTCGCAGCGTGGTGGAGTGCGGTGGCTTCTCGGCGGCGGAGACTGTGCTCGGCATCGGTCGCTCGGCGATCAGCCAACAAATGAGCGATCTAGAGCAGCGCCTCGGTCTGCGATTGTGCCAACGCGGTCGTGCGGGGTTTTCGCTGACCGAGGAAGGTCGCGAGGTCTATCAATCGGCGTTGCAGCTATTAAGTGCGCTGGAAAGTTTCCGCACCGAGGTCAACGGCCTGCACCAGCATTTGCGCGGTGAGCTGATCATTGGCCTGACCGACAACCTCGTCACCCTGCCCCACATGCGCATCACCCACGCCCTCGCACAACTGAAGGAGCGCGGGCCGGATGTGCAGATTCAGATCCGCATGATTGCGCCGAACGAAGTCGAGCAAGGTGTGCTCGATGGCCGCCTGCATGTCGGCGTGGTGCCGCAGGCCAGTGCGTTGTCGGGACTGGAATATCAGCCGCTGTACAGCGAGCGTTCGCTGCTTTATTGCGCGGTGGGGCATCCGCTGTTTTACGTCGATGACAAGCAACTGGATGACGAACGCCTGAACAGTCAGGACGCGATTGCGCCGACGTTTCGTTTGCCGGCGGATATTCAGGCGCATTACCAGGCGCTCAATTGCACGGCCAGTGCTTCTGACCGTGAGGGCATGGCGTTTTTGATTTTGACCGGGCGTTACATTGGTTATCTGCCGGATCATTACGCCAGCCTTTGGGTGCAGCAGGGGCGTTTGCGTGCTTTGAAAGCAGGGACGCGGTTTTACGATTTGAGTCTGGCATCGGTCACGCGCAAGGGGCGGCGCCCTCATTTGGTGCTGGAGAGCTTTTTGGAGAGTCTGGCGGCGACGCGTTGATAATGCGCGCGACGTTGGTTAGGTACAGCAAGATCAAGGGATCGCAGCCTTCGGCAGCTCCTACAGAGAAAATAAGTTGAGCAAGTGGACAGGTTTTTGCAGAGGGGGAATTACTTCGTTCCTTTGATAAGAAGCCTTAAGCCATGCAGCCAGATTCCGCACCGTCCAGCGACTTGATCTACGGCCTCAACGACCGCCCCAAACCACTCGCCGCCACCCTTGCCGCGCTGCAACACGTGCTTGCCAGTTTCGTCGGCATCATCACTCCGCCGCTGGTGATTGGTTCGGCGCTCGGGCTGACGGCGTATTTGCCGTACTTGATCAGCATGGCGTTGATGGTTTCGGGCGTCGGCACCTTTATTCAGGCGCGGCGGCCGTTCGGGATTGGCGCCGGGATGATCTGTCTGCAAGGCACCAGTTTCGCCTTTCTCGGTGCGGTGCTGTCGGCGGGGTTTCTGGTCAAGCAACGTGGCGGCAGCCCGGAAGACATTCTGGCGATGATTTTCGGTGTGTGTTTCTTCGGCGCGATCGTGCAGATCGTCCTCAGCCGTTTCATCGGGCAATTGCGTCGAGTTGTTACGCCACTGGTGACCGGGATCGTTATCACCCTGATCGGCATCAGTCTGATCAAAGTCGGCGTCACTGACCTGGGCGGTGGCTTCAACGCGCCGGACTTTGGTGCGCCGGGCAATCTGGCGTTGGGCGTGTTCGTGCTGCTGACGATCATTCTGCTCAACCGCTCCAATACGCCGTGGGTGCGCTTGTCGGCGATCATCATTGGTTTGGTGCTCGGCAGTCTGGCCGCGTGGTTCAGTGGGAAACTGGTGCCGCAGCCGTTGCCTGACTTGCCGCTGGTGAGTTTTCCTACCCCGTTCAAGTTCGGATTCAGCTTCGACTGGACGGCTTTCCTGCCGGTCGCGCTGATTTATCTGATCAGCACCATCGAAACCGTCGGCGACCTCACTGCCAATTGCATGCTCGCCCGCCAGCCAATCAGTGGCCCTTCTTATATAAGCCGCCTGCGCGGTGGCGTACTCGGCGATGGCGTCAGCTGCATGATCGCCGCGACCTTCAGCGCTTTCCCCAATACCACGTTTGCGCAGAACAACGGCGTGATCCAGTTGACCGGCGTCGCCAGCCGCTACGTCGGGCTGTACATCGGCGCGATCCTGTTTTGTCTCGGACTGTTCCCGATGATCGGCGCGGTGCTGCAACAGATACCGAAACCGGTACTCGGCGGCGCGACTCTGGTGATGTTCGGCGCGGTGGCTGCTGCTGGCGTGCGCATCCTCGCGCAGTCGTCACTGGATCGGCGCAGCATGTTGATCATCGCCACTTCGTTCGGCGTTGGTCTGGGCATCGCCGCGCAACCGAACCTGTTGCACCTGCTGCCGAAACTGGTGCAAAACCTGTTCGACTCGGCGATCACCAGCGGTGGCCTGACCGCCATCATCCTGTGCCTGTTGCTGCCGGAGTCGAAAACCGAAGCCACTGAAACCCACGCGCCGCTGAACAAGATCGAACAGGCGTAACGGTTTTATCGCGCAAAGACTTGTCGGATGCCTGTGGGTGCGCTATCAACGCAACTGGTTGCACCCACAGACAAACCCGGAAGTGCCTATGACCTTTGAAGTCCCAGCCCATGGCGGCAAACCCGCCAGCCGCATTCGTCAGAAAAACGAAGAGACCATTCTCAAAGCCGCCGAAGACGAGTTCGCCCGTCACGGGTACAAAGGCACCAGCATGAACACCATCGCGCAGAATGCCGGGCTGCCCAAGGCGAACCTGCATTACTACTTCACCAACAAACTCGGTTTGTACGTGGCGGTGCTGAGCAACATCATCGAGCTGTGGGACAGCACCTTCAACACGCTCACGGCCGAAGACGATCCGGCCGAAGCGTTGACTCGTTATATTCGCGCGAAAATGGAATTCTCCCGACGACAGCCGCAAGCCTCGCGAATCTTTGCGATGGAAGTGATCAGCGGCGGCGAATGTCTGACCGAATATTTCAATCAGGATTACCGCGCCTGGTTCACCGGCCGTGCGGCAGTGTTTCAGGCGTGGATCGATGCGGGAAAAATGGACGCGGTCGATCCGGTGCATCTGATCTTCCTGCTGTGGGGCAGCACCCAGCATTACGCCGACTTCGCCACGCAGATCTGTCGCGTCAGCGGTCGCAGCAAGTTGACCAAGCAGGACATGGAAGACGCCGGCAACAACCTGATCCGCATCATTCTCAAAGGCTGCGGCCTCACTCCTTCTCTATAAGACGTTTATGCCTTTCACCCTCAGCGGTTTTTGCGAGTACCGCGAAGAGATTCGCAAAAGCCGCTTTATCACCTTCGCCACGCCGATCGGCAGCCCTGCTGATGCGCAGGCGTTCTTTGAACAGCACAGCGATTTCAATGCTTCGCACAATTGCTGGGCGTGGAAACTCGGCGATCAATACCGCAGCAATGACGATGGCGAACCGGGTGGTACTGCTGGGCGACCGATATTGGCAGCGATTGAAGCGCAGGATTGCGATCAGGTCGCAGTGTTGGTGATTCGTTGGTACGGCGGGATTCAACTGGGGACTGGCGGCTTGGCCCGCGCCTATGGCGGTGGGGCAAACAAGTGCTTGCAGACGGCGGCTAAGGTTGAGTTGATCAGTCGGGTGCCGTTGAGTTGTGCTTGCGGGTTTGCCGAGTTGGCGTTGGTGAAGTTACGCGTGGCGGATTTGGCTGGGTTGGTTGTGGAGGAGAATTTTACGGCGAATGGGGTTGAGTTGAAGTTGGCGGTGGGTGAGGCGCAGATTGCGGTGTTACAGGGGCAGTTGGCGGATTTGAGTCGTGGGCGGATTTTGTTGCAGCGGTGAAGCAAGGTCAAAAGATCGCAGCGTGCCGCAGTGCCTACAGGGCTGCGATGTTTTGGGGCGGATGCGAAATTTCATATTCCACAAACTTGCCCACATCTGCTGTGCACCCGACTGTGGATAACCTGAGCACATAACTCTGTAACCCTTCTGTAACGTGGCTTTGCGCGGTTTGTTCACTTTTCGTTCAATTTGCCCGACGAAATGTAATTTTCAAGCATAAACAATCAGTTAGCCGCGTTTATCACCATTAGAAGAAAGCACCACAGTGCTTATGCCCGGCGTTTCGGCTTGCGCACAATAACTGTGGAGCAACCTGTGGATAACCCGTTCATGACCACCGCAGTCGCAGGTTCTGCCTAGCCCCCGCGGGTTTGCTCGTTTTTTGATCAGTTGCCAACGGGCAAAACTGGAGCCCGATCAACACCTTTGCTCCGATTTGGTGCTGCAAATCCCGCCGATTTTCAGCGCAATGCTCTGCGCCGAGCGCTGCCACCCGCAGCCCGCTCGGGTTCCTGACTCAATGGCCAGGAAATTGCTTTATCCACAGGCACAACTTCAAGCAAGTCGAGCCTGCCATGCCAATCGCGCCTCCCCTCCCGCGCCTGCAACTGCGCCACATCAGCAAACGTTATCCCGGTTGTCTGGCCAACGACGCCATCGACCTGAGCATTGCGCCCGGTGAAATTCACGCCCTGCTCGGGGAAAACGGTGCGGGCAAAAGTACCTTGATGAAAATTATCTACGGCGTCACCCAGGCCGACGCCGGGGAAATGCTCTGGCAAGACCAACGCGTCAACATCCGCAATCCGGCGCAGGCACGGCAGTTGGGCATCGGCATGGTGTTCCAGCATTTCTCGCTGTTCGAAACCCTCAGCGTCGCGCAGAACATCGCGCTGGCGATGGGCGCGGCGGCCGGGACTCCGAAACAACTGGAGCCGAAAATTCGCGAAGTGTCGCGCCGTTATGGCATGGCGCTGGAGCCGGAGCGACTTGTCCACAGCCTGTCGATCGGCGAGCGGCAACGGGTGGAGATTATTCGCTGCCTGATGCAGGACATTCGTCTGCTGATCCTCGACGAACCGACGTCAGTGCTGACACCGCTGGAGGCGGATGAATTGTTCATCACCCTGCGCCGTCTCGCCGCCGAAGGCTGCAGCATTCTGTTTATCAGCCACAAGCTCGGCGAAGTACGCGCGCTGTGTCATAGCGCGACGGTTCTGCGCGGCGGGCGCGTGGCCGGGCATTGCGTACCGGCCGAATGCTCGGATCAGCAATTGGCGCAGTTGATGGTTGGCGAAGCGGCGGCGTTGATTGGTGACTATCCGAAAGTCAGCGGCGGCGCGGCGTTTTTGCAGGTGAAGGGCTTGAGCTGGCACAACCCCGATCCGTTCGGCTGTTCGCTGACTGGCATAGATCTGCAGGTACGCAGCGGTGAAATCGTCGGTATCGCCGGGGTTGCGGGGAATGGCCAGGATGAGTTGCTCGCCTTGCTCAGTGGCGAACAAACCTTGCCTCGGGCGGAAGCTGCAACCATTCGATTCGCCGAGCAACACGTCGCCGATTTACGCCCGGACGCGCGACGCAAATTGGGCTTGGCGTTCGTCCCCGCCGAGCGCCTCGGCCACGGCGCGGTGCCGGAATTGAGCCTGGCGGACAACGCCCTGCTCACCGCTTTCCAACAAGGCTTGGTCAGCCACGGTTTGATTGAACGCGGCAAAGTCGAAGCCCTCGCCCAACAAATCATTCAGCGCTTCGGCGTAAAAACCCCGGACACGCAAACCGCTGCGCGCAGCCTCTCTGGCGGCAACCTGCAGAAATTCATCCTCGGTCGGGAAATCCTTCAGCAACCGAAACTGCTGATCGCCGCGCATCCGACCTGGGGCGTCGATGTCGGCGCCGCCGCGACCATCCACCGTGCACTGATCGCGTTGCGCGATGCCGGCGCAGCGATTCTGGTGATTTCTGAAGACCTCGACGAACTGTTCCAGATCAGCGACCGCCTCGGCGCCTTGTGTGGCGGACGCCTGTCGGCGCTGCATAACACCACCGATACGCAACTCAGCGACGTCGGCGGCTGGATGGCCGGCCAGTTCGACAACCCACCTTCTGCCGCCACGGTTTAACGGAGTTTTACTCATGCTGCTTTCCCTCGAACCCCGTGGCCAGCAATCGCGCCTGATGCTGTGGTGCTCGCCGTTACTGGCGGCGGCGCTGACGCTCGGTTGCGGCTCGCTGCTGTTTATCGCCCTCGGCCACGACCCGCTGCAAACCTTGCACACGCTGTTGATTGCACCGGTCAGCGATATGTATGGCGTCTCCGAATTGCTGGTCAAAGCGTTGCCGATTCTGCTCTGCGCTTTGGGTCTGGCGGTGGCGTATCAGGCGCGGATCTGGAACATCGGTGCTGAGGGACAATTGCTCCTCGGCGCACTCGCCGGCAGTGCGTTGGCGGTGAACATCATCGACATGCAAAGCCGTTGGGCGCTGGTGTTGATTCTGCTCACCGGCACCCTCGCCGGCGCGGCGTGGGCCGGACTGACCGCGTGGTTGCGCACACGCTTCAACGCCAACGAAATCCTCACCAGCATCATGCTCAATTACATCGCGCTGAATCTGCTGTTGTTCTGTGTACACGGGCCGCTGAAGGATCCGGCCGGATTCAACTTTCCCGAGTCGGCGATGTTCGGCGACGCCAGCCGTTTACCGTTGTTGATGGAGGATGGCCGCGTGCACGCCGGGGTGTATTTCGCCCTGCTCGCACTGGTCGCGGTGTGGGTGTTGTTGCAGAAAAGCTTTGTCGGTTTCCAGATCAAAGTGCTTGGGCTGGACAAGCGTGCAGCGGGGTTTGTCGGCTTTCGCGAGAAGCGTTTGATCTGGCTGGCGCTGTTGATCAGCGGCGGCTTGGCTGGGCTCGCTGGCGTCTGTGAAGTCACCGGGCCGATTGGCCAATTGGTGCCGCAGGTGTCGCCGGGTTACGGCTATGCGGCGATTACCGTGGCGTTTCTTGGGCGCCTCAATCCGATCGGGATTCTGTTCTCCAGTCTGTTGATGGCGCTGCTGTACATCGGTGGCGAGAGCGCACAAATGACGATGAATCTGCCGCAGGCGATCACCCAGTTGTTCCAGGGAATGATGCTGTTTTTCCTGCTCGCCTGTGACGTGCTGATCCTCTATCGGCCACGCCTGAACCTGCGCTGGGTGAAGCGCACGTCGACCACCGCCGTAACCGCTGGAGCGCTGTGATGGATATCGATCTGTTGAGCAATATTTTCTACGCCATGGTGCGTTGCGGCACGCCGTTGTTGCTGGTGGCGTTGGGTGAACTGATCTGCGAGAAGAGCGGCGTGCTCAATCTCGGGCAGGAAGGGATGATGCTGTTTGGCGCGGTGATCGGTTTCATCGTCGCGCTGAACAGCGGCAACCTGTGGCTTGGCGTATTGCTGGCGATGTTGGCCGGGATGCTGTTGTCGTCGCTGTTTGCGCTGGTGGCGCTGGTGTTCAATGCCAATCAAGTGGCAACCGGTTTGGCTCTGACGATTTTTGGTGTCGGACTGTCGACCTTTGTCGGCGCGGCCTGGGTGGGGAAACCACTGGCCGGTTTCGAGCCGTTGGCGATTCCTTATCTGAGTGAAATTCCGCTGATCGGGCGGATGCTGTTTGCGCAGGATCTGCTGGTGTATCTGTCGTTCGCGCTGTTTGCGCTGGTGGCGTGGGTGATCATCAAAAGTCGTGTCGGGTTGATTATTCAAGCCGTGGGTGAGAACCCGGATGCGGCCAGTGCGATGGGCTTGCCGGTGTTGACCGTGCGTACTCTAGCGGTGCTGTTTGGTGGAGCGATGGCCGGGTTGGCCGGGGCTTATCTGTCGCTGGCGTACACGCCGATGTGGGCGGAGAACATGACCGCCGGGCGTGGCTGGATTGCGCTGGCGCTGGTGGTGTTTGCCAGTTGGCGGGTGTGGCGGTTGTTGCTGGGGGCTTATTTGTTTGGCCTCGCCAGCATCCTGCATTTGGTAGCGCAGGGGTTGGGGCTGGCGATTCCGTCGAGTTTGCTGGCGATGCTGCCGTACGTGGCGACGATTTTGGTGTTGGTGTTGTTGTCACGCGATGCGCTGCGTACGCGGTTGTATGCACCGGTTTCGCTGGGGCAGCCTTGGCAGGCGGGGCATTAGTGCGGTGATTTCAATGGCCCTATCGCTGGCAAGCCAGCTCCCACAGGTTCAGTGGTGATCACAAATTTTGTGCACGGCACAGACACTGTGGGAGCTGGCTTGCCAGCGATGAGGCCCTGACAGGCAACACCTGAGCAATGCCCCACGCCAGTTCAAAGACCAGGAAAACAATCAGAATCGAACTGGCGCCGTGCAGCAAGGCATACCCCTGCCAAGCCGCAAACAAAAACCGCGCCACCGCGTCATACCGTCCATAAAGCGCCTGCGGATCACGAATCCGCAGCACCGCCCACACGCACACCACCGACCCCAACAGATTCGCCATCAACATGTGCACAGGCTGAAACGCCGGCAATTCGCCGGGTAAATCCAGCGCACTCAACAACCCGTGCACAAGCGCAAAACTCCACGGCGTGGCAAAAGCCACAGTAACGATCAAGTCATACCAGGCACTGCCGCGCACCACGTTGCGATATTGCGTTGAAGTCCACATCGTCCTTGCTCCAGAAATTCAGGGAGCAAGCACGGTAAAGCCTGGAGTATGCTCCAGGGTCAATAGCCCTTTTGAGAGTCGCCATGCGCATCGGTGAATTAGCCCTGGCCAGCGCCGTCAGCCGTGACACCCTGCGTTTCTACGAGCAGCGCGGGCTGATTGCGGCGCAGCGCAGTGCCAATGGTTACCGCGACTATCCACCGGAGATGGTGCAACTGGTGCTCTATATCAAAACCGCGCAGCGCCTGGGATTTACCCTCGGCGAGATCGGTGACAGTGTCGCGGCGTTGTGGAACGCGCCCGATCCGGACAACGCTGTGGCGCAACTTCTGCGCGACAAACTGCAACTGATCGAAACCCGCATGAGCGAACTCGACGTACTGCGGCAAGAGCTGCAACTTCGGCTCGGTCAGGCCTGTCCATTGAATCCATGATCCTCATTCATCAAGGAAGCCCCTCATGTCTGCAAAAAACGCACTGATCATCGGCGCCTCCCGGGGCCTTGGCCTCGGTCTGGTGAAAACCCTGCTGGCTGATGGCTGGCAAGTCACCGCCACCGTGCGCAATCCGCAAAACGCCGAGGCGCTGCAAGCGCTGGGCAAGGTGCGGATCGAGAAGCTCGACATGGACGATCAGCAAGCGGTGATCGCATTGAGTCAGCAACTCAAGGGCGAAACCTTTGATCTGCTGTTCGTCAACGCCGGGGTCAAAGGCCCGGCCGATCAGACCCCGGGCGGCGCGACATTGGCCGAAGTCGGTCAGCTGTTTTTCACCAACGCGGTGGCGCCGATCAATCTGGCGCAGCGTTTTGTCGGGCAGATTCGTGACGGCAGCGGTGTGCTGGCGTTCATGAGTTCCGGGCTGGGCAGCGTGACCGTGCCGGACGCCCCGGAACTGGCGCTGTACAAGGCCAGCAAGGCTGCGCTGAATTCGATGACCAACAGTTTTATCACGCAATTGGGCGAGCAGAAGATGACCGTGTTGTCGCTGCATCCGGGTTGGGTGAAGACAGACATGGGTGGCGAAGGCGCGGATCTGGATGTGGAAACCAGCACTCGTGGGCTGATCGATCAGGTGAATGCGTACACCGGCAAGGGCGGGCATCACTTCATCAATTACAAGGGTGAAACGATTCCCTGGTAAGCAGCGAAATCGGAATCCCCTGAAGATCTGCATGACTGGCTAACTGTAGGAGCTGCCGAAGGCTGCGATCTTTTGATTGTAAAAAAAAAAGATCAAAAGATCGCAGCCTTCGGCAGCTCCTACAGGGTTGCGTATTTTGTTGGAATGGGCGTTGTCGGATTACATCGCCATTGGGTTGTGTATTTTGGTGATGTTGTCCTGTCGGGTTGGGCTTGCCCGATGCAGCGTTTTGTTTGACACTGCGCACCTCGTCCCCGCGGCGACCCTGGATCAGCAGACAGGGCATCACTGAGCTGGCAACCCTGAACCCATTTTCAGAGGAGCCGGCAACATGCCCGCGACCCGTACCTGGTTAAAAAATCCCCTCGCCATTTTCACCTCCAACGAGCTCGATGCCCGTGGCGGTCTAGTCGTGCAAGACGGTGTCATCGTCGAAGTACTGGCTGCCGGCCAACAGCCGTCGGCGCCGTGCAATGAAGTGTTCGATGCCCGCGAGCATGTGATCCTGCCGGGCCTGATCAACACCCATCACCATTTCTATCAAACCCTCACCCGCGCCTGGGCCCCAGTGGTCAATCAGCCGTTGTTCCCGTGGCTGAAAACCCTGTACCCGGTGTGGGCGCGTCTGACACCTGAGAAACTCGCCCTCGCCACCAAAGTCGCTTTGGCCGAGCTGCTGCTGTCCGGCTGCACCACCGCTGCCGACCACCACTATCTGTTCCCGGACGGCCTGGAAAACGCCATCGACGTGCAAGTCGAAACCGTGCGTGAACTGGGCATGCGCGCCATGCTCACTCGTGGTTCGATGAGCCTCGGCGAGAAGGACGGTGGCCTGCCGCCACAACAGACCGTGCAGGAAGGTCAGGTGATTCTCGACGACAGTCAGCGCCTGATTCACGAGTACCACGAGCGTGGCGACGGCGCGCAGATCCAGATCGCGCTGGCGCCGTGCTCGCCGTTCTCGGTGACCCCGGAAATCATGTCGGCCAGTGCCGAACTGGCGAACAAACTCGACGTGCGCCTGCACACGCACTTGGCCGAAACCCTCGATGAAGAAGATTTCTGCCTGCAGCGTTTCGGCCTGCGCACTGTCGATTATCTCGACAGCGTCGGCTGGCTCGGCCCGCGCACCTGGCTGGCCCACGGCATCCATTTCAATCCGGACGAAATCGCTCGCCTGGGTCAGGCTGGCACCGGGATTTGCCATTGCCCGAGTTCGAACATGCGTCTGGCTTCCGGCATCTGCCCGAGTATTGATCTGACTGACGCCGGTGCACTGTTTGGTCTGGGCGTCGATGGTTCGGCGTCTAACGATGCGTCGAACATGATTCTCGAAGCCCGTCAGGCGCTGTACATCCAGCGTCTGCGTTACGGCGCCGAGAAGATCACTCCGGAACGCGTGCTGGGTTGGGCGACCAAGGGCTCGGCGAGCTTGTTGGGCCGTACCGACATTGGTGAGATAGCTGTGGGCAAGCAGGCGGATCTGGCGTTGTTCAAGCTCGATGAGCTGCGTTTCTCCGGCAGCCATGATCCGATTTCGGCGCTGCTGTTGTGCGGTGCGGATCGTGCGGATCGGGTGATGATTGGCGGCAAGTGGCGCGTGGTCGATGGCCAGGTTGAGGGCCTTGACCTCAAAGGCCTGATCGCCGATCACAGCCAGGCGGCACGCCAACTGATCGCCGGCACCTGATCCCCCTCCCCATATGATCGTTCCCACGCTCTGCGTGGGAATGCATCTCGGGACGCTCCGCGTCCCAGCAGCGGACGCAGAGCGTCCATGGCGGCATTCCCACGCGGAGCGTGGGAACGATCATCCGGCGCTAGAGGCCGAGCAGGGACAGCATGATGAACGTCGCAAACAGCACAAAGTGCGTCATGCCTTCGATGGCATTGGTTTCGCCGTCATTGAGGTTGATCGCGCTGACGATCAACGTCAGGAAAATCATCACCGTCTGCACTGGCGTCATCGCCATCTGAAACGGCTGGCCGGTATACAGCGCCATCGCTTCCATCACCGGCACCGTCAGAATCACCGTCGACAGTGAAGCCCCCATCGCAATGTTCACCACCGACTGCATGCGGTTGGCCAACGCTGCGCGCAACGCGGTCAAAATCTCCGGCGCGGCTGAAATGGCCGCCACCAGAATCGCCGTGATCACCGGCGGCGCGCCCGTGCCTTCCAGACCCAGATCGAGGGTCTTCGACATCACTTCGGCCAGTGCGCCGATCACCACAATGCCAAACACCAGAATGCCGATCGACAGGCCGATGCTCGGTGCTTTCACCTGCGCGTCCTGTGGTTCTTTCTTGCGGCGTTTATCCGGATAGCTGTAGCTGAAAAAGTAACTGTGCGGGCCGACCTGCATGCGCAGAAACAGCGCGTAAAGCACCACCATCGCACCGATGGTGAACGCCGAATAAATCTTCCAGTTGGCCTCAGGAATAAACTCCGGCACCACCATCGACACGCCCATGGCGGTGAGGATCATCACGCTGTAGCTGCGCGCCGAATCGTCGTTGTAGGACTGTTCGCCGTGTTTGATCCCGCCCATCAGCGCGGCGAGGCCGAGGATGCCGTTGATGTCGAGCATCACCGCCGAATAGATCGTGTCGCGCACCAGCGTGGGCGACGCTTCGTTGCTCATCATGATTGCCAGAATCACCACTTCGACCAGCACGGCCGCGAGTGTGAGGATCATCGTGCCGTAAGGGTCGCCGACCTTTTCCGCGAGCAATTCGGCGTGATGGGCGACGCGCATCGAGGCGGCGACAATGAAAGCGATCAGTATCAGGCCGGCAGTCAGCGCGACGATCTGGCCGCTGTGCAGCATCCAGTGTTCCAACGGATAGGCGACGCACGCGGCGATGACGGCCAGTAGCAGAAAACTTTCTTGCTTGAGGATGGTGAGCATAACGGGCCTTTTGCCGAAGAGTGCGAATGAGCTACTGACTGCGGGGCGACGCTAACGTTTCGTTACACCTTAGCGCACCAAGCAATGGCGTGAACTCGCGAACTTGCACTGCGTTGGTTCTGGCGCTGAAAAGATCGCAGCCTTCGGCAGCTCCTACAGGTTGCGCATTCCCATGTAGGAGCTGCCGAAGGCTGCGATCTTTTTTGTTTGTTGTCCTGTTGGTCAGCAATTTGCATTGGCCCTGACCACACACAACAAAATGGAGTTCGAATTCATGCAAATACGTCCGCTGCACAAACTGCTGTGCGCCGCCCTTGGTTTGGGGATCAGCCTGAGCGCCAGCGCTGCCGATCCGCTGAAGGTCGGTTTCGTCTACATCGGCCCGATCGGTGATCACGGCTGGACGTATCAGCATGAGCAGGGGCGCAAGGCACTCGCCGAGAAGTTTGGCAATCAGATCACCACCAACTACGTCGAGAACGTCGCTGAAGGCGCCGACGCCGAGCGGGTGATCCGCAACATGGCCAAGGACAATTACGACCTGATCTTCACCACCTCTTTCGGCTACATGAACCCGACGCTGAAAGTCGCCAAGCAGTTTCCCAAGGTGACCTTCGAACACGCCACCGGCTACAAACAGGACAAGAACCTCGGCACCTATCTGGCGCGCACCTACGAAGGTCGCTACGTCGGCGGCTTCCTCGCGGCCAAAATGACCAAGACCAAGAAAATCGGCTACGTCGCCTCGTTCCCGATCCCCGAGGTGATCCGCGACATCAACTCGATTCAGTTGGCCTTGAACAAATACAACCCGGGCACCGAGATCAAAGTGGTGTGGGTCAACTCCTGGTTCGATCCGGGCAAGGAAGCGGATGCGGCCAACGCGTTGATCGATCAGGGCGTCGACGTGGTGTTCCAGCACACCGACAGCCCGGCGCCGATTCAGGCCGCAGAACGTCGTGGCGTGTACGCGGTGGGTTATGCCTCGGACATGGCGCACTTCGGCCCGAAAGCAGTGCTGACCTCGATCGTCAACGACTGGGCACCGCACTATATTCAGGCGACGCAAAGCGTGATGGATCACACCTGGAAGTCGCAGGATTACTGGGGCGGGTTGAAGGAAGGTACGGTTGAACTGCCGATCAGCGATCTGGTGCCGGCACCGGTGAAAGCCGAGGCCGAGCAGATCATTGCCGACATCAAGAGCGGTGCGTTGCAGCCGTTTACCGGGCCGATCAAGGATCAGGCCGGCGTCGAGAAAATCCCGGCGGGCGTGAGTGCGACCAATGCGGAGCTGGCGTCGATGAACTACTACGTTGAAGGCATGAAGGCCGAGATGCCGAAGTAATCCCCCCTGACCCCGATCGTTCCCACGCTCTGCGTGGGAATGCCGCCCGGGACGCTCCGCGTCCCTGCCAGAAGCGGACGCAGAGCGTCCATTGAGGCATTCCCACGCGGAGCGTGGGAACGATCTCCCGTACTTTTCAAGGATTGTGTATGGATCAGCTTCCGATCATCGACATCAGCCCGCTCTATTCCGACGACGAAAACGCCTGGCCTGCCGTGGCTGAACAAATTGACCTGGCCTGCCGCGAATGGGGTTTTTTCTACATAAAGGGTCATCCGATTTCAGCGCAGCGCATCGCCGCCGTGCTCGATCACACCCAACGCTTCTTCGCCCTGCCCGCCGCAGAAAAACTCAAGATCGACATCACCCAGACCCGCCACCATCGCGGTTACGGCGCCATCGCCACCGAGCAACTCGACCCGAGCAAACCCAGCGACCTCAAAGAAACCTTCGACATGGGCCTGCACCTGCCGGCCAGCCATCCCGACGTGCTCGCCGAAAAACCATTGCGCGGCCCTAACCGCCATCCATCACAACCGGGTTGGGAAGCGTTGATGGAGCAGCACTACCTCGACATGCAGGCCCTCGCGCAGACCCTGCTGCGGGCGATGACCCTCGCCCTCGACATCGAACGCGATTTCTTCGACAGCCGCTTCGTTGATCCGGTCAGCGTGCTGCGCATGATCCATTACCCCCCGCGCCACACCGCCAGCTCCGCCGAGCAGCAAGGCGCCGGCGCGCACACCGATTACGGCTGCATCACCCTGCTCTATCAGGACAGCGCCGGCGGCCTGCAGGTGAAAAACGTCAAAGGCGAATGGATCGACGCGCCACCGATCGACGGCACTTTCGTGGTCAACCTCGGCGACATGATGGCGCGCTGGAGCAATGATCGTTATCGCTCGACCCCGCACCGGGTGATCAGCCCGCTGGGCGTGGATCGCTATTCGATGCCGTTCTTCGCCGAGCCGCACCCGGACACGCGCATCGAATGCCTGCCCGGTTGTCAGGACGCACAGCATCCAGCGAAATATCCGACGACCACTTGTGCCGAATTCCTGCTGTCGCGCTTCGCCGATACCTACGCTTATCGCCGTGAGCAGGAAGCCGTTTGATGGATCGCTTGGTCAGGTTTTGCCAATTGTTTCGGCGAGCATCTGTAGAATGCCGCCATTGCACCTGATGAGAAAAGAATATGTACGACTGGCTCAACGCCTTGCCCAAGGCTGAACTGCACCTGCACCTGGAAGGCTCGCTGGAGCCCGAGCTGCTGTTCGCCCTGGCCGAACGCAACAAGATCGCGCTGCCGTGGAATGACGTGGAAACCCTGCGCAAGGCTTACGCCTTCAACAACCTGCAGGAATTCCTCGACCTGTATTACCAGGGCGCCGATGTACTGCGCACCTCGCAGGATTTCTACGACCTGACCTGGGCGTACCTGCTGCGCTGCAAAGCACAGAACGTGATTCACACCGAACCGTTCTTCGACCCGCAGACTCACACCGACCGGGGCATCCCGTTTGAAGTGGTGCTCAATGGCATCGCCGCGGCATTGAAGGATGGCGAGCAGCAACTGGGTATCACCAGCGGTTTGATCCTCAGCTTCCTGCGCCACTTGAGCGAAGAAGAAGCCGAGAAAACCCTCGATCAGGCGCTGCCGTTCCGTGATGCGTTTGTCGCTGTCGGCCTCGACAGTTCCGAGATGGGCCACCCGCCGAGCAAGTTCCAGCGCGTGTTCGATCGTGCCCGTCACGAAGGCTTCCTGACCGTTGCCCACGCTGGCGAAGAAGGCCCGCCCGAGTACATCTGGGAAGCCATCGACCTGCTGAAAATCCAGCGCATCGACCATGGCGTACGCGCCATCGAAGACGAGCGCCTGATGCAGCGGATCATCGACGAGCAGATCCCGCTGACCGTGTGCCCGTTGTCGAACACCAAACTCTGCGTGTTCGATCACATGTCGCAGCACAACATTCTCGACATGCTCGAGCGTGGCGTGAAGGTCACGGTGAACTCCGATGACCCGGCGTATTTCGGTGGTTACGTGACCGAGAACTTCTACGCGCTGCATGAGCATTTGGGCATGACTCAGGATCAGGCCAAGCGCCTGGCGCAAAACAGCCTCGATGCGCGCCTGGTAAAACCCTAAAAGCAAAAGATCGCAGCCTTCGGCAGCTCCTACAGGTGTACACATAACCCTGTAGGAGCTGCCGCAGGCTGCGATCTTTTCAGACGACCTCGGTCAGTTCCTCCAGGGTCTTGCCCCGCGTCTCCATCCCGAACAACCACACCACCCCCGCCGCAATCGCAAAACACGCCGCGCCCAGCGCAAACACTCCGCCCTGCCCGGTAATCGGGAACACCAACCCGGTCACCAACGGCCCGAGCAGCGAGCCCACGCGGCCAATCGCCGAGGCGAACCCCGAGCCGGTCGCGCGCGCCGAAGTCGGATACAACTCCGGCGTGTAGGTGTAAAGCACCGCCCACATACCAAACAGAAAGAACTGCATCAACAACCCGGTGCTGATCAGCAGCGCCACGTTGCCGCCGAACACCGCGCTCTGCCCATACAGAAACGCCATCACCCCGCCGCCGAGCAAGGTGACGATGCACACCGGTTTACGCCCCCAGCGCTCGACCAGCCACGCCGCCATCAAAAATCCGGGAATCCCGCCCAGCGAAATCAGCACCGTGTAATACACCGACTGCGTCACGGCAAAACCCGACTGTTGCAGCAGCGCACTCAGCCACGACGTCAGCCCATAAAACCCCAGCAGGGCGAAAAACCACAGGCTCCAGATCATCGTCGTGCGCTGGCGATATTGCGGCGACCAGATCTGCTTGAGCGCCGAAAAGAAGTTGCCCGGTGGCGTCACGGTGCGCGGCAAACGAATCGGCTCCGGCAGCGCCGAACCGCCGAGCGAATTGCGCACCCGCGCTTCAATGCCGTTCAACACCTTGTCCGCCGCCTCATCGCGCCCGGCCTGTTCCAGCCAGCGCGGTGACTCCGGAATGAAAAAGCGAATGGCCAACACAAACACCGCCGGTACCGCCAACACCAGAAAGATGTCGCGCCAGCCAATCAACGGCAGCAGGAAGTACGACAGCACGCCCGCCGCGACAAACCCCAACGGCCAGAAGCCGTCCATCAACGCGATGTAGCGCCCACGCCGCTGCGCCGGAATCAGCTCGGAGAGCATCGACTGTGCAATGGGGAACTCCATGCCCATGCCGATCCCCAACAGGATGCGGAACAGCGTCAGTGCCTCGACCGTTTGCGCCGTCGAGCACAGGTAACTGGCCACGCCCCACAACACGATGCTCCACTGAAACACCGGTTTACGCCCGAAGCGGTCGGCGAGCATGCCGGACAGCGACGCGCCCAGCACCATGCCGAAAAAACTCGAACTGGCGAGCAGCCCGGCCTGCGCGCTGCTCAGACCGAACTCGGCCTTAATCGAGCCGAGCAAGAACGTCATCATCGCCAGGTCCATCGAATCGAAGAAAAATGCCAAGGCAATGATGATGAAAATGATCCGGTGATAACCGCTGATCGGCAGGCGTTCCAGCCGCTCTGCCGCACTGAAGCTTCGAGTATCCATGCCGCCTCTCCCCATCCGAAAAGTCCCCGGATCGAGTGTGCGCGATAGCGTTCAGGCGCTCGTGCTGGATGCGACCTGTTCGCAGTCGTGGGCGACGCGACGATTGCTCTACAACGCCATTTCCAGCTCGGTCTCCTTGGCGAATCGATGGATTTCGCGCTGCCCGGTGGCGGTCAATTGCAGCGCACGGGAATCGTGAGGCAAGGTCAGCCAGCCGGATTGCATGAACAACTGCAACAACGCCGCACCGAGCGTGCCGCCCATGTGCGGGCGTCTTTCGCTCCAGTCTGGACAGGCGCAAGCCACTTGCACATTGCGGTGGGCCAGCGCCTGGATAAACACACCACGCTTGGCCAGTTGCGTCGAGCCCTTGAGCGTGACCACGACCCGTTGCTCGATCTGTTCGATCCAGCCAGCATCGAGCAGGCGCTGGTACAGATCGGCGGCCAGCGTGCCGCCCAAATGGTCATCGCAGAAACGTGCGCGCAACAATGACGACGGTGCTGCCGGTGCTCTGGCAATGGGTGTGGAGCGCTTGAACACGGCGGGGATGTCGCGCGGTGCACTGGCGATGGTAGCGCTCGCCAACGCCTCTATCGCGGCCCCGACCTCGGGAGCCGAGAGCCGGAAAAACCGCTTGCGACCGCGCATTTCGACTTTCAACAGGCCCCCCGTGGCCAGCCGCGTCAGGTGAGCGCTGGCGGATGACGGCGACAGCCCCGCCAGCAACGCCAGTTCCTCGGTTTGCCGGGCCGAGCCGTCCATCAACGCCCACATCATCGCGCTGCGCTTGGGGTCAGCCAGCAACGTGGCGATCTGGCTGATGCAAGGTGCATGTTCCATATATTCACTCCCTGTTGAATCGTATCGTCTACTGCTCGCGGACATCTTGACCAGTAATGAGTCGTCGGCCAAGACGCGAAATACGCCATGAACCGGGGCCACGCAGGCCACTGACGCAACCTGCTGCGGCGCTCGATCGCGGCAGTTGCGCGCCCGTCAATCAAACCCGGGCGACTGGGCACAAAGGTCTGCAGGCCCGGGTGTCAGTGCGGGCATGAGGCGGTCGCTAGTATAAGCGTGTTACCTGCCGCGTCCCGCGCCGGGGCCTGCGCAGGTGGTGATTGTTGCTGAGTGAAATTTCTCTATTTACCTGCGACTAATGATCAACTTTCGAGAAAGCGGGAAATTGACTACTCAATTCAGCGCATCGGCTGGCGAGCATTTCCCTCAAAAGGTTCACCGGCTTACTCAATTGAGCGCGATGGGCGCACAACAAATTCAGCGGTGCGCGCTCACACAACAGTTCAGGCAGCAGCACTTTCAGGCGACCGGCGAGGACATCGGCGCCCACGTCGAGCCAGGACTTGTAGGCGATCCCGGCCCCGGCCACCGCCCAGAGACGCACCACGTCGGCATCGTCACTGAAGCGGTCGCCACTGACGGTCAGGCCGACTTCGCGCTTGCCGTCATGGAAACTCCAATGGTCATGCACGCGGCTGCCGAGCATGTACAGCAGGCAATTGTGTTGAGCCAGTTGTTCGAGTTGGCGCGGTTCACCGTGACGGGCCAGGTATGCCGGGGAGGCGCACAGCACGCGACGGTTATGCGGGGCGATGGGTAATGCAACCAGGCTGGAATCTTCCGGCTCGCCATAACGCAAGGCGATGTCCACCGGCTGGCGAAACAGGTCGGCGATGCGGTCACCGAGTAACAGCCGCACGGTCAGTTTTGGATGCTCGCGCTGAAATTCATCGAGCCATGGCAATAACAAATTGCGACCGAAGTCCGAAGGCGCCGACAACTGCAAGACCCCACTGACCTGATCCTGCCCGCTGGCCAGCAGACGCCGGCCTTCATCAAGGTTACTCAGCGCCGCCCGGGCATATTCGAGAAAACCTTCGCCCTCGGCGGTCAGGCGCAAACTACGCGTCGAACGCGCCAGCAAACGCGCGCCGAGTTGCTGCTCGATGCGCTTCAACGCCGCGCTGGCCACGGCGGCGGACATGTCCATCACCCGCGCTGCCGCCGACAGACTGCCCAGATCCGCCGCCCGGACAAACAACTGCAAGTCATCGAAACGCAGCATTCCCAGCCTCAATTATCAAAAAAATATTGAAAGAGACTGCTCTTTTAGCCGGTTTTATCTTGCAGAGAAATAGCCAATCATCTGCCCATCGAATTCATCCCGCTTCTCTGGAGCCGAGCATGTCCCAGCCATTCACCGCCATCGCCACCCTGATCGCCAAACCCGGCCAACAGGATCTTCTCGAACAGGGCCTGCGCGCACTGGTTGCACCGAGCCGCGCCGAAGACGGTTGCAGCCAGTACGACCTGCACCGCGATCTCGCCGACCCGCAGATTTTCTATGTGATCGAACACTGGGCCAGTGAAGAAATTCTCCAGGCGCACAACGCCAGCGCGCACTTCCTGCACTTTCAGGCCACTGCCGGCCAGACCATCGAACACTTCGAGCTCAAGCGCCTCGGCGCGATTGCCTGATTCCTTCTTCCATTACCTGTACGGAGCCACTCATGAAAGCCATTGCCTATTACGCATCTCTGCCAATTACCGACGACAACGCCCTGCAAGACATCGAACTGCCAGAACCGGTCGCCGGCCCGCGCGACCTGCTGGTGGAAGTCAAAGCCATCTCGGTCAACCCGGTCGACACCAAAGTGCGGCAGAACGTGGCGCCGGAAAACGGCGCGGCGAAAGTGCTGGGCTGGGATGTCGCCGGTGTGGTCAAAGCAGTCGGCAGTGAAGTGACGCTGTTCAAGGCCGGTGACAAAGTCTTCTACGCCGGCTCCATTGCCCGCGCTGGCGGCAACAGCGAGCTGCACACGGTTGATGAGCGCATCGTCGGCCATATGCCGAAATCCCTCGGTTTTGCTGAAGCTGCTGCGCTGCCGCTGACCGCAATTACCGCGTGGGAATTGTTGTTCGAGCGCCTGCAAATCCGCGAGGGCAAGAGCGATGAAGGGCAGAGCCTGTTGATCGTTGGCGCGGCCGGGGGTGTGGGTTCGATTCTCACGCAATTGGCCAAGCAGTTGACCGGGCTGAAGGTGATTGGCACCGCTTCCCGCGAGCAGACCCGCGATTGGGTCAACGCGTTGGGTGCTGATCTGGTGATCGATCACAGCCAACCGCTGAGCGAAGAGCTGAAACGCGCCGGGATCGACAACGTCACTCACGTCGCCAGCCTGACCCAGACCGAGCAGCATCTGGATCAACTGGTCGAGGCGCTGGCGCCGCAGGGCAAACTGGCGTTGATCGACGATCCGAAGTCGCTCGATATCACCAAGCTCAAGCGCAAGAGCCTGTCGCTGCACTGGGAGTTCATGTACACCCGCTCGCTGTTTGAGACGCCGGACATGATCGAGCAGCACAAGCTGCTCAATCGTGTGGCTGAGCTGATTGATGCCGGGACGTTGAAGACCACGGTGGGAGAGCATTTCGGTGTGATCAATGCGGCCAATCTGCGTCGGGCGCATGAGTTGCTGGAAAGCGGTAAGGCCAAGGGGAAAATTGTTTTAGAAAGTTTCTAAGAGCAAAAGATCGCAGCCTTCGGCAGCTCCTACAGGGGCTGGCGGGGCTGCGCGCCCCCTTTTGCCGTCAGTCAGATGGCTGACCCTTGTCACAATTGCGATCGTATTCAGGACTACAATCGAAGCCTCTGCGATACATCTTTTACGCAAGGGAGGTCAGCAATGAAGATCCTGATAAAAGAAGTGGCAAAGTCTCAATGGCAGGTTCGACTGGACCAACACGCCGTGACATTCCGCAGTGAAGCCGAAGCGCTGGCCTTCACTCGCACCCTCGAAGCGCGACTTTGCGCGCCCCATCAGATTCCCGACCGCAGCCAGCAACGCGCTGCCGGCTGAGGTTTTTAGGCCTCGGCCTGCGCTTGCGCCAGCGCCCGGGCATTTTGCAGGCGCCGGGTGAGCAACGCGACGCACACCACCAGCAAACCGCAAACGCTGATGACGATGGCCATCGGCACGGCGGTGCCGTCGTGCAACACGCCGACCAGCGCCGAAGCCCCGGCGGCGACGCTGAATTGCATGCAGCCGAGCAATGCCGAGGCGCTGCCCGCGCGCGCGCCTTGGCCATTCATCGCGCAGGCGGCCGCATTCGGGCTGATGCAACCCAGGCTGGACACGCAGATAAACAAAGGAATCAGCAGCGGCCACAGGGATGCGGTGTGCAACGCGCTGACCGCCAGCAAGGTCAGCCCCGCCGCCAGATAAACCCACACCGCCCGCGACAGCAGAAACGCCGGACCGCGCTTGGCCAGCAGCCGCGCGTTGACCTGCGCCACCAAAATGAAACCCGCCGCGTTGGTGCCGAACAGCCAGCCGAAGTGCTCAGCCGGCACGCCATACAGCTTGATAAAGATGAACGGTGAGCCGGCGATGTAGGCAAACATCCCGGCGATGGCGATGCCGCCGGTCAAGGCATGGCCGAGATAGACGCGATCACTCAGCAGGCGCGCGTACTGGCGAAAAGCACCGGACAACGGTTGGCGAGGCATGCTCGCTGGCATGCTTTCCGGCAGACCGAACGCGACCGCGAGGCCGGCCAGGGCGCTGAAACCGGTCAGCATCAGGAAAATCGACTGCCAACCGGTGGTGTTGACCAGCAGACCGCCGAGCATCGGCGCCAGAATCGGTGCCAGACCCATCACCAGCATCAGTTGCGAGAAGACTTTTGCCGAGCCCACTGCATCGCATTTGTCACTGACCACTGCCCGGGAAATCACCATGCCGGCACAGCCACCCAGCGCCTGCACGAAGCGCGCACCAATCAGCCATTCCAGGTTCGGTGCATAGGCGCAGGCCAATGACGCCAGGGTGAACAGTGCGAGACCGACAAGCAGCGGAATCCGCCGTCCAAAGCGATCCGCCACCGGGCCATACGCCAGTTGACCAATCGACAGGCCGGCAAAATACGCCGCCAAGGTCATCTGCACATGTTTCTCATCCGTGCCGAAGGCCAGTGCCATCGCGGGAAATGCAGGCAAATAGAAGTCGATGGCCAAGGGCCCGAAGGCGGTCAAGGCACCGAGAATCAGAATGGTACGGAAGTTCATCAGGCATCCAGGTAGGCAAGTCGGCAGCCCGACAGTCTAGCTGTGCCCGAACGCCTTGAACATTCCGATAGCTCGCTAACTATAAAAACAGCGAAAGATCGCAGCCTTCGGCAGCTCCTACATGAATGCGTCTCCTGTAGGAGCTGCCGAAGGCTGCGATCTTTTGCTTCTAGGCGAGTTTGACGGCGTAGCCCTCGTCGCTGATAACCTCAATCACCTGCTCGGCACTCAGCGCACTTTCAACGCCAACCTCTTTCGCCGCCAGATCGACCCGCACGCTGGCTGCCGGATCCCGGGCCTGCACCGCGCTGGTGATGGCTTTGACGCAGTGACCGCAGGACATGCCTTGAACGTTGAACACTTGCATGGAATGACTCCTTTGAGTGAGGTTGCCGGCAGTGTCGAGCTTGCCACGATGGCAAGGTCAAGTTCTTGAATAAACTGCCGGGCTGGCAATCGGCGCCGCGCTCGGCCAAGCTGCGTGCATCAATGACTCGAATTCAGGAGATTCAGCCATGCGCTGGTCAGTTTTCAGCCTGTTTGGCTTCCTCAGCCTTTTTGCCGCCCTCCCCCAAGCGCAAGCCGCCGGCGAGGATTACGCGGTGCTGATCATTTCCCGCGAGCGCCTGGAAGTGTCGACCTCCTGCGAGATCGGCGTATACATCCAGGATCAGCTCTCGGCGCGACTGCTGCAGGAGCAAAGCATCTCCTTCAACCTGCCGCCGGGCACGGTGTCGCTGCGCTTGAAATTGCTGCCGGGCCAGGTCGCCGGTTGCAATCCGGGCATGCTCGCGCCGGGTTCGCAGGAGATCAAATTGCATGCCGGTGACGTGCTTAAGTATCGCTTGGCGATGAATTCCGAAGGCGTCTATCTGAAACGCGCCGATCTCGAATACTAAGAAAATCCAAATTGTGTGCAGGCCTTTGTGGCGAGGGGATTTATCCCCGTTGGGCTGCGAAGCGGCCCTGTTCTTTTCAGCTAGACCGATAGCGACTGCTGCGCAGCCGGACGGGGATAAATCCCCTCGCCACAATGAATTTCACCTGAAAATGTCTGCGCATTGAAGGTAGAAGATTGGCGCTTGACCTTGCCCGCATGGCAAGGTTGATCCTTGTAGGCATCTACTACAGGGAGTACGACCGATGTCCGATTCCATCACGTTCGATCTGCCGATTGCCGGCATGACCTGCGCCAGTTGCGCCGGGCGCGTCGAACGCGCCTTGAGCAAAGTCAGCGGCGCCAGTGCCGTCAGCGTCAATCTCGCCACTGAGCAGGCCCGAGTGCAGGCGCCCGGCGACAGCCTTGCGGCCTTGATGGAAGCGGTCGAACGCGCCGGTTACAGCGTCCCGCAGCAAACTATCGAACTGAACATCGAAGGCATGACCTGCGCTTCCTGCGTCGGTCGCGTCGAGCGGGCCCTGAACAAAGTCCCCGGCGTGAAGAGCGTCAGCGTCAACCTGGCCAACGAACGTGCGCACCTCGAATTGCTCGGTCACGTCGATTCACAGACGCTGCTCGACGCCGTCAGCAAGGCCGGTTACTCCGCCAGCGTCTGGCAAGCCGAACACCCGCAAACCGATAACCAACAGCAGAAGCTGAAGCACGAACGCTGGGCGCTGATCTGCGCGATCGCCCTGGCCTTGCCGCTGGTGGCGCCGATGTTGCTGCAACCGTTCGGCATTCACTGGATGCTGCCAGCGTGGGCGCAATTCGTCCTCGCCACGCCGGTGCAGTTCATCTTCGGTGCGCGTTTCTACGTCGCTGCGTGGAAAGCCGTGCGCGCCGGCGCCGGCAACATGGACTTGCTCGTCGCCCTCGGCACCAGCGCCGGTTACGGCTTGAGTCTCTACGAATGGGCCACCGCCGCCGGGCGCATGCCGCATCTGTATTTCGAAGCGTCGGCGGTGGTCATTGCCTTGGTACTGCTCGGCAAATACCTTGAGAGCCGCGCCAAACGCCAGACGGCCAGCGCCATCCGCGCCCTCGAAGCCTTGCGCCCGGAACGGGCGATTCAAGTGATCGACGGCCGCGAACAGGACGTCGCCATCAGCGCCCTGCGTCTCGACGATCTGGTGCTGGTCAAACCCGGTGAACGCTTCCCGGTCGATGGCGAAGTCATCGAAGGCCAGAGCCACGCCGACGAAGCGCTGATCAGCGGCGAGAGTCTGCCGGTGCCGAAACAACCGGGCGACAAAGTCACCGGCGGCGCGATCAACGGTGAAGGTCGCCTGCTGGTGCGCACTCAGGCGCTCGGCGCCGAGACCGTATTGGCGCGAATCATTCGTCTGGTCGAGGACGCCCAGGCAGCGAAAGCACCGATCCAGAAACTGGTGGATAAGGTCAGTCAGATTTTCGTGCCGACGGTCTTGGTACTGGCGCTGGCCACGTTGATTGGCTGGTGGCTGTACGGCGCGCCGCTGGAAACCGCACTGATCAATGCGGTTGCGGTTCTGGTTATCGCTTGCCCTTGCGCTCTCGGCCTCGCCACCCCGACGGCGATCATGGCCGGCACCGGCGTCGCCGCGCGCCACGGCATTCTGATCAAGGACGCCGAAGCCCTGGAACGTGCCCATGAAGTCAGCAGCGTGGTGTTCGACAAGACCGGCACGCTGACCTCCGGCACGCCGCGCATCGCCCACCTCAGTGCGGTCGATGGCGACGAAAATACCCTGCTGACACTGGCTGGCGCGCTGCAACGCGGTAGCGAGCACCCACTGGCCAAAGCCGTGCTGGATGCCGCGGCAGAACGCAATCTGCCGGTGCCCGATGTCAGCGACAGCCAGTCCCTGACCGGTCGCGGCATCGCTGGCAATCTCGATGGCCGACGTCTGGCGCTGGGCAATCGGCGGATGCTCGAAGAAAGTGGTTTGAGCGCCGGCAACCTGAGCGAGTCCGCTCAAGCCTGGGAAGCCGAAGGCCGCACGCTGTCGTGGTTGATCGAGCAAAGCCCCGAACCGAAAGTGCTCGGTTTGTTCGCTTTCGGCGACACCCTGAAATCCGGCGCCCTGCAAGCGGTGCAACAACTCGCCGCGCGAGATATCCACAGCCATTTGCTGACCGGCGACAACCGTGGCAGCGCTCGCGTGGTCGCCGAAGCCTTGGGCATCCGCAATGTCCACGCCGAAGTGCTGCCCGCCGACAAAGCCGCGACCGTCGCCGAGCTGAAAAAAACCGGCGTGGTCGCGATGGTGGGTGACGGCATCAACGACGCCCCGGCCCTCGCCGCTGCCGACATCGGCATCGCCATGGGCGGCGGCACCGATGTCGCTATGCACGCAGCGGGTATCACCCTGATGCGCGGTGACCCACGGCTGGTGCCGGCGGCGCTGGAGATCAGCCGCAAGACCTACGCGAAGATTCGTCAGAACCTGTTCTGGGCCTTCGTCTATAACCTGATCGGCATTCCGCTGGCGGCGTTCGGCTTCCTCAATCCGGTGCTGGCAGGGGCGGCGATGGCGCTGTCGAGCGTCAGCGTGGTGAGCAATGCGCTACTGTTGAAAACCTGGAAACCCAAGGATCTGGAGGAGCACCGATGAACATCGGTCAAGCGGCCAAACACAGTGGCCTGAGCGCGAAAATGATCCGCTATTACGAGTCGATCGGTTTGCTCAAAGCGGCCCATCGCACCGACAGCGGCTATCGCGTCTACGGCGACGATGACTTGCACACCCTGGCCTTCATCAAGCGTTCGCGTGACCTCGGCTTTTCTCTGGAAGAGGTCGGCAAACTGCTGACCCTCTGGCAGGATCGCCAACGCGCCAGCGCCGATGTGAAGGCGCTGGCGCGTCAGCACATCGACGAGTTGAACCAGAAGATTCGCGAACTCGGCGAGTTGCGCGACACCCTGCAAGACCTGGTCGAACACTGCAACGGCGACCATCGCCCGGACTGCCCGATCCTCAAGGAACTGGCGTCGGGCTGCTGCGCGCAACCCGCTCGCGCTTGAAGGCGAGCATTTTCACCGTGAACAAGGTGCACAACGGAATGCCGTGGAACAACAGGACCACGGCACCCGGCGTCCACCACGCGTAAAATGGTGCAGCGATCAACATGCCGATGCCGAATCCGGTCATTTGCAGCAGGGTTAAAAAGCTGAAAATCGGCAAGCGCAAATGCTCCGGCTCACGTTGCAGGCGCGACATCAGGCCGACTTCGGAAAAGCCGTCGCCCAACCCCGCCGGCAGCGAGAACAACAGCAATCCGTAGAGGCTGTGTTGCTGGAACATCAGGATAAAGCCGCAGGACATCAGCGCCACGCCGAAGAAAAACCGCCGCTCCAGATGGATATTGTCCGAGCCTTTGAGGCGACTGGCGATCCGCGCGCCGAGCAGTTTGCCGCTGGCCCACACGGCGAGCATCAGGCCCAGCGTGGTGCTCGCCGACTCGGGCGTGAGCAGTTTGGAAATGATCGGAAAACCGACGTTGTGCGCCGCGCTGCCCAAGGTGTCGGCCATCGTTACCGCGAGCATCGCGGCCACCACTGGCGTCGCGCGCAGGCCTTGCTTGAGGGCTGACCATTCACCGCGTGCATATTCTTCATGGACGGTCGGCACCTCGAAGCGCAGCGGCACAATCAACAGCGCCGCCAACACATAGGTCAGCGCATTCAGTGCAAACACCGTTTCAAAACCAAACGCTGCGACCAGCAAGCCCGAGACCAGACTGCCACCGACCATCGCTGCCGAAGAGGCCGAGGTGATCCAGGCGTTGGCCTTGAGCAATTGATCGGCGGGGATCAAACGCGGTAACTGGCTGTTCAGGCCAATGGCGAACATCGAGTTGCCAAAACCCAGGCCGAAGGCAATCACCGGCAGCAACAGCCCTTGTTGACTGACCGGGGTGATCAGCAGCAAACCGAGCAGGCAGGCGCGCAACAGATCGAATGCAATCAACGGCAGCCGGCCATTCCAGCGGCGGTAGAACCGCGTGCCGATCAGGCTGGCAACAATCCCCCCGCCGACGCGACTGGCGAGGAAAATGCCGACGCTCATGGCGCTGTTGCTGAGCAAATAGACGTAAGTCGCCAGCGCGACCATGTTGAGAAATGCGCCGAAATCGGAGATCAGTCGCGCGGTGACGATCAAGTGTGTGTTGCGTAAGGTACTCACATACGATCCTTGTAGGAGCTGCCGCAGGCTGCGATCTTTTGATCGTGTGTCTGATCGATCGCCAGGATCAAAAGATCGCAGCCTTCGGCAGCTCCTACAAGGGATTAGTGGTGTTCTGAAGACAAAAAACCCGGCCGAGGCCGGGTTTTTGTTTATGCGGTTACTGCATCCACGGGGGTGGAGGCGGTTCCTCGGACTTGCCTTTGGGCTCGTCGTCCGCCGCACGGATCGCCTGCTTGCGCTCTTCGTCGAGTCGCGCCGCTTCGATCTCGCGGATAACGCCGCCGACATCTGCCAGCTCTTCCGGCTCGTCGAACTCGCCGGTCAGCACACTGTTCGGGTGCAAGGTGCCGGCTTCATACAGCGCCCACATTTCTTTCGCGTACTTGGTCTTCTTCAACTCCGGCGCAAAGCGACCGAAATACGAAGCCATGTTGCCAACGTCACGCTCAAGCATGCTGAACGCGTGGTTGTTGCCGGCAGCGTCGACCGCTTGTGGCAGGTCGATGATCACCGGGCCGGTCGGTGTCAGCAGCACGTTGAACTCCGAGAGGTCACCGTGCACCAGACCGGTACACAACATCAGCACGATCTGCGAAATCAGGAACGCGTGATATTCACGGGCCTGATCCGGCTCCAGTACCACGTCGTTGAGACGCGGCGCTGCATCGCCGTATTCGTCGGCCACCAGTTCCATCAGCAGCACGCCTTCGAGAAAGTCGAACGGCTTGGGCACGCGCACACCGGCGCCAGCCAGACGGAACAGCGCCGCCACTTCGGCGTTCTGCCAGGCGTCTTCGGTCTCTTTGCGACCGAATTTCGAGCCCTTGGCCATCGCGCGCGCCTGACGGCTGTTACGCACCTTGCGGCCTTCCTGATACTCGGCTGCCTGGCGGAAACTACGTTTGTTTGCCTCCTTGTAGACCTTGGCGCAACGTAACTCGTTGCCGCAGCGCACCACATAAACAGCTGCTTCTTTACCACTCATGAGTGGTCGCAGCACCTCGTCAACCAGACCGTCTTCGATCAGCGGTTCAATGCGTTTTGGAGTCTTCATCAGCTTTTATTGTGGGTCCTTTATTACCAAACACGCGAATGTCACTCGTTATACGGCAATCCTCGCATCTCGGGGAAGGGTTGCCGACCTGTGAACCTGTGAATGCACACACTGTGCCGAAAAATCGACCGCAGCGAATCATAGCCGAGCCGGCCTTGATTGTTGTTATCGTCCGTCGAGGGCATTTGCGACAGAATCTGACATCCGCCGGTACGCGTCCTCAGGCACAGACCTACAAACCTGTGGGAGCTGGCTTGCCAGCGATGGCTGTGGCAGCGTCAATACAGAGATCGAATCTGATGGCCTCATCGCGGGCAAGCCCGCTCCCACAGGTCCGATTCATCTTTCGATAATGGCGGTGACGCCTTGGCCGCCTGCCGCGCAGATCGAAATCAGGCCTCGGCCCTTGCCTGCTGCATCGAGCAGTTTGGCCAGGTTGGCGACGATACGTCCCCCCGTAGCGGCGAATGGGTGCCCTGCCGCCAGCGAACTGCCTTTGACGTTGAGGCGGCTGCGGTCGATCGAACCCAGCGGCGCCTCCAGGCCCAAGCGGGCTCTGCAGTATTCAGGATCTTCCCAGGCTTTCAACGTACACAGCACCTGCGCGGCGAACGCCTCATGAATTTCGTAGTAATCGAAATCCTGCAAGGTCAGCCCGTTGCGGGCCAACAAGCGCGGCACCGCGTACACCGGCGCCATCAGCAGGCCCTCGGCGCCGTTGACGAAATCCACCGCCGCCGCCTCGCCATCGCGCAGATACGCAAGGATCGGCAAACCGCGCTCCCTGGCCCATTCCTCACTGCCGAGCAGCACCACTGAAGCACCATCGGTGAGCGGCGTGGAGTTGCCCGCCGTGAGCGTGCCCTTGGCGCTTTTTTCGAACGCTGGCTTGAGCGAAGCGAGCTTTTCCAGGGTCAGGTCAGGGCGCAGATTGTTGTCGCGGGTCAGGCCGAGGAACGGAGTCATCAGGTCGTTGTGCCAGCCTTCGCTGTAGGACGCGGCCAGTTTGTGATGACTGTCGAGGGCCAGTTGATCCTGCTCTTCACGCGGGATGTTCCAGGTTTGCGCCATCAGCTCGCAATGCTGGCCCATCGACAGGCCGGTACGCGGCTCGCCGTTGCGCGGGAATTCCGGGATCAGGTGTTTCGGGCGCAGTTGCAGGAAGGTTTTCAGTTTGTCGCCGGTGGTCTTCGCGCGGTTGGCTTGCAGGAGGATTTTGCGCAGGCCTTCACTGACGCTGATCGGCGCGTCCGAGGTGGTGTCGACGCCCCCGGCAATGCCGCAATCGATCTGCCCGAGGGCGATTTTGTTGGCCACCAGCAGGGCCGCTTCAAGCCCCGTGCCGCAAGCCTGTTGAATGTCATAGGCCGGGGTGTCCGGCGACAGGCGCGAGCCGAGCACGCATTCACGGGTCAGGTTCATATCTCGTGACAATTTCAGCACCGCGCCTGCCACCACTTCGCCGATGCGCTGGCCGTGCAAGTTGTAGCGTTCGATCAGGCCTTCAAGGGCGGCGGTGAGCATCACCTGATTGCTGGCCGTAGCGTACGGGCCGTTGGAGCGGGCGAAAGGGATACGGTTACCGCCAATGATCGCGACGCGGCGCAGCTGACTCATGAATGACTCCTTTTCAAATTTCACATAGAACCCTGTGGGAGCTGGCTTGCCAGCGATGGGGCCAGCACCTCCAATATCTTCAGTGGCTGACACTCCGCCATCGCGGGCAAGCCCGCTCCCACAGGGACGGTGGTCTACTCTGCTGTTCTAGCGTAGGCCTTATTGCGTGGATCGAACGATTGATTGCCGTCGGTAGTCCACACTTTGAACCCCAACTTCTGGAGAGCGTTCCATGTCTGACCGCTATATCGACTTCGCCAACTCGTCCATCGGCCATCGCCTGGTCGGGGCACTGGGCCTGCCGTCGCCGGTGCGACTGGAGCGCTGGCAGGCCGGACGCCTGCGGCCGGTGGAAGGCGCGCTGCTGATTGGCGGGGGGCCGCTGGCCGAACGCGTCAGTGCCTTCGCCAACCGTTTGACCGAGAGCATCTACCGCTATGGCGAGCAGCCCGCGAGCGCCACCGAATGGATTCCCGGCCACGGTCCGAAACTCAAGGCCGTGGTGTTCGACGCCAGCGAGTTGCAGCACACCGACCAGCTCAAACAGTTGCGTGAATTCTTTCAGCCGTTGATGAAAAACCTTGAGCACAGCGCGCACCTGGTGATTTTCGGCCGCGCTCCGGAAACCCTCGACGATCCGTTTGCGTCCAGCGCACAACGAGCGCTGGAAGGCTTCTCGCGGTCGCTGGCCAAGGAGTTGCGCAGCGGCGGCACACTGCAATTGATCTACGTCGGTGACGGTGCCGAGGATCAACTCGAAGGCCCGCTGCGCTTCTTCCTCTCGCCGAAAAGTGCGTTCGTCTCCGGACAGGTGCTTCGCCTGACCGCCTGCGCGACGCCGGTAACCGACTGGACGCGGCCACTGGCCGGGCGCAAGGCGCTGGTCACCGGCGCAGCGCGGGGCATCGGCGCGTCCATCGCCGAAACCCTGGCCCGCGACGGCGCCGAGGTGATCCTGCTCGACGTGCCGCCGGCGAAAACCGATCTCGATGCCCTCGCCGCGCGTCTTGGCGGACGCAGCATCACCCTCGACATCTGCGCCGAAGACGCGGGCGCCCAACTGATCGAACAGTTGCCCGACGGCCTCGACATTCTGGTGCACAACGCCGGGATCACCCGCGACAAGACTCTCGCCAACATGACTCCGGAATTCTGGGACGCGGTGCTGGCCGTCAACCTCAACGCCCCGCAAGTGTTGACCAAAGCCCTGCTCGACAGCGGCACATTGCGCGACAACGCGCGGGTGATCCTGCTCGCCTCGATCAGTGGCATCGCCGGTAACCGTGGGCAAACCAATTACGCTGCGAGCAAGGCCGGCTTGATCGGCCTGGCCCAGGCGTGGGCGCCGACACTGCTGCCACGCGGCATCAGCATCAACGCCGTGGCGCCGGGTTTCATCGAAACGCAGATGACCGCGCACATCCCCTTCGGCCTGCGCGAAGCCGGGCGCCGTATGAGTTCGCTGGGCCAGGGTGGCTTGCCGCAAGACGTTGCCGAGGCTGTCGCATGGTTGGCGCAACCGGGCACCGGCGCGTTCACCGGGCAGGCGCTGCGGGTCTGTGGGCAAAGTGTTCTGGGGGCGTAAGCATGAGCATCGAATGGCACACGCTGGACCGTGAACCGAGTCTGCCCGGGCTGTACGCGCGGGCCGCGACACGGCGCAAAATAACCGGCACGCAACTGCCCTACAGCGGCTTGCGCTGTTGGGTCGACGTCGACGGCAAGCGCTTGGCGGACTATCGCAAAGTCTGTGGCTTTGCCGACGATGGCCTGCTGCCGCCGACGTATCCACACATCCTCGCCTTCGCCCTGCAAATGCAATTACTCACGGCGAAGGACTTCCCCTTTCCGCTGCTGGGGCTGATTCACCTGAGCAACCGCATTCGCGTGTTGCGGCCGATGGGCGCGATCAGTCGAGCGCAGGTCAGAGTGCGCGTGCATAACCTGCAACCGCACCCCAAAGGCGCGACGTTTGATCTGCTGACCACGCTGGACGATCAACTCGGGCCGTTGTGGGAGGCCGAAAGCCAGATGCTTTGTCGCGGCGTCAAGCTTGAGGGCGAGGCCGTCGAGCAGGCCTGGGAACCTGCGCAGTCGCTGGTGGAAGTGGCGCACTGGAAAGCCCCGGCGGACATCGGCCGGCAGTACGCCAAGGTTGCCGGCGACTACAACCCGATCCACCTCAGTGCGGCGAGCGCCAAACTGTTTGGTTTTCCGACGGCGATTGCCCATGGCTTGTGGAACAAGGCCCAAACACTCGCGGCGCTGGCCGATCATTTGCCCAAGGCCAACGTCGAGATAACGGTGCACTTTCGCAAACCGGTGCGTTTGCCGAGTGAGGTGACTTTACTGGCGAGTGCGCCGGGGTCCAGTGGTGAATTGCGACTGATCGGCGCGAAGGATCTGGAACACATGGTCGGCCAATGGCAGCCGATTGCCTGATCCCTCCACTCAGCTCTTTGTGGCGAGGGAGCTTGTGCCCTCGCCACAGGTTTACCTTAGCCATCGGAAGAGTGATGCGGCTGACCTGTTAATTGTGTGTATATCACTTAAGTTTTTCCCCACCCTGCCCCGGCAGATGGAAAACACCCAGCCTTGATTCTCAAGGCTTTTTTTTGCGCGTTTATATCTTGGGTATTAGTCCTTAGGCGTTGCACTGCGCCTTATATATAAAGGCGTTAATACCAACTTGAGAATGGTGGGATTCGCACCATCGGCTGAGATTGCAGCAACGGGCGAGGCATTGCCGGCGACAGATCGGCAGGCCATCGAAGGCAACGAACGTTGCGACAGGTGCAAGGAATCTCAATCATGAAAACTCAAGACGTGTGGTGCAAATCAGCAATCGCGCTGGCATTGATTCTCTCCCTCGGCCTTACCGGTTGCAGCAGCGGCGGTGGCGGCCATCACAGCAGCTCCGGCAGTTCTGCGCCGTCCAGCGATACTGCGGGCACAGGTGGAACCGGTGGTACTGGCGGCACCGGTGATACCGCAGGCACCGGCGGAACCGGTGGTACTGGCGGCACTGGCGGCACCAACCCAACTGATCCGACCAATCCAACCAACCCGACGGATCCTACCGATCCGACCAACCCAACCAATCCAACCCCGACACCGCTGGTGACCACCACGCTGGTGCAGGATGTCGGCACCACGGTTGCCGGCGTCGGCGATGGCGTTGGCCAGATCGGCGACTCTCTGAGCACCGTTCCGGTGGTCGGTGGCGTGGTGCAAAGCGCCGCCAACACTGCTGGCAACGTGGTCACCACCCTGGGTGACGGCGTGGCCAACGGCATTGGCAAACTGGCGACCGATCCTAAAGGCCTGACCACTACGGTTGCATCGGTTGGCGGAGTGGTCACCGATGTCGGCAACGGCGTGTCCGATCTCAGCGGCAAACTGGCGACGGCGACCGGCAGTGTTCCCGTGGTCGGTGGCGTGGTCACCAAAGTGGCGCCGCTGCTCGACGGCGTCGGCGAAAAAGTCACCATGCTCGGCAATACCCTCGACACCACCCTGACCAATGGCCCGACCAGCCAACTGACCAACAAACTTGGCAGCAGCCTGGTGCCAGTGATCGCCATGGTGGAGAGCACCACCGACAAACTCGGCAGCGCAACCGGTCTGGGCGATCCACTCAAAGGTGTGATTCAGAAAGTCGGCGATACCGTCAACGGCGTGGGTGACAAAGTGACTGACGCTGGCAACGGCAATGCCCTGACCAACACCCTCGGCGGAGCACTGAGCAATGCCGGTACTGCGGTCGGCAAGGCTGGAGGTCTGGTATCCAACGGCACTGGTTCCGGCTCTGGCGGCGGAGTTGGCGGAGGCCTCGGTGGTGGCCTCGGCGGCACCGGTCTGCTGCAAACTGTCGGTGGCGCAGTGGTCAACGTCGGCGCAGGCCTGAATGCCGGCAACACCAACGGCGTGGTCAGCGCCGGCGGCGTCAGCGCTGTCGGTCTGGGTAATACCGTCGCTTCGCTGAACACTGTGCTGGGCGGCTCGGGCTCACCGATCACCGCTACGACTTCACCACTGGCCACCGTGGGCGCCACTTTGGGCACAGCGCTGAACCCGGTTACCAGCGGCGTCACCAACGTGACCCAACAATTGGGCGCCGCCACCGGTATCGGCTCGCCAGTCGCCGGTCTCACCAGCCAGGTTGGCGGTGCGGTGGGCAACCTCGGTGGCGCGATTGCCGCCACCAACAATCCGGTTACTACCGCCGTCGGTGGGCTGGTAACCAACGTCGGCAGCACCGTCACCGCGGTCGGCGGGCTGGTCAACGGCGGTGCCAGCGGGGGCACCACCGGTGGCGGTCTGGGCGGTGTGCTCGGTGGTCTAACCGGCGCCCTTGGTGGCAACAAACGCTAAATTGCACCTGGCCGATTCGACGGCCTCACCTACAGCGCCTACGCTTGGTTGAGGGCGGAAGATTCCCACGAGTCTTCCGCTTTTTTCTTAGGAAAAAACAGCCCCGAGCTGCGACCTGACCATGGAGTGTCCTATGCGCGTTATGGCGTCCCTGCTGTTCCTCAGCCTCAGTTCCGCTGCCCTCGCCGACACCCTGCCCAGCTTCCTCAACAGCAACGAAACCATCCGCAACCTGCCCGTACCCAACTTGCCGGCCGACGCCTATCGCCCCAGCGCCGCCCCGGTGCAAGTACCGGATGCCGGTGCGACCGCGGCGCAGCCGTTGATGATGAGCACCAAAATCAGCCTCAAGACCGTGCAAATCGAAGGCGGCACGATCTACCCACTGAACGAACTGGCCGACAATTACAAACCGCTGATTGGCCACGAAACCAGCCTCGCCGACCTGATCGAAGCCACGCGCAACATCACCCGGCGCTATCAGCAGGACGGCTACCTGCTCTCCTACGCGTTTCTGCCACAGCAGAATTTTGATGACGGCGTAGCTCGCGTGGTGCTGGTGGAAGGCTATGTCCGCGATATCCAGATCCAGGGTGACATCGGCCGGGTCAAAGGCCTGCTCGACAAACTGGCGGCGAAAATGCAGGCCGAGCGGCCGCTGACGCGCAAGACGTTCGAGCGCTACACCACGCTGATGACGCGCATCCCCGGCGTGACCGTTCAGGCCCAAGTGCCACCACCGGGCACCACCGACGGCGCGACGACCCTGGTGGCCGAAGCCAGCCGCAAGCCGTTTACCAGCACGCTGAGCACCACTGAAGACAACCGCAACGGCACGCAGGCGCTGCTCGGTGTCAGCAGCAATTCGCAGACGTCGATGGGCGAGCAGTTGTCCCTCAGCGGACTGTTTCCGCCGGGCGACGACAAAGAACATTACTACCGTCTGGACTACAACCAGTTCTTCAACGACGAAGGCGCGCAACTGGCGTTGTCGGCTTCCCGTTATCGCGCCGACCCCGGCACCAACGTGCTGCTCAACAATGGCCTGGAGCTCAAACCACATCGCGAGAACGACCGCTATTCGATCGGCTTCACCCTGCCATTGATTGCCGCCTCCAACGAACTGCTCACCGCCGGTTCGCGGCTGTATGCGGTCAACGACAAGACCCGCTACAACGTCATCGGCTACCCGCTGAGCGTCGAAGAGCGCACCGACATCCGCGCCCTCGCCTTCGAAAGCGACTGGCGCAAAGCCGACGCCCGGCAACTGCGGATTTTGAGTGGCGGCGTGTATCAGGGCCTGGACAGCATGGGCGCAAAAACCAACAACAGCGCCATCGATCTGGACTTCTTCCGCGTGCGCCTGTCCGGGGTACAGAGCGACAAGTTCTTCGACAACTGGCAGGGCGTGTTGTCGGCGGCGCTGTACTGGAGCGACGACAGCTTGCCCGACAGCGAGCGCGCAGTATTCGGCGGGCAGAATTTCGGTCGCGGTTACCCGGATGATCAGGCGTCCGGCGACAAGGGTTGGGGCGTGGCGTATGAGGTCAACTACAGCTTCAACCGCGACGGCAACTGGGTGAGGATTCTGCAGCCGTATGTTGTGCTGGACCGCTCGCGCAGCTGGTTCAATGAACTGCCGGTACAAGCCAACAGCCTGTCATCGGCAGCAATCGGTCTGCGCTTTGGCGATGCCAAGTACTACAACATCGCCCTGGAAGCGGCGAAAGCCATGTCCGACGAAGCGCTCGACACCTTCAACCGCCGGCCGCGTTACAGCATCAGCTTCAGCTACCAACTCTAAAACCCTCCCCTGTAGGAGCTGCCGAAGGCTGCGATCTTTTGATGTTGTTTTTTTACAAAGCCAGATCAAAAGATCGCAGCCTGCGGCAGCTCCTACACCGGTTAGAAGGCGTAGCGCACTTTTGCCGTGAAACCGTCGGAATCAAAGCCGCTGGCCGTCACGTAGTTGTACGAGCCGCCGACACTCCAGGCGCCGACGCGATAGTTGGCCCCCAGACCCAGTTCATAACTGTCACGCACTGGAGTGGTGCCACGGCTGCTGAACGAATCGCCGCCCAGTACAAACGACGATGTAGTGCCGACCTTGTCACCGATAAAATCGTGCCAGGCCATAAGTTTCGCTTCAGGCTCAAGGCTGCCGTTGCCGACCGCAAACGCCGCCGCCAGACGTGTACCCATACCCATTTCAGCGACTTCGTAACGCTGGCTGCCGACATTCAACGACGCCGAACTGCCCTTCTCGCGATAAGCATCCATACCGACGTTGGCATAACGGGCACCGACCTGCGGCTCGATTACCACAGCAGGCAGCAGGTGCCAGCTGTAACCGGCCAGCGCGCTCACGCCGAACACGTCACTGTCGTAATCGCCCTTGGCGCGTGTGCCGGCGATGTAGCGTTTCGATTGGTTGTCGTTCCAGCCGTACATCAGCGACGAGTCGACGAACCAGTTGTCGTGCACCCAGTTGCTGTACACGGTCAGCGCATGCCCGGTGACTTGGGTCTTGTTGCCCAGATCGGATTTCACGTCGGTATCGAGGTAGCTGTACGCCAGGCCGAGTGTCGTATCGGCGTTCAACTGACCGTCGGCCCCCACCGCGATCCCGTGACTGTCGGCGTCGTACCCGCTCACGCCACGACGTTCATCCTGGTCGGCATCACTGCTCAAGGCTTGCAGCCAGACCCCTTTTTCACTGGAGCCCGATTGTGCGCGCGCGCGTGTGGAGCGCTCGTTGATCACAGCGGAAACCAGCGTCTGGCTGCTGGTTGCGGCATGCAGAACGCCACGGCTGACGTCCGGGCTGAGGGTCTCGGACAGGCGCGCCAACTCAGCATCGGTGTCGGCATTGGCGAAAGCCTGGTACACCGGATCCTGCTCGTCGAGTCGACTCATCAGCGAACTGGACAGACGACCGATCGCCCTGGCTGCGTTGACACTGCCGCCGACGGCCAGCGTGTTGTCTGCCAGTTCTTCAGCGGACTTGGTCGTCACCACTGTGGTGATGTCATTGCCTTCGACACCGAAGCTTTTCACATCCAGCAGCGCGGAGCTGGAGGTCACGGTCAGGTTGTTACCGCCGAGCAGATTACCCGAGCTGATCAAGGTGTAATGCGTGCCGCCGGGGGTCACACGGAAGTCACTGGAACGTGCGAGCAAACGTAACTGCGCGCCAGGCGCAATGTCGGTCGTCCCGGTAACTTTCAATACCGGCAGCGCAGAATTGGTGTCATTGCCCAGGTACAGCTCCAGCACCGAGTTGGCTTCTTCCATGTCGAAATCGCCGATGATCGTGGTGTGCGGGCGCACCAGCGTCAGGGTGCCTTCCTCGATCGTGACGTAACCGGACTTGATGGTCGAACCGTCGAAAGTTGCGTCGCCATCGACCAGCACGCCGGCCAAACCAAGCATATCGCCCTTGACGGTACCGCCGAAGAAGTCGAAATACGTTTGCCCGTCATCGACCTTGATCGCCGCCGTACCGCCCTCGATCAACCCCGTCAGTTGATAAATCCTCGACAGACCGCTGCCGGCTGTCTGGTCACTGACGTGAACACCAATCGACTCACCGGAAATGGTACCGCTGTTGTACAGCCAGCCACTGGAGGTGAACTTCACACCTTCCAGCGTCAGCGCTTGGGCATTGCTGCCGCTGGCGCGGATCACGCCAGCGTTGTAGATCGGGTTGGTGAGTGTGGCGCCGTCGAAAAACACGCCTAGCGCATCTGTACCGCTGGCGCTGATCGTGCCGCTATTGTTGATTCCGCCTAACGTGGTGTGCACCAGCATGACGCCGCTGGCGCGCTCGCCACTGACGTCGATAACACCAGTGTTTGAGATCGCCCCACCTATCGTGCTGCCGATATCGCCAATACCGGTGGAATCGCCGGAACCGCTCAATCCGTGAACCGAGATCGAGCCAGCGTTAATCAGGTTATCGGTAATTTTGCTTGGCACGGCGCCCGAGGAACCCAGGCTGATACCCACACCATGGTTGGCACCCTCAATGCGGATAGCACCGTTGTTGCGCAACTGGGTGGCCGTCAGTCCCGCGAACTGAGCGCCATAAGTGAACGTTGACGGCGCCCCGGGAGCCATCGTCCCGTTGCCGTTAAGCTCGATCAGGCCCCAGGTCTGCAGGTTACTGTTCAGCGGTCCGCCGCTGAGATCGTAGTTCAGGTCGGCGGCCACGGCGGCAGAGGTGTGCAGCGTCGCAGCGGCAATAGAGAGCGCCAGCAACGATTGGCGCAAGCGTGCGGTATTCAAGCGTGATTCCCTTCCAAAACTTTATGAAACAGTTTCAGCAGGGCTCACATACTTAACTGGCATCCCTACCGACCCTCCAGTAGGCCTGGTTCGGGCGCGGGGAATGTACATGAGCCATCATTTTGACACCACTTAAAAGTCAAAATGATGGCATCCGCTTGACCGACGGCATCCTTATCCAGGCAATCGACAGGTTTGCGTATCAATCCGATCCAGCGCTCGGCTCACCGCCAACTCAGCAAGCATCACAATCTGCTGAATCGCCAGCGCCGTGTTGCGCTGCGGGCGGCTGAGCTGGTCGGCGAAATCGCTGGCCATGACGTTGGCCGACGCCAGCGATTCACAGGCGTGGGCGAGCAGGCTTTCGGTGTCGATGTTTGGCTGCACGAGGAACATCGTGCTCGGCTGGTAGGGTTTTGCAGGGGTGGGGCACAGGTAGAAGTCGAGGGCGCGTTTGATCGCTTCGCGGTTTTTGACTTGATCGTCGATGCGGATGGCGTCTTCGAGTGGGGTGGTGAAATCTTGGGGTGGGTCGGGAATCAGCTTGTCCATTAAAACAATCTCCACAGTCTTTGGTGCTACCCATGGCCGTTCTCACGCAGCCCAAAGGTGGCAGCTATATGCGGGGTGAGAATACCGGTTATGGACACCCGGCCAGACCGAAGCCTGCCCGCACACAGCCGCCATGACGCATTACAGACAGCGGATAAGCTGGCGGCGATTATGCGTGCACAGACACTGGATGACCATAAGTTGCCGGATTCTCACACCCGATCGCTGAGTGTTCAGCGACGACCCAAGCCTAGAGAGCGCACGTCCGACGGACAACCTGAAAAGCTTGTGGGAAGGTTCCGGTAATTTCAAACACGCTTAAACAAGCGTAAGTGATGAGGTGCCTGGGCTGGCCCCTCGCGGGCGAGCCCGGCTCCGAAATTGACCGCGATCCATGTAGGAGCTGCCGCAGGCTGCGATCTTTTGACGTTGATTTTTAAAAAGCCAGATCAAAAGATCGCAGCCTGCGGCAGCTCCTACAGGGGTGGTTCAGGTTTGCGGATCAATCCGGTCGAGTGCGCGGCTCACTGCCAGTTCGGCGAGCATGACGATTTGCTGAATCGCCAGCGCCGTGTTGCGCTGCGGGCGGCTGAGCTGGTCGGCGAAATCGCTGGCCATGACGTTGGCCGACGCCAGCGATTCACAGGCGTGGGCGAGCAGGCTTTCAGTGTCGATGTTTGGATGGACGAGGAACATCGTGCTCGGCTGGTAAGGTTTTGAAGGGGTGGGGCACAGGTAGAAGTCGAGGGCGCGTTTTATGGCTTCGCGGTTTTTGACTTGATCGTCGATGCGGATCGCGTCTTCGAGTGGGGTGGTGAAATCTTGGGGCGGGTCGGGAATCAGCTTGTCCATGAAAAACTCCTACTTGGCTGTGGGAGCCAGCTCTTGTCGTTTCCACACGACAAAAGGTGGCAGCTATGCGCAGGGTGGAAATACCGATAAGTAGGCAACCGGCCAGACCGAAGTCTGCCCACGCACAGCCGCCGCGACACAGTTTGCAGACGAAAGAAGTCGCCGACAACGATTACGGTGATGGTGCTGTGCATCTACTTGAATTTCAGGTTTCCACACCTGGCCGCTGCAATGGCAGCGACGACCCAAGACTAGAGAGCGCACGTCTGACGGACAACCTGAAAAGCTTGTGGGAAGGTTCCGTGAATTTGAAACACGTTTAAACAAACGCAAACGATGAAACCGGGGACGGCTACTGTATTGGGAGAGGGGCATTCAGTTGGAGATTGGTTGGGTGTAAGGCCGCCTTCGCTGGCAAGCCAGCTCCCACAGGGATTGCATGCTGGCTGCAAGAAATGGGTGGGCCGGTAGGCGCCATCGCGAGCAGGCTCACTCCTACAGTTGGATCGGGTACATCAGTTGGAGATTGGTTGGCTGTCAGGCCGCCTTCGCGAGCAAGCTCAGCTCCTACAAAAAGCGAGAGCAGAACGCGCATCGCTTGTGCTTCTCACCACTCAACAGGATGAGCGTTAGCTCGGCTGCTGCTCTTGATCTTGATCTCCCACAGGGATTGCATGCTGGCTGCAAGCAATCGGTTGGCCGGTAGGCGCCATCGCGAGCAGGCTCACTCCTACAGTTGGACTGGGTTCATCCAGGCAGAAAATGGTCGTCCGTCAGGCCGCCATCGCTGGCAAGCCAGCTCCCACAGGGATTGCATGCTGGCTGCAAGGAATGGGTTGGGCGGTAGGCCGCCTTCGCGAGCAAGCTCAGCTCCTAAAAAAAGCGAGGGCAGAACGCGCATCGCTTTTGCTTTTCACCACTCAACAGGATGAGCGTTAGCTCGGCTGCGGCTCTTGATCTTGATCCACGGGCGACGTCGGAAGGCTGAGTGGAGGGATTGATTCGGGGGTGGGAGCGCAGCGACCGTTTGGCGCAGCCAAACACATCGAGAGGAGGTGCAGCGAAGCAAACCGTAGGCGATGCTCCCCGGATCGATCCCGGAGCGAAGGAACCCCGAGCTTTAGCGAGCGGGCCGTACGTAGGAGCAAGCCTTTTGGGTTACCTTTTCGGCGTTTGGAAAAGGTGACCCGCCGTAAGGGCGGAACCCAGAGCGGCCGTTACCGCAGCAACGGATATGTACTCGGTTCCCCTCCAAAAAGAGCAAAGATCGCAGCCTTCGGCAGCTCCTACATAGGTCAACCGCCGCTGCCGGAACCGCTGTCGACCTTACCCCCCTGCTCCTGATCGAAAAACTGCGGAATCTCATGTTGATAACTTTTCAGCCAGCGCTGCATGGCCAACTCGCGCTCGGTCGAAGTCACCGTTTGCGGTTTCGGCGAGGCAACCTTATTGCGCGCCTGCAATTGCAACCAGCCTTCAGTCTCCTGTTGCTGGGCCGAAGCCGGGCCCGCATCGATGGCATGACTGATCAACGGCACAGCGAGCAAACCAAGACAGACAAGGATGGCTTTCATCATCGCGCTCCTTACTTGAGCATCGCCGTGACGGCGACAGTGGATCGGTTCGGCAGCTTGAGCTTTTCCGCGCGACCTTGCGCTTCGCTAAATTGCGCAGGACTCAAACCAAGCCGGCTGACCAGTTCGGCAGCACGGTTCCAGTCATCCTGATACAGCAGCAACGTCACCAGATTCAGCGCCGCCAACTGATCGCTCTGCTTGAGCTCCATGGCGGTCAAAAACTCGAAACGCGCATCGTCGATACGCAGTTGATTGAGGTAAACCACGCCAAGGTCATTGCGGATTTTCTCGTCGGTAGGTGCCAGCCGCGCGGCGCGTTGCAAATGCGCCTGCGCCTGACCGTAATCGGATTTGGCCGCAGCGAGTTGCCCCAAACCGTGCTCGGCTTCGGCCGCCAGACACGAACCGAGCAGGCTGCGATACAACGGCTCGGCCTCGCTGCGCCCGAGCAAACGATAGACCTTGGCCTTGCGCAGACGCACGTCGGCGATGTTGTCCGGCAGACTTTGCAGATTCGCGAGGCTGGCGTGCAGCTTGCCATCGTTGGCCATGTCATCGGCGAGGTTCAGCGACAGTTGCTGATCGGAACTCAACTTGCCACAACTGGCCGAATTGGTCAGCGCATCCCACGGCGTTTGTCCGGTGTTGGCACAACCGCCGAGCAGCAAAAAACACGCACCTGCAATCATTGCTTTCATCACGATCCCTCTAGGCTCCCAGCGCTTTCGCCAGGGCGGTGAAGCCCGGGCCGGCCAGAACAATCAATAACGCCGGGAAGAGAAACAGCATCATCACGACGGACATTTTTGCGGACATCTTGGAGATGTATTCCTGCAGGCGCGTCAGGCGCCGGTCATCAAGCAGTTGCTTGAGCGCCAGCAGCGACTTCATCGCCCCGCCCCCCTGATACAGCAACTGCTGGAGAATCACGCAGGTGTCGGTGAACTCATCCACCGCCAGCAACTGCGTGGCTTTGTTCAGCTCTTCACCCAACTCCAGGCCGGAGTCGACACGGCTCAGCACCAGGCGCAATTCATACGTCAGCACCGGCAACAAGGCCTGACCTTCATGGCTGAGAACGCGCAACGCCTGCTCCACGGCCATGCCGGATTCGAAGAGGATGCGCAGCAGCGGAATGAACGTGCCGATCTCGCTGGCCAGTTGTTTTTGCCGACGCACTACGGCAATCACCAGCAGACGCTTGGGCAACAGATAGCCAACACCCAGCGCAAACAACGGCGCGATCCACTGCTTTTCCACCGCCGGGAAAAGCACCGATTGCAGCAACACCGTCAGCGCCAGCAGCAACAGCGGCGAGCCAATCTGGCAGGCCGCGAACAACGAACGCTGACGCGCACTGCGCCAACCGAGCCGATTGAGCAGCGACTGGGTTTCGTTATCGAGTTTGACGCTGCGTTGACCGACCTTGCTGTCGCCAAGCACTTGCAGCAGGTTGCCGAAACGATTTTCGCGAAGCAGATCGCCCTCCAGCCGACGACTGATCTGCCGCGCACGCCGGCGCTGTTCCAGCAGACTGGTGAGGAGTAACGCGGCGGCGCCGAGCAGAAACAACGCGCTGATCATCAAGGGTGTGGTCATAGGCTGCGCAACATCCGCCAGAGCAACAGACTGCCGATCACCTGCATGCCGAACGCCGTGGCCAGCATTCGCTGCCCGGACGGGTCATGCCACATGGCGACCAGATAAATCGGATTGGCCATCAGGAAATAACCGGCCATGACGATGGGCAGCAAGCCCAATACCCATGCAGTGAGGCGGGTTTCGCCGGTCATGGCGCGCAACTGGCGCGAGGCCTGATCGCGCTCGCGGATCATCTTGATGAGGTTTTCCAGCAGCTCGCTGGCGTTGCCGCCGTAACGGTGATTGACCTTGAGGCCGAGGGCGAACAAACGGAATTCATCACGCTCGTACAGCTCGGCCAAGTCCGACACCGCATCCGGCAGACTCACGCCCAACTGCACGTTGCGCTGCACCCGGCCCATGGCGTTTTTCAGCGGATCTTCGCTGGTCTCGATGCCACCCAGCACCGCGTCAGCCAAGGTCCGTCCGGACTTCAAGCTGCGCACGGTGTAGTCGAGCAATTGCGGCAGTTGTTCGATCATCCGCCGCAAGCGCCGTTGGTAACGCCAGCTGACGTACAACCGCACGGCCACTGGCGGCAGCACCAGCATCACCAGTACGCCAATCCATCCGGCGAGCGCCAGACTGAGCACGACGGCGAACATCCAGAGCAAAATCCATGCACCAAGACGCTCGGTCGGACGCCCCAGGCCTGCGCGCAAGAATGCCCGTTCGAGACCCGCCCAACCGGGTCTCGGCAAGGGGTCCTGCGGCTGTCCCTCATTCAATCGTTCCATCACCCGAGTGACGCCGCTCATACGCCATGCTTTATAGAACAAACGCATGGATTGCCCGAGCAAAGCCAGACTGAGCAGGTACAGCAGCAACGGTTTGAGCATGCCGTGGCCCTCAGTGCGCAAGCGTAGATTCGCGACGCAGCTTGTCGCCCGCCGGGTTGACCGCTTCGCGCAGGAAACCGAAGCCGGTGCGCCGGTCGAGGCGGAACAGCGTATTGGTCACATAGACGTCGTCACGCACGCCGACCACCTCGACCACTTCGCTGACGCAGCGCCGCCCATCAGGCATGCGCGTCAGTTGAATCACCACATCAAGGGCAGCGCAGATCATCTGCCGCAGGGTACGTTCGGCGATGGTGCGGCCGGTCAGGCCGACCAGGGTTTCCAGACGCAGCAAGGCATCCTGCGCGTTGTTGGCGTGGACGGTACTCATCGAACCGTCGTGGCCGGTGTTCATCGCGGTCAGCACGTCGACCACTTCGACGCCGCGAATCTCGCCGAGGATGATCCGGTCGGGGCGCATGCGCAGGGCGTTGCGGATCAGGTCGCTGGCCTTCACTTCGCCGTGACCTTCGGCATTCGGCGGACGGGTTTCCAGGCGCACGACGTGCGGGTGGCCGAGTTGCAATTCGGCGACGTCTTCGATGGTTACCAGACGCTCGTGCGGATTGATCAATTGGCTGAGAATGTTCAGCAGCGTGGTCTTGCCGGTGCCGGTACCGCCGCTGATAAGGATGTTGCAGCGCTTGCCCACCGCCTCTTCGATGAAATCGTAGATCGCCTGATCGATGGTTTGCATCGCCATCAGATCGGTGCTTTTGAGCATGTCCTTGCGAAACTTGCGAATCGACAGACAAGGCCCGTCGAGGGCAATCGGCGGGATGATCGCATTGACCCGGCTGCCATCCGGCAGGCGCGCATCGACCATCGGCGACGATTCGTCGAGACGTCGCCCGAGTGGCGCGAGGATGCGTTGCATGACCCGCTCGACATGGTGCGCGTCGATAAAGCGCAGGTCGCTCAAGTGCAATACGCCGTCACGTTCGATGAACACCCGGTGCGGGCCGTTGACCAGAATCTCGGTCACGGCGCTGTCGCGCAGCAGCACTTCGAGCGGGCCGAAACCGGTCAGCTCGTCGACGATTTCTTCAGCCAGACGCTCCATTTCATAACGGGAAATCGCCAGGTGCAGGCGCGCGATGTATTCGGCGACTTTGTCGATGACGAACTGCGAGAGCACCTGCCGCGAGCCTTCCAGCAGGTTTTTCCCCGACTCTTCGATGGCGTCGATGATGTAGCGGTGCAGCACCAGTTTCAGGCCATCGTGGTCGGTGTTGCCGCTCGCAGAGCGCTGCGGGCCACCGAACAGTTGCTCGCCGTTCATGAAGTGCCTCGCAGGCGGTTGAACCAGTTGGCCTTGGGTTTGGCCAAGCCTTCGGAGCGTTTCGCCAGACGTTCGCCGAGGGTGCGCAGGCTTTGGCTGATGGCCTCGCGCGGGGCCAGTTCGAACAGGGTTACGCCCTGGTTTTTCGCGTTGAGACGGACTTCCGGACTGTAGGCCAGCACGGCAATCACTTCCAGGCCAAAGGTCTTGCCGAGGGTCTCGGAATCCGGCGCAACGTTGCGCAAATAGCGGTCGATCAGCAGCCGGCCATGGTCGAGTTTCATGCCTTTCTCGCGCCACAGATTGAGCACCGCGAGATTGCGCCGACAGTCGAGGACGTTCTGATCGGTGTACCACAGCAGCTTGTCGCAATGGCTGACAAACGTGCGCAGCGCTTCGCTGTCGGGCTGGCCCGTGAGGTTGACGACGATGTGCTGGAAATGTTGGCGCAAGGCGCTGAGCAACATGTACAACTCGGCGGCGCTGGTGCGCTCCAGCGGCTCGTCGGACCCGGCGTAAGCAAGGATGCGCAAGCCTGCCTCGGCGCTGGTGAAGGCGCTGTCGATCAGCGTTGCATCGAGCCGGCGCAAGTGGCGCAGCGCGTCGCCGAAATGAAACGAGCTTTCCAGCCCGAGCAGGGCCAGGCTGTCGCCGCGCGGCAAGCCCAGATCGAGCAGCAACGTCTGCTGCCCGCTCTTCTGCACCACCAGCGCCATGTGGTTGGCCAACAGCGCGCCGTCAGCGTTGCTTTGCACGCCATAAAGCACGGTCAAACCACCGAGCTGGGTATTTGGCGTGACGGCTGGCAGGCGCTTGCTCAAGCGCCGCACCAGCCCGGCGACTTCACTGGAGCGCGAGCCGTAAGCGACGAAATCCCGCGCACCGGCACGCATCGCGTTGAGCACCAACTGATTGTCCATGCCGTCGCCAAGGGCGACGATGGCGAGCATCGGTTTGGCTTCAAGTACGCCTTCGATCAACGCGCTCTGCGCCACCAGATGATCGCGATCCAGCCCGACGAACACCAGGCTGGCGAAGGTCACGTCGACCAGCGCGAGCAACTCGTCAAGGCTGCCGCCGCCAGCACTGACCACTTGGCCAAGGGGTGCCAACGCGCCCTGCAACCACTCAAGATCGGTGTCGTTGCGGGTGATGGCGAGGAAGGTCTGACTGAGGCTCTGGCTCATTGCGATAACCCGCTGCGTTTATCGAAGTTGCCGTTTTCGAGGAAGTACAGGCGATACCAGTTCGGGTCGTAGTTGCGCAGTTTTTCCCCTGGCAGCGAAGGCAACGGCGCGTTGACTGCCAATGGCTGGACCAGGTGCGGGGTGACGATCATCAGCAGTTCGCGCTCTTCGCGATTGATCGACGAATTGCGGAAAAACGCGCCGAGCACCGGGATGTCGCCAAGCCCTGGGAACTTGTTCACCTGCGAAGCGTTTTGCGTGCTGATCAAACCGCTGATCACAAAGCTTTCGCCATCGGCCAGCGAGATGCTGGTGTCGGTGCGGCGGATGGTGAACGCCGGCACGGTGGTGCCGCCGATGGTCACGCCATTGTTGTAGTCCAGCTCGCTGACTTCCGGCGCGACCTTGAGGGCGATGCGGTCGCGGCCAACGACGGTCGGCGTCAGGGTCAGGCGAATGCCGAACTCTTTGTACTCGATGGAGTAGCTGTTGCTGTTGGCGCTCGGTACCGGAATCGGAATTTCGCCACCGGCGAGGAAGCTCGCGCTCTGCCCGCTCAACGCCACCAAGCTCGGCCGCGCCAGGGTGTAGGCGAAACCACTGCCTTCCAGCGCATTGACGATGCCGAGGAATTTGCTGCTGCCACCGCCCCAGACAATGTTGAACACATCGTTGGCCAGCGGAATGCTCGGCGCTACGCTCGGCACCAAACCGGGCCTGACACCGCTGCCTGGCACCGTGCCCGGTGCGCCGAACAGAAAGTTGTTCGAGCCCTTGCCGTAAATCGAGGTGCCGGCCTCTTTGAGTTTGGTGCGGCTGACTTCGACAAAGCGAATATCAGTCTGCACTTGCGAAGGCAGAGTCGGGTCATCAGTCGCCGGCAACGAGACCGTCATTGCCGCACTGGCCTTGCCCTGCACAAACACCATGCTCTGACGCGGCGCGCTGGCACAGGCCGTCCAGATCATCAGCGTGGTCGCGCCGGGCCCAACGCCGGTGAGCAACACGCCTTGATCGCCGGTCACGCGCACGTCGGCAATTTTCGGATCGCCCACTGCCACGCGGGTGATCGCCACGGGTGATTGCAATGCCTGTTGCAGACCTTCGCCGACTTCCAGAGCCGCCGGCAAGGGGCCGAGGGCGGCGCAATTGCCGACAGCGGCGACGGCGCTGCCGATCGAAGCAACGCTCAGCAGCGAGGCCCGGAGCAAGCCGTTGAACAGGGGCGTGAAGCGTATGCGCATGTAAAGGCGTCCTTGCTCGAATCAGGGAGTGGGTTGAGCGTTTTCGGCACCGCGGATGACTTCCACGGTCGGTTTGCGCGCCGTCGGCTGACCCGCCACGGCGAGTGGTCGGGGCGGCGGCGAGAGTGACAGTTGGCTGAACTCGATCAACTCGCGTCGTGGCGTATCGAGTTGTCTGGCGACATCGTTTTCACCGGCCCAGTATTTCGCCAGTTGCTGTTCATCGGCGCTGCGCACCGCCAGGCGCAAAACGCCGCTGCCGGACGCCAGCATCAAGCGGCTGAGCAACGGTTCCGGCACCGCCAGAATCACGCTGCGCGCAGCCATTCGTTGTTGTTCCTGTTTGAGTCGTTCATCGTCGCTACGCGCCGGGGTTGCCGGTTGACCGTCATTGGTCAGGCCCATCTGGCTGCCGACACCAAGCACGCGCACCGCCGGCACCACCAACTGCGCTGAAGGCTGTGGATTGTTTTCGTCCTTGCGCAAAAACAGCAGCACATCGACGTAATCGCCCGGCGCCAATTGCCCGCCGGCATTGATCACTTCATCCACGGCCACCGCCAGTGCACGCTCACCGGGGCGAATCATTCGCGCCAGTTGGCTGCCCGGTTCGAAGCTTTCTTCACTCAGCCAACTGCCGGCACTCAACGGCCGCCATGGCGTACGGCCGATGACTTGATCGACAGTGGCGAGGCTGCCGGCAGGAGCGGTGCGCAGTTTTTCCACAGCAACGTCAGCCGCGGTTATTTTCACGAAGGGCGCGATGTCGCGCAGCAACACCACCACCGGTTGGCGGGTCGGATCTTCAACAGGGGGCGCCGGTGCGGCGGCGGGTACCACTGACGTCTCCGCAACCGGTGCGGCAACAGGTTCGACGGCCGGTTGGCGGCTCAACGTCAGCCCCCAATATCCGGCGATGATCGCGCCCAGCAGAAATAATCCGGCCAGGCCCAGAGTGACGCGACTGTTCATGACGGCTCTCCCTTTCCCGCTGCGCGTTCTGTCTTTTGCAATGACCCGTAACTTTCAACGAGATAAATTCGCAATCAGGCAGCTATGAACAAGTAACTATTTCGCTATTTGACGGTAGTCCAGCGCGAACAAAACGCCATTAACAGCGATGAAATATCCAACGAAAGTAGGAGGCTAAAGCGCCAAACATGGTTTTTTAATGTAATTACGCCAACTAATACTTTCGGGTTAATTCGTTCTTACAGTTGTAGGGCCGGGGAATGCCGACAATGCTGATGCTGGCACAGGGAAATCATGTTGCGAACGCGCAACACCTGGCGTGCTCAAGGAGAGTCCTCATGTCGTATTCCCACATTGCGCAAAAAATCAAATCGCAAGTCGCCTTCTTCAAAGGCCTGGCCAAAGACACCGAGGGCGCATCCGCCATCGAATATGCGCTGGTGGTCGGCCTCGTGGCGCTGGTGATCGCAGCCTTCGGTAACGGCATCGGCACTCAGGTCACCGCGATCCTGACCCGGATCCAGACTGCACTCACCTGATCGGACCGATAACTTGTCAATGCGGCCATTGGGTTCTAACGTCAGCACTCAGTCCATTGCAGGTGTTGCCTATGAACTCTCCACACACTTCTCGCCAGCAGTTGCTCCTCGTCGACGATGAAGAGGACGCACTGCTGGAGCTGGCGGAGTTGCTGGAGGGCGAAGGCTTTACTTGTCATACCGCGACGTCGGTGAAACTTGCCCTGCACCATCTCACCCGCCATCCCGATATCGCGCTGGTGATTACCGATCTGCGCATGCCGGAAGAAAGCGGCATGTCGCTGATCAAGCGCCTGCGTGAACACACCTCGCGCCAGCATCTGCCGGTGATCGTGACGTCCGGGCATGCCGATATGGAAGATGTCAGCGACATGTTGCGCCTGCAGGTGCTCGACCTGTTTCGCAAGCCGATTTATCACGTGCGCCTGCTGGAAACCCTAGACAACCTGTTTCCCAAGGCCAAGGCGCATAGCGGTTGAGGGCTGGCACCCCGGCGGTGGCCGGGGTCAATTGAGTTAGTGCGCTGTCACTCGTTGGCGCATGCCAGAGTTGCTGGGCGATAACGCCAGGGCCAATTGAGTGCGGTTATGCATGTGGGTCAGGCGCAGCACTTGCGAGACGTAGAGTTTGACCGTGTTCTCGGTAATCCCCAGCTCACAGGCGATCTGGTAGTTGGTCTGGCCTTTGCCCACCAACCGCGCGACATCGAGCTGACGCGGCGACAACTGATTGAAGATCGCCGGGATCTCCACGCCTTCGCCCTCAGTGGGTACCTCATCGCTCGTTGGCGCCGGGCCACGGCGGACTTTGTCGAGGTCCTGGTAGAGGTCGTCGATCGACTCGGAGAGGTATTGCAGCTTCTGATTCAAATGCCCCAGTTGCAGGGTTTTCTGCCGCTCTTGCAGCACCGCTTCCTGACGACGCAGGCCTTCGAGCAGTTCGTTAAGGTCGACCGGTTTCTGGTAGTAGTCAGCGATGCCGGCACGCAACGCTTTGATCACGTCCTGCTTGTCGGCACGCCCGGTGAGCATGATGGCTTCGAAGATCCGCTGCTTGCCCGCCAGGCGTTGCAACTCCTGCACCAGCTGAATGCCGTCCATGTCCGGCATGTGCAGGTCACACAGCACCAGGCCGATGGCAGGATCTTGAGTGAATTGTTCGATCGCCTGCTGGCTCGATTCGCACGGCACACAGCGGTAACCGCTGCTCTCGATGAATTCGCAGAGTTCTTCGACAATCAGCGGCTGATCATCGACCACCAGAACTTTTACAGCAGACGTAAGCTTGTTCACTTGCTACTCCATGCCCAGGCCAAAGGCTGACCGTTCCTGTACTGACAGCGCGAAGCTGTACAACCGTTGATTTGAAAGTAGACCCACTTTCCGACTATGTACATAGCAGTAGTGGCACCGGACGACTAATGGATCCAAAGCAAAGTCAGGAGCATGCCAACGAGCACGAACGGCGCAAATGGCAGCTTTTTTGACTTTTCAGGGGCCATAAATCGAAGATGATCGCTAAGCCGTTGACGCATATGCAGCCAGAGTTTTGGCGCAAGCAATAGCCAGACGACGCTGGCGAGTGCCGCGCCGATAAACACGCCGAGCAGATGAGTACCGTCCGTCGCAAGGCCCAAAGCTGTCATTAATTTCACATCGCCGGCGCCGAAACGCTTCAGCGCATAGCCGGGCAATGTCAGCAATAGCGCGAGGATGACTGCCCAGCCGCCCTGCGCCGCGTCGGCGCCCAGCCAGGTGTGGCCGGTGACCAGAACATAGATGGCCGCCAACCCGCCCACTCCCAGGGTCAGCGCATTGGCGATATGGCGCTGCCGGGCATCCTGCGCCGCGCACAACGTCAGCCAGATCAGCAGGACAAAGCTGTGCATGCGGTAAAAACCGTCCGTTTTGGCCGAATGATTCTATGCTGATATTACGTAGTGATTGTCAGGGTAGACGCACTCATGAAATCCGGCCTCCCCCGCAAGCAAAAAGGCGCTGTCGCCATCGAGTTCGCCTTGGTGTTCGTCATCTTCTTCGCTGTGTTTTATGGCTTGGTGAGTTACAGCCTGCCGTTGTTGTTGATGCAGTCATTCAACGAGTCCACCTCTGAAGCGGTGCGCCGCAGTGTGGCGCTGGACCCTGCCTCGGCCAATTACTCGACCGCCATCACGGCGAACGCGCGCACCGAGTTGACCCGGCAACTGGCCTGGCTGCCCAACGCACTGAATTTCAATGCCGCCACCGACAGCACCATCACCTTCACCGGGGGGTTGCTGACGGTGACCATCAATTACCCCACGAGCAAATTGAATCAGGCCTTGCCGTTTCTGGTGCTGCCGGGCGTCGGCACAGTGCCGCGCCTGCCCGCGACCCTGCGCGCCTCGTCGAGCCTGCAATTTTGAGTTCCGGTGACAAGCTGTTCAGCCGCCTGCTCAATCGCCCTTCCGGCACCACCCAGCCCCAGCAAAGTCCGCTGCTGCCCAGCGTCGGCCTGCAGCTGTATCTGGACGGCGACGGCCAGGTCAATCACTTGGGCGGGCCGATACGGCATTTACTTGCGCAGCGCATGACCCGTACGCAGCCCGCGCACCTGCTCGATTACCTGTTGCCGCACAGCGGACTGGCCGTCGAAGGCCAACCGGCGGACTGGCAAGGGCAACTGCTCGATCTGGATTTTTTCAGCCTGGCCGGCCCGCCACTGCACTTGCGCGGCTGGCTGCAGGCGCAGGGCGACGGCTGGCTGTTGCAGATGCTCGACATCGGCGATTTGCTCGGCGAACGACGCCAGGCACGCAGCCGCGAACAGGCGCAATTACTGGCCACGCAGGTTCGCGATCAATTGCGCCTGTGCAGCCTCGCGCGTCTGCCAACGGTGTTGGGCGAACAATTGCAGCGCCTCAGTCAGCATCTGCACATCCCTTGTCTGGCAGTGGCGCTGCTCGATGAGCAAGGTCTGGGCTGGCAGATCCATCAGCGCTACACGGGGTTGAACGCGCCGCAGCTGTGGCGTGAACAGCAACAACTGGGCACCGGCCTCGACAGCCTCAACGGTGCGTCACCGCAGCGCTTTCTGGCCAGCGAACAGCCGCGCCTGAGCGCCATTTTCGGTCCGAGCGAAGGGTTTGCCGTGCCCTATCGCGACGCGCAGGGCGTGGCTGCCTGGCTGTTGTGCGCCGACTATAACGCGCCGCAACAGGCGCCCGACCTCAGCGATCACGACTGGCTTCTACTCGCCGCTGCCGTGGCGGCGCCGTTACTGGAACGGCTGCGCGAGCATCGTCATCAGCAACAGCTGGAACGCCTGGAAACCCTGCAAGCGTTGCTCGGCACCGGTTGGTGGGAAGTGTTCAGCGCCAGCAATCAGGTGCAACTGGCTCCGACACTGGCGCAGAGCCTGGGTTTGCCCACGGCGCCGTTACCGCTTCAGGACTGGTTCAATCAGGTCCACCCCGCCGACCGCGATGAACTGCGCAGCCACCTGCAAGCCTTGCAGGATGAAGGCACCCCACTGGAATTGTGCGTGCGCTGGCAAACCGCCGATCAAGCGCTGCCGCTGTGGTATCGCCTGCAAGGACGGTCGCTGGGCATCGGCGCCGAACGTCGGCTGATGGGGTTCATGCTCGACATCAGCGACATCAAGAATCAGCAACAACAGGCGGCCGCCGCCCATGCGCGGCTGGACAACCTGATCGCCAGCTCCCCCGCTGTGATTTATGTACAGCGCTATGCGGAAGGCGCGCTGCAACCGAGCTTTTTCAGCGCCAGCCTGCAAGCGCTTTTAGGCTGGAGTCTCGCCGACTGTGAAGACGGTCGACTGGTTGAACATGTGCACCCCGAAGACCGTCCGCACTATTTCGAACGCACCCGGCAGTTGTTGCGCGAAGGCTCGGTGAGTGCGCGCTATCGAGTGCTCGATCGCCAGGGCAATGTGCACTGGCTGCTCGACGAGGCCAAATTGCTGCGCGATGACCTCGGCCTGCCGGTGGAAGCCGTCGGCCTGTGGCTGGACGTGACAGACGCGACCCTCGCCGCTGAACAGGTCAAGGCCAGCGAAGAGCGTTACCGGATTCTGGTGGAAGACTCACCCGCGATGATTTGTCGTTATCGCCCGGACTTGACCCTGACCTTCGGCAACCGGCCATTGGCGACCTACCTGGAATGCACGCCGGCGCAATTGCCCGGGGTCAACCTGGGCAGCTGGATGTCGGATGAACAGCGCGAAGCCTTCGTCCAGCGTCTGGCGCAACTGACTCCGGAACTGCCCGTGAGCACGGCTGAAATCAACCTGCGCCTGCCCGGCCGTGAACATGCATGGTGGGTCTGGTCGGATCGCGGGGTGTTCGATGAGCACGGCACGCTGGTCGAAGTACAAGCGGTGGGCCGCGACAACACCGAAGTGCGGCGCTCGCAGCAGCAACTGACGCAGAGCGCAAAAATGGCCACCCTCGGCGAAATGGCCACGGGGCTTGCCCACGAAATCAATCAGCCGCTGAATGTGATGCGCATGGCCATCGTCAATGTGCTCAAGCGCCTGAGCAATGGCGATGTGCAGATCGACTACCTGACCGACAAACTCAACCGCATCGACGCGCAAGTGCAACGCGCAGCGCGGGTGGTCGATCACATGCGCGTGTTTGGGCGGCGCTCGGAAATCGAACAACATCCGTTCAATCCGCTCGATGCGATCGAAGGCACGCTGTCGCTGCTGTCGGAAGGCTTGCGCGGCAAAGGCGTTGAGCTGCGGATCAAAGAGGCCGGTTTCCAGGTTCAGGTGCGCGGCTACGTCGATCAACTGGAACAAGTGCTGATCAACCTGATGGTCAACGCCCGCGACGCGTTGCTCGGCAAGCGCGAAGCCAACCGCGATTTCCAGCCGTGGATCGCCCTGCATGCCGAGTGCGACGAGCACGTGGTGCGGCTGTGGGTCGAGGACAACGGTGGCGGCATTGACCCGCGTTTGCTGGAGCGGATTTTCGAGCCGTTTTTCACCACCAAACCGGTCGGCGTCGGCACCGGCCTGGGCTTGTCGGTGAGTTATGGCATCGTCGAGAACATGGGTGGACGCCTGAGCGTGCGCAACGGCGATGAGGGTGCGCGGTTCTGTATCGAGTTGCCGATTGCGCTGGCCGATTAGATCGCCAGCATGGGCTGCCCCGGTGGCTTGCAACTTAGGTTCGCGCCGACGTCGACCTTGTTCAGGGTAATGCCGAGGTTGGCCAGCAAGCCATCGAGAATCGGGTCGAGCACCGGGCTGAGCAGGTTGTCGATGACCACGCCCAGCGTGCTGTTGACGCTCGCCAGTACGTCCGCCGTGGTGCTGAGCAAACCGCCCAGCAGGCTCGAACCGGTGGGTTTGTACGCTTGCACCTGAACCCCGCTCAATGTGCTTTTCAGGCTATTGACCACGCCTTGTGTGCCGAAGCTGTAGTTCAGTGGCGGTTGCTTGATTTCCGGTGGCTGATTGTAAGTATGGATGTTCTGCATGCTCGCCACCGAGGTGTCGACCATCACCCCGAGGCCGCCGCCGTAAAACGGTTTGCGCGTGCTCTGATCGCAGGTTGCCGAGCCCAGCCCGAGCAGCGGAATGGTGCAGGTGATGACGCCAACATCGATCAACGCCAGTGGCTGCACGGTGACATCCGCCGAGGAGGAAAAGGCGTTGGTGGCGTCGATCTTGCCGACCTTGAGTTTGACCAGCGAGGAGTTGGTCTGGGTGGTCAGGCTTTTGCTGGCGTCGCTGACGCAGTTGAAGTCGGTGACATGGCTGTCGGCAGCGGCGGCCTCCAGCAGGATGTCGATGCTGGAGGTGGGCAGGATCTGCAGATTGGTGCGCTGACAGGTGCCGCCCAATGAGCAGAACAGCGAGTTCAGCGTGCCGGCAATGTTCAGGTGCAAGAGGTTGTTGAGGGTATCGGTCAGCCCGCCCACCAGCGGCGTGCTGACAATGGCATTGGCCAGGCCGGCCACCCCGGACAGCACCGGCAGGTTCAGCGAGATCAGTGTGCGTACCTGCGCGGTTTTCACATAGATGCGGTTGGCGCCCATCGGGTCGGCCTTGGCCAGCGCCGGATTGCCCACTGCCGATAACTGCGGCGGCTGGATCACTTTGACTTTGACCGAGCCGTTGACCAGCCCCGGAATGCTCAGCGGCACGGTGGCTGTCAGGGCGTTCTGACTGTTGGCCAGTTGCACGACGGCTTCGAGCAGCTGGAAAACTTGCAGATTGGCATTGAGGGCGGCGGAAGTTGCGCCGGTCTGCAATTGCAACAATTGCCCGAGTACCACTGAGGTGTTGCCGACGATGGCCTTCACCCCGAGCAAGCCACTGACCGCGACGCTGGTGGTAGTGCCGCCCTTGGTCAGCACGGTGATGGCGGTGTCGATCAGTTGTTTGATCTGCACGCTCTGACTCAATACCTGCGTGTAATTGCCGGCGTCCACGTGCAGATCGACGGCCAGTTGGTTGAGGTAACCGAGCAGGCTGATGTTGGTGTCGACCAGGCCTTGCCAACCGGCGACGCTGAGGTTGAGGCTGCCGCCGAGAAGGCCGCCCCACAGCGCATTCAGTGCCGCTGATTTGCTGGCATCGACAGTCAGGGCGGTGGTGCCGATGGTCAGTTGCGCCAATGGCGGCAGGGTGGCCGATGTACCGACCGCCGTCGCGTGCAGGCGCGTGGTGGGCGAGACACTGCCTGGCTGGAACAACGCGTAAAGCGCGGCGGCGACGCTGGTGGTCACGACGCGTGTGGCGACGACGCTGATCGCTGCTTTTTTGCTCGCATCCATGGTGAAGGCGCGAAGATTGTTGGCACCGGTTTGCACGGTGCCGCAGGTCACGGTGAGGGTTGTGTCCGGCGCCACGGCAAATCCGTTGCGCGCGGCGCTGGCGGTGGCATATGCCGCAGCACTGAGACCCGTCAGGCAATCGCCACTGCGTGAAATCGCCTCCAGCGCGGCAACATCGACCACCCGCTGCAAGCGGCGTTGCTCCATATACAGACGACCGCTGTCGACCACCAGCACCATGCACACCAGCGCCAGGCCGAGGGTCAGCGCCGCCATCAGACCGATCGCCCCGCGTTGCCGGGCCGGGCTGTTGAAATGCGAACGAGGCGACATGGCGCACTCCTTTGCCGTGACCTCCATTGATGCAGTTAAGTGTAGACGGGCTCAGTGAAGCTGCTGGCAACGCGCCAGCCATCAACACACATTTTCTGAACAACTCAAAACCTGTGGGAGCGGGCTTGCCCGCGATGGCGGACTGTCTGACACATCAATGTTGGATGTGCCGCCGTCATCGCGGGCAAGCCCGGCTCCCACAGTGACCGAGGCGACCTCAGGATCTGTATTTCAGCGTGGGGGGTAGTTGGTGAGGATGCGGGCGACCGTCTCGCGGATGGCGTTGCTGCGATCCTCGGGGTTGGGCTTGCTGGCGAGCATCTGCTCGTCGCTGCCGCGCCACACCAGTTTGCCGTCCTTGCCGTCGAGCAGGTCGATCTGGATGGTCGCGACCTTGTAGGTGATGTTGCGCGTTTCGTTGTACATCGGCGCGCCCCAGTAGCCATTCCATGGGCCGCCCCAGCCGCCGCCGTAATTGGTCGTCACTTGTTGCTGACGATCCTCGACGATCAGATAAGTCTGCACATTCAAATCACCTTTGGCGCCCGCAGCCGCCGGGCGCAGACCACGCTGATCAAGTTGATCTGTTACCGCCTGGCGAATGCGTTGCTCGGTCAGGTCGCTTTTGATCCGTGGATCATCGGGACGATATTGCAGGGCGGGGTCTTTCCAGCTCCAGCTGCGATAGGCGGCAAAGTCGCGGCTGGCGTCGAAGTCATGATTGACCTGGTTGGCGGCGCAGGCACTGAGCAGTGCGGCCATGGCCAGTAAAGCAAGACGGCGGAACATGATTTTTCTCCGGTTGAAGACATGAACCTGCTAGAGCTTCTCATTTGCAGCAAGCTAACTGGGAGGATACGCCGACATGGCCTTTTCCACAGCCTCGCGAATCGAATCCGTGCGGTCGATCTGACTGCCCTTGGCGCCGGTCTCCGCGCTGGCACTCCACACCGGTTGCCCCGTTCCGGCGTCGAACAGATCGACTTGCACCACCACGACCTGCTCGGAATAGGTGCGCACCACCGGCACGCTGTTGTACATGCCGTAGCCGCGCCCATAACGATCATAGCCGCCGTATCCGCCGCCGTAGTAGCCGTAATCGTCCTGCACCTGACGCAAGCGGGTTTGCAGGCTCAGATGGGCGCTGACCAACAGGTCGGCCGGACGATTGTCGTGCAGCGGGCGCAAACCTCGTTGATCCAGTGCATTGCTGACCGCCTCGGCCACTTGCGCCGAATCCGCCCACGCCGTACCCGGCGGCAGTTGCCCGTCCAGCCAGGCCCAACTGCGGTAGCGCCCGTAATCACGCGGCGGCGCCGGGTAAGCGCTGCGGTCAAAGGTGTTGGCGGCTTGCGGCGGTGCCGGCGGCAACGGCCGCGACTGCGCCACGTAAGGGTTGCTGCCCTGACAGGCGGCCACCCCCAGACAGATCAGCAATAACCCGGATTGAGCTTTCATGTCGCGCTCCGATCAGATCGGCCGGCAGATCCAGTGCAAGTAGCGCCCAAGCCCGGCGAAGCTTGGGTGACGACGATGAGCGAGCTCCATCTCGAGCAAATCGACAAGTTCGGCGCGGGCCTGAAACTCCACCGGCATGTAGTCGTGGAAAACCCGGATCCCGCTTTGAGTTTCGACCTGCCACAACCCTTCGAGTTGCGTTGCCAATTCGCGCGGATCGAGGGGTTGCTGCGGGGTCAGGCTCTGCTTTTCACCGGCCATGTCGTTCTTGCGCATTTTCTTGAAATGGCCTTTGAGCAGGTTGCGGTAGATCAGCGCATCGCGGTTGTAGAACGCCAGCGACAACCAGCCACCGGGCTTGGTCAATTGATGCAGCACCGGCAGGATCGCGTGGGGTTCGGCGAGCCATTCGAGGACGGCGTGGCAGATCACCAGATCGTAGGGTTCGGTGAGTTGCCCAAGCAATTCCTGCCACGGCGCCTGAATGAACGTTGCGGTCTGCCCGGCTTCGGCGAAACGCTGGCGCGCGCCGTCGAGCATCGGCTCGGCCGGCTCGGTGAAGGTCACGTCGTGGCCACGTTCGGCGAGCCACAGCGACATGTGGCCGAGGCCTCCGCCGATGTCGAGCACGCGCAACGGACGATCCGGCAGCGCTTCAGCAAGGTCTGCCTGCAACACCGCGAGGCGAATCGCGCCTTTGGCGCCACCGTAGATTTTTTCGGCGAAACGCGTCGCCAATTGGTCGAAATGCCGGTCGCTCATCAGCTGAACCGCCGTTCGCTGTCGGCGAGCTTGGCGCGCACCACTTCATTCATGTCCAACCCCAACTCGCTGCACAGCAGCAACAGGTACAGCACGATATCGCCGACTTCCTGCCCGGCGTGGGCGAGTTTGTCAGCGGGCAACTGGCGCGACTGGTCTTCGCTCAGCCACTGGAAGATTTCCACCAGCTCGGACATTTCGACGCTGGCGGCCATGGCCAGGTTTTTCGGGCTGTGAAATTGCCGCCAGTCATTGCGGTCGCGAATGGCGTGCAGGCGTTCGGTCAGTTCAACAAGGTTCATCGGGCTCTCCTGAAGGCGTATAGCTTCAAGCGGATATCGACCGAAGGCAAGGCCCATGTAGGAGCTGCCGCAGGTTGCGATCTTTTGACTTTGGTTTTGAAAAACACCATCAAAAGATCGCAGCCTGCGGCAGCTCCTACCGGTTTTCCGTTCGGCGCAGCATGGGCCATACTCGTGACAGGGAACTCGGCCACCTGCGTTGTGGCCCAAGGCTCAGCTCTTTCATCAGGATGAACACATGCAGGTAGAAAGCTTTTTCGAATGGCTCGGCCAGGCACTCGGTTCGGTCATCCGCTTTATCGTCGATGGCCTCAGCGGGCTGTTCAATATTTTGAGTAACGCCGGCGGCAATTTTGTCGACGGGCTGGCGAAGACCCTGGGCATGGACACGTCGATCATCAGCATCATTGCGCTGATCGTCGGGTTGATGCTGTTGTGGTCGGCGATTCGGGCGTTCATGAATGCGTCGATCATTGCCGGGATCATCTGGTTGCTGCTGGGGTTGTGGTTGCTGAGCTGGATCATCCACTGACACCCCAAAACCTTATAGGAGCTGCCGCAGGCTGCGATCTGTTGATCTTTAAGGCAACATCAAAAGATCGCAGCCTGCGGCAGCTCCTACCGGTTTATTCGGGGGCGCATAAATCCTCACCCACAACCTCCCGCACACAACTTCTCCCCTGCAGGAGTGTGGTGCAGTGGAAACATCTCTAGCTGTCCCACCGCCTACAGGGCATAGCGTTAATCGCTACAATGCCGCTCCCCCAAGGAGCCCGCATGTCCAACCTGATCGCCGACTGGCGCGACCGCCCGACTCACCGCAAGGTCTGGGCGCTGGCCGCGCCGATGATTCTTTCGAATATTTCCGTGCCGCTGGTGGCGCTGGTCGACAGCACCGTGATCGGCCACTTGCCCCACGCGCATCAATTGGGCGCGGTGGCAGTCGGCGCCAGCCTGTACACCTTTCTCGCCTGGGCCATGGGTTTTCTGCGCATGGGCACCACCGGTTTTGCCGCGCAAGCGGCCGGGCGCAGTGACGGCGCGGCGTTGCGGCAGATTCTGTTGCAGGGCCTGTTGCTGGCGATGGGCCTGGCAGTGCTGCTCGGCACCCTCGGCGTACCGCTGAGTGGCGTGGCGCTGCACTTCATGCAACCGTCGGCTGAGCTTGATCAGCTCACCCGGGATTTTTTCCATACGCGGCTGTTCGGTTTGCCGGCGGCGCTGGCCAGTTATGCGTTGGTCGGCTGGTTCCTCGGCACGCAAAATGCGCGGGCGCCGCTGGCGATTCTGCTCAGCACCAACCTGATCAACATCGCCCTGAACCTGTGGTTCGTCATCGGTCTGGACTGGGGCGTGGTCGGTTCGGCCCGCGCCTCGGTGATCGCCGAATGGAGCGGCGCCCTGCTCGGCCTGTTCATGACCCGCAAGGCCTTGCGCGCCTATCCGGGCCACATCGTCTGGGCCGCGCTGAAAGTCTGGCAGAGTTGGCGCCCGCTGCTGGCGGTCAACCGCGACATCTTCATCCGCAGCCTCGCCCTGCAATCGGTGTTCTTCATGATCACCGTGCAAGGCGCGCGTCTTGGCGATGCAACCGTCGCCGCCAATGCCCTGCTGCTCAACGGCCTGCTGCTGACTGCGCATGCGCTGGACGGCCTCGCCCACGCCGTCGAAGCCTTGTGCGGGCACGCCATTGGCGCTCGAGATCGCCTCGCGCTGCGCCGTTCGCTGGTGGTGGCCGGCGGTTGGTCACTGATCGCCAGCCTCGGTTTTGCCGCGTTGTTCCTGCTCGGCGGGCATCTGTTCATCGAGATGCAGACCAACATCCAGAGCGTGCGCGACACCGCGTTCATCTACCTGCCCTACCTCGCCGTGCTGCCATTGATTGCGGTGTGGAGTTATTTGCTCGATGGCTTGTTCATCGGCGCCACTCGCGCCCGCGAAATGCGCAACGGCATGCTGATGACGGTGGTTCTGCTGCTGCCGTTCGCCTGGGCGCTGCAAGGCCTGGGCAACCATGGCCTGTGGATATCTTTCCTGTTGTTCATGGTGTTGCGCAGCCTCACCCTCGGCGCGCAAGCCTGGTGGCTCAAGCGCAACGATGGCTGGTTTAGCGGTGCGGCTCACTGAGTCGGGGTGTGTTCGATGAAGCCGACCACTTGATCAAGGACCGGCGCCAGCCGCCGCAGCGGTCGTGAAAGAGTGGCCACCAGGGTGATGTGACTTGGCCGCGAGTAGTACAAATCCTGCACCGGCACCGAGGCTTCGCGCAGCTTGCTGGCGAGGCCGCCGGTGTTGCGCTTTGGGTTGACCAGGTTGTCCTTGCTCGCCGCAATCAACAAGGCCGGCGGCGCGCCCCGGCTGACGTGGTTGATCGGCTGCGATTGCGCTGGAGAATCCGGCCAGAAAAACACCGGACGCACGTCGGGGTTTTCGATCGGCAGAAAATCATACGGCCCGGCCAACCCGATCCAGCCGCTGAGGTCCTTGGGTGACATCCCGACCGCCCCGAGCAAATTGGTATCCAGCGCCAGCATTGATGCGTTGTAGGCACCGGAACTGTGGCCCATCAAATACAGGCGCTGCGGGTTACCGGAATACTCGCTGATGTGCGCCCTGGTCCACGCCACGGCGCGCGCGCCATCTTCCAGAAACAGCGGATAACGCACCTGCGGATACAACCGATAGTCGGCCAGCACCGCGACAATCCCGCGCGACGCCAGCGCCTCGCCGACAAAGGTGTAATCCCCACGATTGCCGCTGTTCCAGCTGCCGCCATAGAAGAACACCACCACCGGCGCGCCCTTGAGCGGATGGCGCGGCACATAGACATCGAGCTTCTGCCGTGGATCATCGCCATAGGCAATGCCCACGGCTTTATCGAAGGTGTCGTCCGGCGTCAGGGCATTGAGCACTTTCACCGGCGAGCAAGCGCCCAGCACCAGGAGCATAAGCCCGCCGATCAGTGCGCCGAACCGTTGCCCAAACGTACCTGCCATAAGCGCCGAACCTCTGTTTCACGGTTGATCGTTCTGCCATTGGCGGCGCACATGATCGAGCCCTGCCTGCTGGGTCAGCCCCGTTGGCGGCGGCACCAGCACAGCCCGCGGATGCAGCAAGCGTAGCCACAGCCAGCCATCGAGCACGTCACGATCGCTGAAACCCAGCGCCAGCCCCTGCTGAACATGGGAGGACAGCGTTACGTAATCGGTTCCCATTGATTGGCACCAGCGCCAGATGTGCTGCTCAAGCAGACAGCTTTGCAGACGCTCGCGTTGCCGCGCCGAGAGGTTTTCCTCAACGGCCAGCGGCGCCACCGCCAGGCCTGGGTTACGCAGTTGCTGCCAGCCCTGACTGCCGATCGCCCGGTCTGCCCACGTGCCGCCGAACCAGCGCAACTGGTCGATCGGCCCGAGCCAGCGGCTCAACTCACGGGCATCACAGGCATCGAAGAAGTAACTGGCAGTCTGCCGGTTGTAATAGCCGAGCATGGCGCGGTGGTGCAGGCCGAAGGACACGGTGAGCATGCGCCGCAAATGCGCGAGCAGCGCCGCTGTCGAAGCGGCGCTCTCCAGCAACAGGCCGCGCCAGAGCTGTGGGTCGCGCAGACATAACGCTTGCAGCGCTTCGCTGTCCTGCAATTCGATCAGCAACGGCCCTTGCTCACGCACGGTCTGAAACTCGGTGCTGTCGAACAGCCAGAAATACTTGAGCCCGACGAATGCCTGCCGCAACACCTTCAGCGCCTGTGGCGACTCCTGGACATCCAGCAACAACCATGACGACATCGGGTCAAGCGCTACGGCGCTCATCCGCGACCGCTCTGATCAAGCGCACTGACCAGCCGACAGCTGCAAACCGACTGCCGACAATGGTTGTAGCTGCCACCGCCAGGCATCAGGCACAACAGCACCAGCGGTTGCGCGCTCTTCAACAGTTGCGGCAAGCCTTCACTGTGCAAATGTTCCGGCAGCGGGGGCGGTTCCTGCGGTTTTTCTTCATCGGCAAGCGGCGCCTGCAGCACGCCACTGATCACCGGTTGATCCGGATCACCCTCAAGAAAACTCACCACCACCTCGACCCCTTCACGCAACCACGGCAATGCCTTGTCGGCCAGTGCTGGCGCCAACGGCAGCCAACAGTGGCTGGCGGCGGCGCCTTCGCCCTGATACAGCCAGTCGAATTGCACCGCCACCGGCCGCGAGCAGTCGGGACGAGGCTCATCCACTTCCACCACCCAGGCGCGTTGCAGGCTGTGCATCCGCGGCTTGACGGGTTGGAGGTCGGGGACACGCGATGGGTTATTAAGGGTGGCGAAAACCCGGTTGCCATACGGCGGGTCCAGCGAAAGATCAGCATGGTGTTCAACCCGCGACAACAGCCACTGGCGATTGCATTCGGCAAACGGATGCCCCGCCAGCGGCAACCAGCGTCCACTGCGCAGGCTCGGCACATCGGTTTCGCCCTCGGCCATTTGCGCAACTGGCACGCCGTGGGCATCGGGCGACCAGACATCCTGCAGGCGCCATCGGCGGACCGCTGGCGCCTCGTTCTCCGCCGCGCCAGCAAAACGCGCCGCCCCTGCGCGCGGCAGGCGCGCGACATCGTCGCCGAACACCAGGCAATGACCGTCGCGTCGATGCTCGAAGTGATAATGGATGCCGGCTTGCGCACACAAGCGCTGCAGCCATTGCAGATCCGATTCCCGGTACTGAGTGCAGAAAGCCAGCGCCGGATAGTCACCCGCCAACTCAAAGCGTCGCTGGGCACCGACGATCCCGTGCTCCTTGAGCACCTGCGCAAGAATGTGCGGTATCGAACAGGCACTGAACACCCGCTGACTGAAGCGCAGGTCCAGGCAGTTCAGCCTCGGGCCAAGCCGCACCCGGCACAGCCTCGAACCCTGGCCGTGCTCGTGCTGGACAACACTGTGCAATAGCCCGTGAACGCCGTTGCACGCGGCGCCGAACTGCAAAAACACCGAACGGTGCAACAAGCCAGCGAGATCCAGTTGCGCATCCTCGACCAACACATCGATGTCGAAGGCGAACGGCTCGCTGAGGGCCTCGCTACCGGAAAACGCCAGCACTTCGAAGGCGTCGGACAAGCCCGCTACATCGAGACGAAACATCGGCTCGTTGACTGGATCAAACATAGGCGGATCTCTACAGGAGGGGCGGCCGGGGATTCTCGCCGAGAGCCATGGCCGAGTAGAGTGCCGAAGTACAACTTAGGAAATGACCTACGAGAAAAGCAGACCAAATGAGTTTGCGGGCGGGGATAAGCGAGGATTTGGCAGGGAATTTAGGAGATATCCCACCGGGTTATCCGAATTTTCCACAGCGTGTGGGAAAAATTCAGACAACCCGGCGAAATCACAGCCGATGTCAGGAAGACAGGTAGGAGGAACGGGTCAGGCCCAGACGCAAGGCATCGAGGAACTGCGTGCGCTCGCTGGCACTGATGCGCGCACTGGCGCACTTGTCGCGGTAGTGGGTCATCAGTTCTTCCGGCGACAAGTGCACGTAACGCAGCATGTCTTCGATGGTGTCGTGGGTCTCGATGCCGGCGTGGTACACGCTGCCATCGGCGTTCTGATAGATGTTCACCGAGTCGGTGTCACCGAACAGGTTGTGCATGTCGCCAAGGATTTCCTGATAGGCGCCGACCAGGAACACGCCCAGCAGGTAGTCTTCGCCTTCGTTCAAACCGTGTACCGGCAGGCTGGTTTCGATGCTCTGCTCGTCGACGTACTGATTGATCTTGCCGTCGGAGTCGCAGGTCAGATCCTGCAGCACGGCGCGGCGCAGCGGCTCTTCGTCGAGACGGTGCAGCGGGATGATCGGCAGGACCTGATCGATCGCCCAAGTGTCCGGCAGGCTCTGGAACACCGAGAAGTTGCAGATGTACTTGTCGGCCAGCTTGTCGTTGAGCTCGTCGAGCACTTGGCGGTGCGAACGCTGACGGGCTTTCAGCGAGTTGTGCAGGCGACGGCACACCGCGAAGTAGCACTGCTCGGCCAAGGCTTTTTCAGCCAGGGTCAGTTTGCCGTCGGCGTACTGCGCGGCCACGTCGCTCATGTAGTGGGTGGCGCGCCAGTAGGTTTCGGTGACCATTTCGATGTCGGTCGGGCCGAGCAGGTCAACCAGCCACTGTACGGTTTCCGGCAGCGATTCCTTGTTTTCGATCTGCGGGATTTCGTCGTTGTGTTTCTCGACGTCGGTCACCTGCACCACCAGCATGGCGTGGTGCGCCGTCAGCGAACGGCCGCTCTCGGAGAAGATGTGCGGATGCGGCAGGGCCTGCGCGTCGCAGAATTCCTTGAGCATGCCGACCACGACACCGGCGTAATCGTCCATGTCGTAGTTGATCGAACTGGCGTTACGCGAGTGCGTGCCGTCGTAATCAACGCCCAGACCGCCACCGACGTCGATGTGATCGACCGGCAGACCGAGGTTGCGCAGTTCGCCGTAGTAACGAATCGCTTCCTTGAAACCGTGCTGATAGTCAGCCAGGTTGGCAATCTGCGAACCCATGTGGAAGTGCAGCAGGCGAATGCCTTGATCCAGGCCAGCCGCGCGGAAGCGCTCGACCACCGACAGCAACTGTGCTGCCGACAGACCGAATTTGGATTTCTCGCCACCGGTGTCCGCCCACTTCGACGACGCCAGCGACGATAGGCGCACGCGCAGGCCAACCTGTGGCTTGACCTTCAGCGAGGCGGCTTCTTCGATCACCAGGGCGACTTCGGATTCCTTCTCGATGACGATGAACACGTTGTGGCCAAGCTTCTGGCCCATCAGCGCCAGACGAATGAACTCGCGGTCCTTGTAACCGTTGCAGACGATGGTACCGCCCTTCGGCGCCAGCGCCAGCACGGCCAGCAGCTCAGGCTTGGAGCCGGCTTCCAGACCGATGGAGACGTCCTGGGTGGCGATGATGTTCTCGATCACCGCTTCTTGCTGGTTAACCTTGATCGGGTACAGCGCGGTGTACTTGCTCTGGTATTCCAGGCGCTCGATGTTCGCATCGAAGGCGCCGGTCAACTGGCGGACACGGTCTTGCAGGATGTCGGGGAAACGCACCAGCAACGGCAAGGACAAACCGCTTTTGCGCAGTTGGTCGACTTGCTCGAACAGGTCGATAGGCGAACTATTCGGGCCGTTCGGACGAACTTCGACGCGACCGGCTTCATTGATCGCGAAATACCCGGCCCCCCAATGGCGAATCCCGTAAACACTGCGGCTGTCCGCAACTGTCCATTGGCTGCCATCGTCTTTACGTGTGCGTCGTACGGACATCGAAGTCCCCTATAAAGAAGTCATAGTGCGTCGCCTGATTGCAGGCCGGCGCAGTCTAAAGAATGAAAATGACGATTCGTCAGCGCGGCGGTAGACCGCGCTGACCGCGTGGAGTTTAGAAACCGGTCATGAACAGGCTCTGTGAAAACCATGGAGACGACGCCGGATCTGAAGTATTTCAGCGCCGGATCAAGCCGCAGATGGATTTCACAGAGGCTGCTAGCCGCCGGACTTCTTCGCTTTGAAACCGTGCTTGATCAGCTCAGCCAAGAGTAGCTCGACATGATCGCCCTGGATTTCGATGATGCCGTCTTTTAACGCCCCGCCGGTGCCACAACGTTTCTTCAACGTTGTCGCCAACTCTTTGAGCGCGTCTTCGGCCAGGGGCACGCCGGTGATGGTGGTCACCGTCTTGCCGCCACGGCCCTTGCTCTCGCGTCGCACGCGGGCAATGCCGTCGCCGGCCGGGATCACGGTTTGTTTGCAGATACAGGCGTCCACCGGCTTACTGCATTCCGGGCAATGACGACCTGCGTCGGTGGAAAATACCAGGCCACCAAGGGCGGCGAAGGATGCGGCTTTTTTGGCCACCGGCAATCCTCTTGGGAGGACAAAGACTGATCGCAACCTTGGGCAAGGTCAGCGACCGCGAAGCCCCACTCAGGCAGGGGCAGCGCTACTGCACCGGATATCGATCATGGACTGCTGACATGTAGGAGCTGCCGAAGGCTGCGATCTTTTGATTTTGATTTTAAAAACCAGGATCAAAAGATCGCAGCCTTCGGCAGCTCCTACAGTGGGTCAGCAGGCCAACCTCAAACTATCCGGTGCAGTTTGAAAAAAGGTCGCGCAGTGTAACGGCAAAAATCCCGATTGCTAAGTGCCAATCGGCGCCAATTTATGTGTTCTTTGCGACGTCGCTTTGCTGCGCCTTCAGATAGCGCTTCAAAGCGGCCAAGGAGTCCGGGCAGTAGGGCTTTTGCTGGATTTCCTGCATCACCTGCCCGACCGGAATAAAGCGCGCTTCCAGCACTTCTTCCGGCTGCAGGATCAGCGGGCCGTCCCACACGGCGGAAAACGCCGAACACCAGAGCCGGTTACCGGTGTCTTCGAAAAAGAAATGGTCGTGCGCCGTGAGTTCCACGCCGCTCACGCCCAACTCCTCTTCCAGCTCACGGGCCGCCGACTCGGCGTAGGTTTCGTCGGCCTGCACCATCCCGCCCGCTGCGACGTCCCAGTAACCGGGATAAATCGCCTTGCTCAAGGTGCGCCGATGCACGCAAAGCTCACCGGCGGAATTGAACAGCATGATGTAAGTGCCCCGCCCGATCAGCCCGCGCTCGCGCAACTCGGAACGCACCAGCGCGCCGAGCAGGTTGTCCTGCTCGTCGACCCAGGCGATCTGTTCGGCATCCGAAGCGGCACGGTGCGCCGCTTCTTTCAGGCTATCGGACATGACTCATCCCTGATTGAGCAGTTGACGCAGATCGATCACAGCGGCGTTGGCACGGGAAATATAGTTGGCCATGACCAACGAGTGGTTGGCCAAGACGCCGAAGCCGCTGCCGTTAAGAATCATCGGGCTCCAGACCGGTTCCTGCGAGGCTTCCAGCTCACGGATGATCTGACGCACGCTGACCGTGGCGTTCTTCTTCGCCAACACATCAGCAAAGTCGACTTCAATCGCGCGCAGCAAATGCGACAGCGCCCAAGCCTGACCGCGTGCTTCGTAGAACACGTTGTCGATCTGCATCCACGGTGTCTCGACGACTTCTTCGTCAACCTGCGGCACTTCGCCGACCGCCGGAACCTCGGTTTTCAGCGCCGTATTGAGCTTGACCCGGCCAACGCTGGCCGACAGCCGTTGCGACAGCGAACCAAGACGAGTGCCGACATCGCCCAGCCAGTTGTTGAGGTTATCGGCGCGCGCATAGAACAGGGCGTTTTTCTGGGTAGGGTCAGACAGACGTGCCTGATAGCGGCTCAGGGAATTGATGCCTTCCTGATATTCCGACTCGCTGGACGGCAGGATCCAGCTCTTGTTGTCGAAGTTGAAGCGCGGCTCGGCCTTGGCCAGATCGGCATCTTCAGCCGACTGCGATTGCGAGCGGGCGAAGTCTTTGCGCAGGGCGCGCGTCAGGTCGCGGACCTGGACCAGCACGCCGTATTCCCAGCTTGGCGTGTTGTCCATCCACAGGCCTGGCGGGAAACGGTCGTTGGAAATATAACCGCCCGGCTTGTCGAGCAAGGTGCCGGCGACGGTCTTCAGGGTTTCCACCGTGGTGTAGCCGACCACCATTTTTTTGCCTTCTTTCTCGGCTGCCGCCTGGGCATTTTGCGCCACCGGAAACAGCGCGGGCTCCTGGCTCCAGTACCAGCCGAGGCCAATGGTCACCAGCAGGTAAATGCCGATCAAGGTGGCCAGTGCGCGGCTGAACAACAGCCCGCCAACGTAGCTGCGGGTGGCCGACTTGGGTTCAGCGGCACGTTCAGGCGCGCTGCCCGCGCGGTTTTTCCAGTCCAGCATGGCGATATCCTTTCAATCACTTGGGTTCAACGGTTCGACCACAACCATACAACAACGTGCCAAGGCCGGGCACCCGCCGGCAAAGATAAGCCGCAAATGATGTGGGCGAATGACGTATCGATCAGAACTAGGGGAATCCCTGAGGCCGCCATGTGTATCCGGGCTGATGCGGACCTTGGAAAATCCGCCAAACGCTCATTCAGCGCATGGATACGAACGCCCGCGAGAAATCACCCTGAGTTAAGCACCTGACCGGGAATACGTCCGGTTAGCGGGGACTTCGCCGACGAACAGGTCGAAAACAAGACTCTTCGGTCAGAAACTGAATTGTGTCGTACTGCAGATTATTGATGTACGACACTCGTCTAAGGGAAAAGAGGTGCTAGCATAGAGCCACCAGTCGATCTCAGCATGCAGCCTAACTAGTAGTCAGGATATGACCGAGCCAGAAGACCCCAGCCGTGAGCGTCTCAAGCACCACTTTGCCCAGCGGGTAATTCATCAGGCACGTCAGATTCTTGAGATATGGCAGCGCCTGCAACGCAGTGAATGGTCCACCGTCGACCTCGCCGAATTGAGCGAGGCGAACTTGCGCCTGCTGCGTTTTGCCGAGCGTTTCGAACAGCCGGAACACACGCAACTCGCGCACCACATCAGCCAGTCGCTGGAAGCGGTGGACGCCAATCGCGGCCGCCTCAGCAGCGGCCTGATCACCGACCTCAATCGCTTGATGCAGCGCTTGTCGCGCACCGGCCTGCGCCATGGCGATCAACTCGACCAGACGTTCCTGCCGCCGCTGCGCAAACCGATCTACGTGATGCTGCAGGATCATGACCGTGCCGAACGGCTGGCCAAGCAACTGGAATTCTTCGGGTTGAGCGCGCAGGCACTGGACAGCGTTTCCGCGTTTCGCTCCTCGATGGTCGAGCGCTTGCCAGCCGCCATCGTCATGGACGTGGACTTCAGCGGGGCCGGCATCGGCCTGAAGCTCGCCGCCGAAGCCCAGGTCGGTCTGGATGAACCGCTGCCGTTGCTGTTCTTCAGCCTGCATGAAACCGACACCCCGACCCGTCTCGCCGCCGTGCGCGCCGGTGGCCAGGAGTTCCTCACCGGCACCCTCGAAGCGTCGAGCCTGCTGGAAAAGATCGAAGTCCTTACCTGCGTCGCCCAGTACGAACCTTACAAAGTGCTGATCATCGACGATTCGCGCGCACAGGCCCTGCACACCGAGCGCCTGCTCAACAGCGCCGGCATCGTCACCCGCACCTTGATCGAACCGATTCAGGCGATGGCCGAGCTCGCGGATTTCCAGCCCGACCTGATCATTCTCGACATGTACATGCCGGCCTGCACCGGCACCGAACTGGCCAAGGTGATCCGCCACAACGACCGTTATGTCAGCGTGCCGATCATCTATCTGTCGGCCGAGGACGATCTGGACAAGCAGCTCGACGCGATGAGCGAGGGCGGCGACGACTTCCTGACCAAACCGATCAAGCCGCGCCATCTGATCACTACCGTGCGCAACCGCGCCGCCCGCGCGCGCAATCTGAAAGCACGAATGGTCCGCGACAGCCTCACCGGTTTGTACAACCACACGCACATTCTGCAATTGCTCGAAGACTGCTCGTTCCGCGCACGCCGCGAGAACAAGCCGCTGAGCTTTGCCATGCTCGACATCGACCACTTCAAACGGGTCAACGACAGCCACGGCCACCCGATGGGCGACCGCGTGATCAAGAGCCTCGCACTGTTCCTTAAACAGCGCTTGCGCAAGACCGACTTCATCGGCCGCTATGGCGGTGAAGAGTTCGCCATCGTCATGCCCGACACCGATATGGAAGCTGCGCACAAAGTGCTCGACGAAATCCGTCAGCGCTTCGCCGAGATCCATTACCCGGCGCAACCGCAGGATTTGTGGTGCACCTTCAGCGCCGGCGTGGTGGAGATGCATGACGATTGCGACAGCCTGATGATGGCCAACCAGGCCGATGAGGCGCTGTACCGTGCCAAGGGTGCCGGGCGCAATCGTGTGCAGACCGCGCGCGAATCAAAGCAAAGTGCCACTTTTTCATCGGATTCCACCGAATCGGTCATAACCCTGTAACAGAACCGCAATAAATTCAGTCGCTTACCATTTCTGCCGTTGGTAGCCGTCATGCGCCTGAAGTTGCTCACCAATCTCAATACGCTGCTGCTGGTCGCCGTGTGCCTCGCACTCGGCGCCACGTTGTGGTGGTCGCAAAAAGCCCTCGAACGCCCGTATCTGTTGATGGAGCGGTATCTGGGGTTGTCGCAGCAATTTCAGAATGAGGTGGCGCGCAACGTCGAGGATTACCTCGCCAGCGGTGACGCCTTGCGCCTGAGCGCCGCCAGCCAAGCCATCGCCGGCCTGCAGACAGAACTGAATGAATTACCGCCAGCGCTGGCCGACACCCTGCGTCCGAGCCTGACTGGCCTGGAAGAATTCAGCAAAACCGACCTGCTCGCTGCCGGCAAACTGGCCGGTGACCCGCAAGCCTTGTTGTTGCAGGCCGAACGTGAACTGAGCGCCAGTCTCGATCAACTCAGCACCTACGCCAATGGCAATGCGGCTTATCTCACGCCGCTGCTCGCCGCTTCGCAGCACCTGGGCAAACTGTCGTTGGCACGGGACAAACTGGTCAGCAGCGGGCGCAGTGAACTGGCCGCCGACGTTGAGCGCGAAGTCACTAATATCCGCTCCCAGGCTCAAGCAATCGATGCCCTGCCCTTGCTCGGCGTCGTCGCCAACAACGAATCGGGCAGCGACGATTTCGCCGCGATGATGGGCATCGAAAGCAGCGAAAAAACCGTCGCCGAAGATGCCGGTGTCGGCCTCAAACGTGAACTCAACAGCCTGCTCGGGCGCTATCCGGCGGAGCTGGCGCGTACCCGGGAGCAGATCCAGAAACGCACTGAGCTCAGTACCGCCACCCACCAGAAAATCACCGCTGTGCAGCAGGCCATCGCCGGCCTGGAACCGGTGGTGCGGGCGCAACATGGGCAAATTCAAGGCGAAGTACGTCTGATGCAAGATGTGATGATCGGCCTGATTCTGCTGATCGCGTTGCTGATCGATACCTTGCAGCGGCGGCTCTCGCGCACCCTGACCAATCTCGCCCCGGCGCTTTCAACCTGGGCCGAGGGCGACTTCAGCCGCGACATTCATTTGGGTAAGACCAACCGTGAACTGCACGACATCGAGGCTTCGCTCAATCGCTTGCGCGCCTATCTGGTGGACCTGGTCGGCACCATTCGTGGCAATGCTGAACAAGTCGCGGGCAGCAGTCGCACCCTCGCCGAACTGAGTAACGATCTGCACAGTGGCGCCGAACATCAGGCCGGCGATACCGCGCTGATCCGCGACTCCCTCGGTGAACTGGAAGCGACCATTCAGCAAGTGGCCGGCGATGCGCAGCAGGCAGCCGATGCCAGCCGTCATGCCGGACTGGCCGTCGAACACGGCCAAACCGTGATCGGCCAGAGCCTGACCGGGCTGCATGCCTTGGTCGGTGAAGTACAAGGCAATGCGCAGATGATCGAACATCTGGCTGAGGAGTCAGCGACCATCGGTGGCGTGCTGACGGTGATTCGCTCGATTGCCGATCAGACCAATTTGCTCGCGCTGAACGCGGCGATTGAAGCGGCGCGGGCTGGGGAAATGGGTCGTGGTTTTGCTGTGGTCGCCGAGGAAGTACGCTCACTGGCGCAGCGCACCGCCGGGGCTACGGCGGAAATTCAGACGCTGATTGCCGGACTGCAAACGGCGGCGCGGCAATCGGTCGAAGGCATGCGCGCACAGGTCGAACACGCCGAAGCCACGGCCAATCAGGCGCAGGCGGCGGATGGCGCGCTGGATAAAATTGTCGGCGCGATCCAAACCATCTCCGACACGGCCATCCGCATTGCCGACGTTACGGCGCAACAAAGTGGCGCAGTCAGCGAGATTCGCAACCACAGCGAGCGGATTCATCAGTTGGGTGGGGATAACTTGCTGCGGATCGGCCAAGGTCGCGAACAGGGCGAGAACTTGCTGGTACTTGGCGGCCAACTGCATACAGCCGTGCAGGCCTTTCGCGTCTGACGAAAATCCCTGTAGGAGCTGCCGAAGGCTGCGATCTTTTGATCTTGCTTCTAAAAATCAACAGATCGCAGCCTTCGGCAGCTCCTACAGGGATTACCGCAAATGACCGGATCTAATCACTCGGTCACATATTTTGCGCAATCATCGGCCATCGTGCTGGCTATTGCATAGAACTGGACAGTCACAAAGTCTTTGCGGCATAGTCGCCGGGTTCTGAACTTTGCTCACCCATAACAAGGACAACGCAGATGGCAACCCTTCTGGTGCTGCACGGCCCCAACCTGAACCTGCTCGGCACCCGCGAACCCGGTACTTACGGTTCTACGACCCTGGCGCAGATCAATCAGGATCTGGAGCGCCGCGCCCGTGAAGCCGGCCATCATCTGCTCTATCTGCAAAGTAATGCCGAGTACGAATTGATCGACCGCATCCACGCCGCGCGCGGCGAAGGTGTGGATTTCATTCTGATCAATCCAGCAGCTTTTACACACACAAGTGTCGCATTACGTGACGCGTTGCTGGGAGTGAGCATCCCATTCATCGAAGTGCATTTGTCCAACGTGCACAAACGCGAACCTTTCCGCCATCACTCTTACTTCTCCGACGTAGCGGTGGGAGTGATCTGCGGCCTTGGCGCCAGCGGTTACCGCCTGGCCCTGGAGGCTGCACTAGAACAGCTTGAAACACCGGCAACGACTTGAAATACAAGCGTTAAGCGCCCCTGACCGACCCTTGGGAGTTGATGATTCATGGATATCCGTAAAGTTAAGAAATTGATCGAATTGCTGGAAGAGTCCGGCATCGACGAGCTCGAGATCAAGGAAGGCGAAGAGTCCGTACGCATCAGCCGTCACAGCAAGACCCCGGCTCAGCAGTACTACGCGCCGGCTCCGATGCAAGCGCCGGCTGCCGCACCTGTTGCTGCTCCGGTAGCGGCTGCAGCCCCGGTTGCCGCTGCTGCGCCAGCGCTGAACGGCACTGTTGCCCGTTCGCCGATGGTCGGCACCTTCTACCGTAAATCTTCGCCAGCCTCGCCAGCCTTCGTTGAAGTCGGCCAGACCGTGAAGAAAGGCGACACTCTGTGCATCGTCGAAGCCATGAAGATGATGAACCACATCGAAGCTGAAACCAGCGGTGTGATCGAGTCCATCCTCGTCGAAGACGGCCAGCCGGTTGAGTACGACCAACCGCTGTTCACCATCGTTTGAACTGCGGAGAGCCTTTGATGACTGCGAAGTTGGAAAAAGTTCTGATCGCGAACCGCGGTGAGATCGCCCTGCGGATTCTGCGTGCCTGCAAAGAGATGGGCATCAAGACCGTCGCCGTTTACTCCAAGGCCGACAAAGAGCTGATGCACCTGGGTCTGGCAGACGAATCCGTCTGCATCGGCCCGGCGTCTGCCGCTCAGTCCTACCTGCACATCCCGGCCATCATCGCGGCCGCCGAAGTGACTGGCGCTACCGCCATTCACCCAGGCTACGGTTTCCTCGCGGAAAACGCTGATTTCGCCGAGCAGGTCGAGAACTCCGGCTTCGCGTTCATCGGCCCGAAAGCCGACACCATTCGCCTGATGGGCGACAAGGTATCGGCCAAGCACGCGATGATCGAAGCGGGCGTTCCTACCGTTCCAGGCTCCGACGGCCCACTGCCGGAAGACGAAGAAACGGCGCTGCGCATTGGTCGTGAAGTCGGCTACCCGGTGATCATCAAAGCCGCTGGCGGCGGTGGTGGTCGCGGCATGCGCGTGGTGCACAAGGAAGAAGACCTGATCGCCTTCGCCAAACTGACCCGCACCGAAGCTGGCGCGGCGTTCGGCAACCCGATGGTCTATCTGGAAAAATTCCTCACCAATCCACGTCACGTGGAAGTCCAGGTTCTTTCTGACGGCCAGGGTCATGCGATCCATCTGGGCGACCGCGATTGCTCGCTGCAACGTCGTCACCAGAAGGTTCTCGAAGAAGCACCGGCACCGGGCATCGACGAGAAAGCGCGCGAAGAAGTACTGGCTCGCTGCGTCAAGGCGTGCATCGACATCGGCTACCGCGGCGCGGGTACTTTCGAGTTCCTGTACGAGAACGGTCGTTTCTACTTCATCGAAATGAACACCCGTGTTCAGGTGGAGCACCCGGTTTCGGAAATGGTCACCGGTATCGACATCGTCAAGGAGATGCTCAGCATCGCCGCTGGCAACAAGCTGTCGTTCACTCAGGATGATGTGGTTATCCGCGGTCACTCGCTGGAATGCCGGATCAACGCTGAAGACCCGAAAACTTTCATGCCGAGCCCGGGCACGGTCAAGCATTTCCACGCTCCAGGCGGCAACGGCGTTCGCGTCGATTCGCACCTGTACAGTGGCTATGCCGTTCCGCCGAACTACGACTCGCTGATCGGCAAGCTGATCACTTACGGCGCGACCCGCGACGAAGCCATGGCACGCATGCGCAATGCCCTGGACGAAATCGTGGTTGACGGGATCAAAACCAACATCCCGCTGCACCGCGATCTGGTTCGTGATGAAGGCTTCTGCAAGGGGGGTGTGAACATTCACTACCTCGAGCACAAGCTGGCTGGCGAGAAGCACTAAGCTTCAGCCCGCACCAGACAAAGCCGCCTTCGGGCGGCTTTGTTGTTTCTGCAGGTTTCAAAAGCCCGCTATGGAAGTCACCGTGCAAGTCACCATGGAAGTCGCTGCACTCCCCCTGTAGGAGCTGCCGAAGGCTGCGATCTTTTGATCTTCAACCATGTTCGTGTTCTGCGCCGCGCTCGCGTAAACTTGCGCGCTTCTCGCCGGCCGCTAGGCTGCAATCAATATTTTTCAAAGGTGCCCGCCATGCCTTGGCTGCAAGTACGTCTCGCCATCAGCCCGGAACAAGCCGAAACCTACGAAGACGCTTTCCTTGAAGTGGGCGCCGTGTCGGTGACCTTCATGGACGCCGAAGATCAGCCGATCTTCGAGCCGGAACTCAATACCACCCCGCTGTGGGCGCACACGCATCTGTTGGCGCTGTTCGAAGGCGGCACTGAACCGGCACCGGTTCTGGCGCATCTGGAACTGCTGACCGGCAGCCCGCTGCCCGAGCATCACAGCGAAGTCATCGAAGATCAGGACTGGGAACGCAGCTGGATGGACGGTTTTGAGCCGATGCGTTTCGGTCAGCGCCTGTGGATCGTGCCGAGCTGGCACGCCGCGCCGGAACCTGACGCAGTCAACCTGCTGCTGGATCCGGGTCTGGCCTTCGGCACCGGCACCCACCCGACCACCGCGCTGTGCCTGGAATGGCTCGACGGTCAGGACCTGAAAGACTGCAACGTGCTCGATTTTGGTTGCGGCTCGGGGATTCTGGCCATCGCTGCCCTGCTGCTCGGCGCGAAAGAAGCTGTTGGCACCGATATCGACGTGCAGGCGCTGGAAGCGTCGCGCGACAACGCCGGGCGCAACAATATTGCCGAAGCACTGTTCCCGCTGTACCTGCCGGAAGATTTGCCGCAAGTGCAAGCCGACGTGCTGGTCGCCAATATTCTCGCCGGCCCGCTGGTTTCGCTGGCGCCGCAACTGTCCAGCCTGGTGAAATCCGGTGGCCGTCTGGCGCTGTCGGGCATCCTTGCCGAGCAAGGCGATGAAGTCGCCGCCGCTTACGCGCAGGACTTCGATCTCGATCCGATCGCCAATCGCGATGGCTGGGTGCGCATCACCGGCCGTCGGCGCTAGAATGACCGCCTGCATAATCCGGATCGCCGCATGACCGACAGCTTCGTCACCCAGTGCCCGCATTGCCAAACCAGCTTCCGTGTCAGCCATGCTCAATTGAGCGTGGCCCGCGGGGTGGTTCGCTGCGGCTCCTGCCTGCAAGTGTTCAACGCGGCCAAACAGCTGCTGGAACAACACGCCGGCAAGGACGCGGTGACAGCGGTCGCGCCGCCGCTTGCCGAGCTGCCTGCCGCCGAGCCGCCGAGCCTGGCCAAGCTTCCCGTTGTCGAGCCGCCAGCTATTGAGCCAGTGGCGCCGCGTGCCATCAGCCAGAAGCAGTGGAGCGCCTCGGAACTGGATCTCGACAGCCTCGATCTGGACGAAGAACTCGCTCGCCTCGAACAACGGGAAATCCAGCCGACCACCGAATTCGGTCGTCAACGCGAAGATTCCCTGAGCGCACGCCGCGATAGCCCTGAACCGGATGAAGCGCTTTGGCGCGACAGCCTGTTCAGCGCACGCTCCGATGAGCACACTGCCGAACACGAAGAAGAAGACGAGCCAGAAACCGTCGACATCGAGCAGGTCAAAGCCGCACGCACTGAGCCTTCGCTGTCGCTGGAACCGGTGGATCTGGACGACGAACCGGCCATTCCGCAACTGCGCCTGCACGATCCGATTGACCCGAAGGCCCGTCGCGAACGCTTCACGGCCAGCGACGAAAGCGATGACGACGACCTGCCGACGATCGAACCGTCGCGCAAAAAACGTGACCGCGCCGAACCGGGCGTCCGCGCTGAAGTATTGCAAGACCTGACCGACGACCCGCTGCAACTGGACTGGCAGAAGCGCCGTTCGCCATGGGGCCGACGCCTGCTGTGGCTATTGTTGGTGCTACTGGCGGCGGGCGGTCTCGTCGCCCAATACGTGTCTTATCATTTCGACGAACTGGCGCGACAGGATCAATACCGTCCGTGGTTCCAACAGATTTGCCCGCAGATCGGCTGCAGCGTGCCGTCGAAGGTAGACATCGCCAGGATCAAGAGCAGCAACCTGGTGGTGCGCAGCCATCCCGAATTCAGTGGCGCCCTGGTGGTGGACGCAATCATCTATAACCGTGCGACGTTCTCCCAGCCGTTTCCGCTGCTGGAGCTGCGTTTTGCCGATCTCAACGGCCATCTGATTGCCAGTCGTCGCTTCAAACCCGGCGAATACCTCAGCGGTGATCTCGAAGGCCTGGCGGAAATGCCGCCGCAGACGCCGATCCACATCGCGCTGGATATTCTCGATCCAGGCCCCAAAGCGGTGAATTACAGCCTGAGTTTCCACTCGCCCGAGTGAATCGCTTCACCGTTTCTGAATTGACGGCAGTTTTCTGACTTTGCAGCGCGCAACCAAACCGCTGGCAATAACAGAATAACTGTTCAGATTTTGTTCAATTCAGCCTTTATCCAGTCATCGAGAGCGGGTATCATGCCAACCCTTTTTCGAACTCTCATGATCCGGCCCCACTTCAGGGAAGTCCTATGTCGGCGGTACGCATCGGCCCATACACATTGCAGAACGGCTTGATTCTCGCCCCGATGGCGGGTGTCACCGATCAGCCCTTTCGTCAGCTGTGCAAGCGTCTGGGCGCAGGGCTTGTTGTCTCGGAAATGGTCACCAGCGACATGAGCTTGTGGAACACCCGCAAGTCGCGCATGCGCATGATCCACGAAGGCGATCCCGAGCCACGCTCGGTACAGATTGCCGGTGGCGACGCGCAGATGCTGGCGGATGCAGCCCGGGCCAACGTAGAGCTGGGCGCACAGATTATTGATATCAACATGGGTTGCCCGGCAAAGAAGGTCTGTAACAAGGCCGCCGGTTCCGCGTTGTTGAAAGATGAAGCACTGGTGACCGAGATCCTGCAGGCCGTTGTGGCTGCGGTTGATGTGCCGGTCACCCTGAAGATCCGCACCGGTTGGGATCGCGACAACAAGAACGGCCTGACCGTGGCGAAGATCGCCGAGCAGGCCGGGATCACCGCGCTGGCCGTGCATGGCCGCACGCGCGCCGATCTGTACAAGGGTGAAGCCGAGTACGACACGATTGCCGCGATCAAGCAGGCCGTGTCGATCCCGGTGTTTGCCAATGGCGATATCGATTCGCCGGAGAAGGCCCGTTACGTGCTTGATGCGACCGGTGCCGATGGCCTGTTGGTAGGCCGCGCCGCCCAAGGGCGGCCATGGATTTTTCGCGAGATCGAACACTTCCTGCGTACCGGCGAGAAATTGCCGGCGCCGAAGCTGATCGAGGTGGAACACATACTGCTTGAGCATCTGGCCGCACTTCACGCTTTCTATGGGGACGTGATGGGCGTGCGAATTGCTCGGAAGCATGTGGGCTGGTATCTCGCAACCTTGCCGGGCGCCAAGGAGTTTCGCGCCCACTTCAATCGTTTGGATGGTACGGAAACACAATGCGCCAATGTTCGGGAGTTCTTCGCCGAGCATTACAAGAGCCTGACAGGGGACGAAGAAGGGGTGGCCGCATGACGATGATGACCGAGACTTTAGTGAGTGGAACAGCACCCGTGAGCGACAACGTGAATTTGAAACAGCACCTCAATACCCCGAGCGAAGAAGGCCAGACCCTTCGCGGGAGTGTCGAGAAGGCGCTGCACAATTATTTCGCCCACCTTGAGGGCGCATCCGTCACGGATGTGTACAACCTGGTGCTCTCCGAAGTCGAGGCGCCCCTGCTCGAAAGCGTGATGAACTACGTCAAGGGCAACCAGACCAAGGCCAGTGAGCTGCTCGGTCTCAACCGCGGCACGCTGCGCAAGAAACTCAAGCAGTACGATCTGCTGTAAGCATTCAATCAAACCAGAAAGGCGCCCGCGTAAAAAACGGTCGCCTTTTTTGCTGACTTCCTTTGCTTTTGATGGAAATTGAGATGACCGACCAGACTACCCGCCTGCCGATCCGCCGCGCCTTGATCAGCGTTTCCGACAAGACCGGGATCCTCGAATTCGCCAAGGAGCTTGAAGCTCTGGGCGTCGAGATCCTCTCCACCGGCGGGACGTTCAAGCTACTGCGTGACAACGGCGTTGCCGCAGTGGAAGTCGCGGATTACACCGGTTTCGCCGAGATGATGGACGGTCGGGTGAAAACCCTGCACCCGAAAATCCACGGCGGCATCCTCGGTCGTCGCGGTATCGACGACGCAATCATGAGCGAGCACGGCATCAAGCCGATCGATCTGGTGGCAGTCAACCTGTACCCGTTCGAAGCCACCATCAACAAGCCAGGCTGCGACCTGCCGACCGCGATCGAGAACATCGACATCGGCGGCCCGACCATGGTCCGTTCGGCAGCGAAAAACCATAAAGACGTCGCGATCGTGGTGAATGCCAGCGATTACGCCAGCGTGCTGGAAGGCCTCAAGGCCGGCGGCCTGACCTACGCTCAGCGTTTCGACCTGATGCTCAAGGCCTTCGAACACACCGCTGCCTACGACGGCATGATCGCCAACTACATGGGCACCGTGAACCAGGCCGCTGAAACCCTGAGCACTGAAGGGCGCAGCGAATTTCCGCGCACTTTCAACAGCCAGTTCATCAAGGCGCAGGAAATGCGCTACGGCGAGAACCCGCACCAGAGTGCAGCGTTCTACGTTGAAGCCAAGCCTGCCGAAGTCGGCATCGCCACCGCGACCCAACTGCAAGGCAAAGAGCTGTCGTACAACAACGTGGCCGACACTGACGCTGCGCTGGAATGCGTGAAGAGCTTCGTCAAGCCAGCCTGCGTCATCGTCAAGCACGCCAACCCGTGCGGCGTGGCGGTCAGCCCGGACGCTGAAGGCGGCATCCGTCAGGCCTACGAACTGGCCTACGCCACCGACACCGAATCGGCGTTCGGCGGCATCATCGCTTTCAACCGTGAACTGGATGCCGAAACCGCCAAGGCGATCGTCGAGCGTCAGTTCGTGGAAGTGATCATCGCCCCAAGCGTCAGCGAAGAAGCCCGCGCCATCGTTGCGGCCAAAGCCAATGTGCGCCTGCTGGCCTGCGGCGAGTGGTCGGCTGACCGCGCTTCGGCTTGGGACTACAAACGCGTCAACGGCGGCCTGCTGGTACAGAGCCGTGACATCGGCATGATCAGCGCTGATGACCTGAAAGTCGTGACCAAACGTGCGCCGACCGAGCAGGAAATCCACGACCTGATCTTCGCCTGGAAAGTTGCCAAGTACGTTAAATCCAACGCCATCGTCTACGCCAAGAACCGTCAGACCATCGGCGTCGGCGCGGGCCAGATGAGCCGCGTAAACTCGGCGCGTATCGCGGCGATCAAGGCTGAGCACGCTGGTCTGCAAGTGGCCGGTTCGGTGATGGCCTCGGACGCGTTCTTCCCGTTCCGCGACGGTCTGGATAACGCCGCCAAGGTCGGCATCACTGCGGTGATCCAGCCGGGCGGCTCGATGCGTGATGCTGAAGTGATTGCCGCCGCTGACGAAGCCGGCATCGCCATGGTCTTCACCGGCATGCGCCACTTCCGTCACTGATTCCCCGCTCCCTCTGCACGCAGGAGCCATGTAGGAGCTGACGAGTAAAACGAGGCTGCGATCTTTTGATCTTGTTTTTGAAAAGCAAGATCAAAAGATCGCAGCCTTCGGCAGCTCCTACAGGGTTTGAATGCTGAGGTTTGGTAGCGCCCACAGAATTTTGAGGTTTTTGAAATGAATGTTTTGATCATTGGCAGCGGTGGCCGTGAACACGCCCTGGCCTGGAAAGTGGCTCAGGATCCGCGCGTGCAGAAGGTTTTTGTCGCGCCAGGCAACGCTGGCACCGCCATTGAAGCCAAGTGCGAGAACGTCGCCATCGACGTGCTGGCCCTTGAGCAACTGGCCGACTTCGCCGAGAAAAACGTTGCCCTGACCATCGTCGGCCCGGAAGTGCCGCTGGTGGCTGGCGTTGTTGACCTGTTCCGCGCCCGTGGTCTGGATTGCTTCGGCCCGACTGCCGGTGCTGCACAGCTGGAAGGTTCGAAAGCCTTCACCAAGGATTTCCTCGCCCGTCACAAGATCCCGACGGCCGACTATCAGAACTTCACCGAGATCGAGCCGGCCCTGGCTTACCTGCGTGAGAAAGGCGCACCGATCGTGATCAAGGCCGATGGCCTGGCCGCCGGTAAAGGCGTGATCGTCGCCATGACTCTGGCTGAAGCCGAGGACGCGGTGCGCGACATGCTGGCTGGCAACGCTTTCGGTGACGCCGGTTCACGCGTGGTCATCGAAGAATTCCTCGACGGCGAAGAAGCGTCGTTCATCGTCATGGTCGACGGCAAAAACGTTTTGCCGATGGCCACCAGCCAGGACCACAAACGTGTTGGCGACGGCGACAGCGGCCCGAACACGGGCGGCATGGGTGCTTACTCCCCTGCCCCGGTGGTCACCGCCGACGTACACAAACGCGTGATGGATCTGGTGATCTGGCCGACCGTGCGCGGCATGGCTGAAGAAGGTAACGTCTACACCGGCTTCCTGTATGCCGGTCTGATGATCGACAAGGCCGGTAACCCGAAAGTCATCGAGTTCAACTGCCGCTTCGGCGACCCGGAAACCCAACCGGTGATGCTGCGTCTGCAATCGAGCCTGGTGCTGCTGGTCGAAGCCGCTCTGGCGCAAGCACTGGACAAGGTTGAAGCGCAGTGGGATCCGCGCCCGAGTGTCGGCATCGTACTGGCCGCTGGCGGCTACCCGGGCGACTACGCCAAAGGCGCGGCGATCAACGGTCTGGATGCTGCAGCGAAGCTGGAAGGTAAAGTCTTCCACGCCGGTACCGCACTGAAAGACGGCAACGTCGTCACCGCCGGCGGTCGCGTACTCTGTGCCACCGCGATGGGTGCAAGCGTGGGTGAAGCTCAGCAGCAAGCGTACAAGCTGGCAGCGGCCATCGACTGGGAAGGCTGCTTCTATCGCAAGGACATTGGCTACCGCGCCATTGCCCGTGAACGTGGCGAAACCCAGGAATAAGCTGTCGATCAAGCCTGGCGGGGGAGGTCATTCCCTGCCGGGCTGTTCCGCCGCCGCGCATCGTTATATTCTGGCATCAACCTACGAAGGGATTTCGCCGTGCGCTGGCTCAGGATTGCCATAAGCTTCACCGTCACGCTGCTGACTTTGCTCTGCATGCTTCCGGCCCAGGCCGCGCAAGGCAGTGGCTGGTCGGTATTGCTTGACGATCAGGGCAATTTGCAACTTAGCGACATCCGTTCCGCCCGCTACACCAATCAATTCAGCCCCATTGAACTTGATCGCCTCACCGCGTCCGAGCCCAATGGCGCACAGTGGCTGCGCTTTCGGTTGGCACCGGGCAAGCATGAACAAGTGCTGCGTATCTTTGCCCCCGACCTGTCGCAGCTCAGTCTGTACGTGCTCGACGGCGACAAGCTGATCGAACAACGCAACACCGGCACCGACCAGCCCCAGGCCGAACGGCCGTTGCCGAGCAGCGACTTCCTGCTGGCGCTGCCGCAAAGCGACAAACCCCTCGATATCTATTTGCGCATGGTCTCCGACCATCAGTTGCGCCCGCACGTCACCCTGCAATCGGCGGTGATGAGCGCAGCCAATCACAACCAGACGCTGATCTTCGGCCTGCTCTTCGGCTGCCTTGGCATGCTGCTGTTGCACAACCTGGTGCGCTACGCCTATTCGCGCTCGCGCAGCAGTCTGTGGCTGGCGATTTGCGAAGGCCTGCTGGGGCTCAGTCTGCTGCTGCTGCTTAACCTCGCCGGCCCCTGGCTGCCGAACTGGCATGCAATCCAGACGCCGGGCGCCTACCTGGCCCTGCTGCTGACGGCCCCGGCCGGGTTGATGTTTGCCTACCGCTTCTTCGCCCCGCTCGGCCCGCACCCGCTGAACAAGCTGCTGTTGGGCGACATCCTGTTTATCGTGACATGCAGCCTGCTGTTGTTATTCGTCAACACGCTGCCGCTGAACATCATCACCTACGCGCTGGTGGCACTGGCCGGGCTGAGCATGTTGTTCGTTGCGTTCTATCACTGGCAGAAGGGCTACCGCCCGGCGCGCCTGTTCGTCGCCGCCATGGTCGTGTTCAACATCGGCACGCTGATCATCCTGCCTGCGCTGCTGGGGCTGACACTGGTGTCGCCACAGGGACTGATCATGACGCTGATGGCGTTCATCTGCATCAGCGGCCTGCTGATGAGCATCGCCCTCGGCGAGCGTCAGCGCAGCATTACCGAAAGCCGCTTCAGCGTCAGCCGCGACCTCGCCGCGAGCAACGCCGAGATCAACGCCAAGGCCGAATTCCTCGCCAAGATCAGCCACGAAATCCGCACGCCGATGAACGGCGTGCTGGGCATGACGGAACTGCTGCTGGGCACGCCGCTGTCGGTCAAGCAACGCGACTACGTGCAGACCATCCACAGCGCCGGCAACGAGCTGCTGACATTGATCAACGAGATCCTCGACATCTCCAAACTCGAATCCGGGCAGATTGAACTCGATGACGTGCAGTTCGACCTCAACGCCCTGATTGACGATTGCCTGAGCATCTACCGCGCCAAGGCCGAACAGCAGAATGTCGAGCTGATCAGTTTCATCCAGCCGCAAGTGCCGCGCGTGATCAGCGGCGACCCGACGCGTCTGCGCCAGACACTGTTGAGCCTGCTGGAAAACGCCCTGAAGAAAACCGAGGAAGGTGAAGTGCTGATCGTCGTCGCCCTCGACGAGCGCAGCACTAAACCGCGTCTGCGCATCGCCGTGCAGGACAGCGGCGCACCGATGGAACAGGAAGAGCGCGACGCGCTGATGCACGCCGAACTGCACAGCAAGCACTTCCTCTCGGCCAACCGTCTGGGCGGTAACCTCGGCCTGGTCATCGCCCGCCAGTTGATTCGTTTGATGCATGGCGAATTCGGCATCAAGAGCGGCGCCACTCAGGGCAGCACCTTGTGGCTGACCCTGCCGCTCGATCCTGATCGCCTCGAACACCCGACCTCTGACCTCGACAGCCCGCTGCAAGGCGCGCGCGTGTTGGTGGTCGACGACAACGACACGTGCCGCAAAGTGCTGGTCCAGCAGTGCAGCGCCTGGGGCCTGAATGTCAGTGCCGTGCCGTCGGGCAAGGAAGCGCTGGCGCTGTTGCGCACCAAGGCGCACCTGCGCGATTACTTCGACGTGGTGCTGCTCGATCAGAACATGCCCGGCATGACCGGCATGCAACTGGCCGCCAAGATCAAGGAAGACCCGAGCCTCAATCACGACATCCTGCTGATCATGCTCACCGGCATCAGCAATGCGCCGAGCAAGATCATCGCGCGCAACTCGGGGATCAAGCGCATTCTGGCCAAACCAGTGGCCGGGTATACCCTCAAGACCACGCTGGCGGACGAGCTCAACCAGCGCAACAAAGGTCAGGTGGTGTTCCAGCCGCAGGTGGTGACCGCCGCCACGGCCGCCAAAGTACCCAGCGACTTCCGCATCCTCGTCGCCGAAGACAACACGATTTCGACCAAGGTGATTCGCGGCATGCTCGGCAAGCTCAACCTGCAGCCGGACACCGCCAGCAACGGCGAAGAAGCCCTGCAAGCGATGAAAGCCCAGCGTTACGACCTGGTGCTGATGGACTGCGAAATGCCGATCCTCGACGGGTTCTCCGCCACCCAGCAACTCCGCGCCTGGGAAGTCAGCAATCAGCGTATCCGCACGCCGATCGTCGCGCTGACCGCGCATATCCTCGCCGAACACAAGGAACGTGCACGCCAGGCCGGAATGGACGGGCACATGTCCAAACCGGTGGAGTTGTCGCAGTTGCGTGAGTTGATCGAGCATTGGGTGGCTGAGCGCGATCAGCAGAATCGAGCGACAACCCAACCGTCGTAGCGCCTGATAGACTCCCCCACGACTACCCTCGCCAGTGAGCCAGCACCATGCTCCACGTGTTGTTCAGTGTTTACCTGAAGATGCTGGTGCTCTACAGCCCGTTCTTCGTGTTGTCGTGCTTCATTACCCTCACCCGTGGTTATTCACGCAAGGAACAACGGCGCCTGGCCTGGAAAGTGGCCCTCGCCACGCTGATCTCCAGTGTCCTGCTGTACTTGTTCGGGCGGGTGATTTTCGACGTCTTCGGCATTACCGTTGACGCGTTCCGGATCGGCGCCGGTAGCGTGCTGTTCATTTCGGCGCTGGGCATGGCGCAGGGCAAATCAGCGGTGCAGGCCGATAACGTGCAGCAGGACGTGACCATCGTGCCGCTGACCATTCCGATCACGGTCGGCCCCGGCACCATCGGGGCGCTGTTGGTGATGGGCGTGAGCCAGCCGCACTGGGACGACAAGCTCACGGCAATTCTGAGTATTGTGCTGGCCAGTTTCACCGTCGGCGTGGTGCTGTACCTGTCGAACCGGATCGAGAGAATTCTCGGCGATCAGGGTCTGCAGATCGTCAGCCGTTTGATGGGCCTGTTTGTCTGTGCGCTGGCCGCGCAAATCATCTTCACCGGGGTCAAAGGCTACCTGGTGCCATAAGCCCCGAACGTCGAGGTGTGTCGTCACGCGACAGGTCAGTGCTTTTCGCTGAACAACGGGCCGATCTCGACCGAGGGTGGATGTAACTCAGCCGCCAGCCACTCCCGCGTGTCGGCTCTGAATTCGTCGTATAAAGCCTGATTGAAACGGGCCGAATAACCACGGCGAATGACGTTGCCGACGGGCGTGTGCCGCGCAGCCCCACTCTCCCAATAACACGGGTCAATTTTGCCTTGCGTGTCGAATGACACGGACACCATGCCGAGAAAACCACCCGCCTCGACCACCCCGGCCATTGCCCTGAACCGCACGCTCCCGGCCTCTGCGGACAAGCAATGACGCTTGAGGCTTTGCATCAGCGCCGCATCGCTGGAGGCTGACGCCAGCCTGCGCAAAGCCGCCGAGATCAACAGCCCCTGCCCGGAAGGCAAATGGGTTTCAGCCAACTCGAGCATTTCCTCCTGGCCTGAAACAGTCGACTCCGGCCCCAAAAGGGCTAGATCAGTCTGCTGCTCGGCGAAAAAACTCCAGCCACAGGCCGACAGGATCCCCGAGTAGATGTCGAACCACCGTGAATCCTGCACCCCCTGCGGCACATCTTCGTCAGCCGCCAGCCGGGCAAATGCCAACGTGTCCAGCACATCCTGTTTGATCGTCGACGGCAAGGCGCTGGATACCACCAGAAGCACGCCCGCATTGACATAAACCGAGTAGTTCATCTATTTGCTCCGATAACTGCCGGCGATAGTGCCGGCAGCCTGTCTCTACGGATTACTTGGTTTTACGGCGCTGGAAGCGTTTGCTCAGTGCGGCCTTGAAGTGCTCGCCCAGGTACTCTTCAAGATCGCCTTTCAAGTCTGCATAACGCAACGGATTGAAAGTGATGTAAGCACTGCCGCGAAAGATGCTGCGATTGGTTGTTTTCCAGTTGAAAAACAACGGCGAAGTTTCATTCCCTCCGCCCACACTGTCGATCGACGACAGCGACGTCAGGATAATTCCATTCTTTAGTTGATCACACGGCATTACCGACAGCCGCACACCTTTATCCTTGGTCACTTCACGGTTCAGCAGATTGATAGCTTCCGGCTCTTTCTTCAAAGCATCCAGTGTTGAATCGGTAATTGCCGAGAGCACTGTTGCCCCGGGAATGGCCGCTTTTGCCGCCGCGACGCCGGCCTTGACGATATCAACAACAATATTATCCATGGTCAGTTGCTGAGTGCTTTTCTTGTACACGGTATAACCCGAGTCGGCGACAAAACAGCCGGCGTCTTCCATGCATTGTACAAAGGCGCGATACCACGCTTCAGGCTCGTTCCCTGGAACTTCAAAGTTGGCTTCAAGCTTGGAGAACTTGATGATGTTTTCGATGATCGCCATGTTCTCCAGAGAGATATTGTCACCGTAACCCACCAGGGTATTGGCCAATACGATAGCGTCCAGATCCTTGGTCGGGCTGTTTGGATCGACGGCGCCGAACGCCTGCACACGGGCGCTACGGAAAACTTCCACAGGCAGCGACTGGCGTTTGCCAATACGTGCCTTGACCAGTGCGTTGCTTTCTTTACACGAAATCTTGCATTCCATAAAAATTCAAACTCCTTTTGATTAATAACGCATCGAAGTGACAGCGCAAAACGAAACTAACCCATCAAACAAAAACCAACAACATCAAGTTAATTCACAATGTTATTAACCACCCTAGAGCGCCAACACAACCAACAAATAATTTCTCACAACAACTTCAAGCCAGAAATAGTAATACTTGCCAATATCAACCACAACAAACAGCCACCACACCGAACAGAACTTAACCCTAAAGAGAAAACAATGAACAACGAAACACCAACGGGCATCCTCGAAAACCACAACTTGATCTCGCTCATCGGAAGCCTGCCGATAGAAGATTATGACTACCTGACGGATTGCACTCGCATCGTAACAATGCTCTCCGAAAGAAGTACCAGTCGTTTTGGCGACTCTCTGGAGTGGGCTCAAGAGTACTATTCCAACCTGCAATATTTTGGATGGAAAGCCTTGGACGGGGGGCGATATACAGAGACCCAAAAACACAATATCTCCGGGACCATCGCCGATCATTTGGTGCAAAATATTGAAGTATTCAATGGTCGCCCTCAGGGAAACGCGATGATTGATACCTTGGACGCATTGAGTTCGGACGAGACGGCCCTGGTTTCATTCGATAAAGAGAGTTCCATGGGGCGGCGCTTTCAAGTGGCCCCCACTCATTATGATTCCAAAGGAAATCTTCATCTGGCGGTCTTCCAACTCGAACTGATCAGCAAAGTGAAGCAAAGCAAGTTTCTATTCTGGAAGTGGGAGGAGACCTCGACGACCCTCCTTCAACGCAAGGCTTTTTTTGTTCTTGATCGAAATATCCTTGATGAACAAAAAATGCGTCTATTTGAAGTTTTACGCAAAAAACTGACTGCGCAGCGCTTTGCCTTGCGCAAGAAACGCTCATAAACCGGCCAGGAAAACCCGGTTTGGCGGCGCTGGCCAAACCGGGGCACGCACAATGGCGTCATTTTCAATCGATCAAGGCATCCAGATCGGCAGGCGCCACCTCGACCGAATTGGTCGCACGCCCCACCAGTTCTTCCAGCGACACGCCTGTTGCGGCGGCCCCCAAATCAGCGATCGCCGCGACCAGCGCAGACACAAGCAGCGAGCGATAGCCGGCAAACGCCAGGACAACCTCGCCACGCAAGCTGACATCAGCTGCGCAGGCTTCCCGGATGATCACCGCGTGACCACTGTCCGGTTCGATCAGCACCAGATGTTCGCCAACGATGCTCAGCAGCAACTTGCCGGGATCATCCAGCTCCCAGATCAACTTGCCGGGAATCGCTGGCTTACCGGCCAAGGCCGGTCGGCAATCGAGCACCAGCGAATCCAGCCTCAGCCAGGCCCCCCGCGACAGTCGATACGTCACGGCGCCCTGCCCCAGGCGCAATACCAGGGTTTTGACATCGTCGGGAAGCAAAGGCAAAACATCGCCGATCAACTGCTGACCTTCCAGCGTCATCACGTCAGTGTCACGTCGAGCATAAGGCAGTGGCCCGATTCGGGTTTCGCCGGGAAAGGCTTGAACCACACCCCGCGCCGGGTCATGAATCATCAGTGCATGGCCTTGCTGCCGCGTCCCAAGCAAAGCACTGGAAGGCTGCAGCAAGGCACGATCAACCCCGAGCAACTGCCCGCTGGCGGCCACGTACCATTGGACTTTCTGCGGCGTGTCGACGGACAGGAAATCCACGTGTCGATGGGAGTTCGCCAGTGCCGCAAGGTCAGCCAGCAACCTGTCTTCATGCGTCGAAACCCACTGGCTTTCGACGCCGGTCAGCAACGCGGGCTGGTCCTGTTGCAAGGTCAACATCAGACCTTGCGCGGTAACGCCTCTAAGCTCTGCACCCTTGGCTGTCACATCGACAAAAGGCCAATCCGCCCATAGCCGTTGGGGTGCCGGCAGTCTGTCAGCCTGTAACAGCCGAGTCCCCTGACCGAACGCTGCTGACAGTCGATCAGCCGCGATGAAACCCTGGCGATAGATGGCGCCGCTATCAACCTCGAACAACCAGGCGGCCTGCCGGTCCGGCGTAACCCCGAGCAGACGCACATGGGCACCCGGCCCCAGGTCGGCGAGCAACAAACGATCGTCGACGTACCAGGCACACAACTTTGCATCACCGGCGGCGTTGCTCAATCCCAGCAGCGCAAAACGGGTAACGGGATGTTGCGCCGCGACCTCTGCCAAGCGCGCCCACCACTCAGGGCGCTGTTTGAACCACGATTCGGCCAGGCCACTGAGCGCCAGCTGACCATCATTCGTCACGTCGAAGCACAGCCCGTTCTCACTCAGCGCCACGTAACCGTGGTCTGAGGCCAGAATGTTTTGCAATCCGTCGACCCAGATATTTGCCTTTGACCAGTGTGCCCCCGCTTGCTCGCTCTGATTGCGCTGCAAGCGCAACAGGCGTTTGTGCAGTTTGTCGTACACGACGAACAGATCCTGCTGTCCGTCTGCGGGCACTATCAACAACAGGTCCTGCATATTCTTGATCAAGTCGGCCCAACCACGGTCATGGTGCCGCCGCGCCGGCGGACGAATGATCAAACGATCCTCATGACGCACCCACGCCATATCGCGCTGGTTCGAATCGATCGCCCAGCAGACCGAGATGATCGGCGCGGGCTGCCAATTGACGACGACAGCGGTTGCGGTGTGTTCGCGCTCGCGCAATTTATAGAATTCACCGAGCACCAGCGACCAGTCGGACAACGTCGGTGTCGCACTGAAAAGCGCCTGCAATGCACTGTCCGGCCCGCGTACCAATGAAGTCAGATACACCTCGCCATCGCGGATCAGGTAGCTCAGCACATCTGCAGCCTGACCGGCGCGAGGTATCTCCTGCGTCACCTGTACGGCGCCACCGGCAACAGGCTCGCAGCGAGTGATGCGGCTACCCGTGACGCTCGCCAGCAGACGGTAGTGATGGCTGATCAGACCGGTGACGACATCGACCTGCCAGACCAGGAAACTGTCGGGTTGATAAAAGAACGCATCCTGGCCCATGACCATACCCAACTGGGCCTCATCGGCTAACGGCAGGTCTTCATCGCGAATGTAGATGAAGCGATCCTCCCGGGCGTCGTAGAACGCCGTCGTGTCGCGCGGTTGGCCAGGGTCTTCGAAGGGCACCCGATAGTTATGCACCGGCGTATAGGGCAACGCCAGGCGATGCTCATGGGCGAGTTTCTTGAAGTGCCCATGCAGCGTGCGCGGGTCCATCATGCCCGGCTGCAGATCTGCTGAAACCAGCAGCAGCGTCTGCTGCGTGAAGTCGATACGCAGGACCTGATCGGCCAGTTTGAGGCTAACCTCATGCAGATTGACGTCGTCGAAGCACAGACTCATCTCACCGATATCCAGCCGGTCGCCGGACAAGCTGACATCAGCTTGCGTCGCCCAACTCGCCAGCAATGTCCAGCGCGTGGTGGCCATATGAGTGCCGGCGAATGACAGGCTGACCCCGGGATTGAGCAACAAAGTACACGGCGCTCCACAGCCCTCAATGTCGTAACTGATCAAGCCGTGCCAGTTTTTCGGCAACACCGGCACCACCAGCGTTCGTTCGACAGTGTCCAGCCGCACTTCAATCGATGAGGGTTTGTAGACCGGCGCCATGTCTGCGACCAGATACTCACTTGGAAACGAGTAGAACGAGAACAAAAACCTGCGTTTTCCATCAGCCCCGGGCTCCTCCAAGCGGCGCGCCAGGTCAAAACCTTCAGCGTGCTTTTCATTGGCGAACGGAAAGGCTTTGTAGCCGTAGCCATACCAGGTTTTCGGGGTACAGGGCAGGACGATCAAGTCGCCTGCCTGCGGCGAAAAAGCCAACGTCTGCGGCAACTCCAGGCCTTGGCGAATATCCACACTACGGGTGAAATCAACCTCGTAGTCCGGAACCCCGAAATGATCACGCAGCGGAAACAGTTGAGGGCTGCCCAGACGTAGCTGACCGGTCAGCAGGTCAACGGACTCGACCACCAACGAGGCGTGGGCCGACCACGCCTTGCTCTGCGGATCCAGACGATAACCGCCCTGCCGCACGGCCTCATCGAACTCATAGAAGAACAACCCGACTTGTCTGGCCCGTTCAAAAATACCGGCGAATCCTTCAACCAATGCGCCGACACCGATGGCCAGTCCGCCCAGAATCACCCCGGCGCCGCCGAGCACCGCCGCCGCCGTGCCTGCGCCGGCGGCTGCCGCGATCAGTCCGGAACCGGTGACCAGCAAACTGGCGGAGTCAAACGCCAGTTGGGTGCCGAAGCGCGCCTTCTCGGCATCACTGCCCGCCTCGCTCAACTGATAGATATCAAACCCGACGTTGGCCAGGCCCAATACCGCGCCAACGCCTTCGCCGGCGGCGTGCCCGAGGGCTTCGCCGATCACCGATGTACTGGTCTGGGCGATGAGTTTTTCCTGCGCCAGCGCCTGACGCACCAATTGGATGACACCGGCGATATCCACCAGGTTGCCGTGCAGCAACTGCGCGTAGTTGATGTAGGCGTGCAAACGCACCGCCATGGTCAGCTCCCGCGTATCACCCTCGCGCGAACGGAGTGCATGCATCAGTGCCTGAATGGTAAACCCGGCGTTGAGGGTGTGGACGCTGCCGGCTTCGGTCGGATCCGGCGGACTGCCAGCGGACACAGGCTGTCGGGCGAGACTGGCAAAACGCTCGCTCAAGAACTGTTTGATGCGCAAGAACCCATGATCGCGGGTGGTGACTTTCACCCACTGCTGCGGATCCTCGAGGTTGACCAGGCTGAGGTGATAGTCACCGGTCGGCGTCACCTCCAGCGAATCAAACACCGGCGCAAAGCTTGCTGTCAGCTGGTTGTCGATTTGCAGTTGGCGGGTGGCCTGCTCGATCTGTTGCGCCCACCAGTGACCGTCCAGATCACGCAGACTGTTGCCCAGATTGATGTTGCTCACCAGCGACTGCCCGCGCGCACTGGTCAGGCGCTGGCGCCCGGGCAACAGCGGCCTTTCGCGCAGTGCTCCCGGCGCCAGCAGTTCGTTCACCTGCAACCCCGACGGCACGACGAGCGCCCCGACGCGTTCAGCATTCAGCTCGATCAGATCAAATGTCGGTGCGGACAATTCGCCGAACGTGGCGTAGTGACGAGCCATTTCATGCTCAATGAAAAAGCGTTCCAGCGCCTCGCGAAACGGCTGCGCCTGGGCAAATTCGAAGACGCCAAAGTTGGGATCGTAAAAGTGATAGGCGCTGCCCTCGCCAGTCCGCGTTTTAGCGACCAGCATGGCGTGATTGTCAGAGTTGAGCATGATCGTGCGAGTAGCATCGGCGTCCTCCAGCAGGCCCACCACCTGCTCCAGCGTGGAACGCTCAAGGGCGCTGCCGGAATCAGCCAGGCTTTCATCGCGCAGTTCTTCAAGTACTTGCAAAAACGCCATCGAGTCGCGATCAGAAGGCTCGATCACGCCCAGGTAGAAACGCTCGCGCAGGGTGTTCATGGCGTCAGCGCCCTGATGCAGGGCAGCCGCCATCACCAGTGCCAGCGGGTAGCAGCGGCCACCGATGGTGTCGCCCGCCCCTTCCAGCAACAGATCCTGAGGCACCAGTTTGGTGTCGGCACCGTGGAAGCTGTCGAGCACATCACTCAGGCGCTCGACGATACGGTCGCGAAACTCGAGCTTCGCCACCTGCTGGATGCGCGCGACATGTTCCCCCCACTGACTCAGTGTCAGTGGTTGCTCCAGCGCATACTTCTTCAACGCCAATGCCGTTTCATCATGGGCCGGAGGCGAGGCCGGCGGGCGTTTCAGCCCGGCGAGAAACGCCGGTGCCTGACGCTTGAACAGCTCACGCTCGATGACCGCATAACGATTTGAGATGCCCAGCTCCGAAACACCGTTGGCGATGTTATCGAGTTCCACGACAAGCGCTTCAAAGCTGTGTTTGTCCAGGCTCGGCGCACCCAGCAACGAGCCGAGCAACAGGCGCTGGCAAGGACTGAGTTGCTCTAGCCCGAACGTGCCCTTGGCGTATCGCTGCAGGAATTCATCCAGTGGCAGATCGCGCGTCTCTGCGGTAGCGCCTGAAGCAGGGGCGAAGACGTTGGCCTTCTGCGCGACAATGGCCTGACGCTGATCAAAACCCAGCGGCACCAGACGGGCAAAGCCCACGGTGCCGGTGAAGCCTTCACGCATCGCCCGCAAGAAAGGTTCGCCAAGCCCTTCGGCGAGGTCCTGAAGGATATCGGTTGCCAGCACATAACGACCTTCGATGACGGGCCAGCCTTCATCGAATTCGATGCTCTGGCGTTTGAGCAGCTCAGCGACATCGCCGACATAGCGGGCCTTGAATACGCCTTCCTGCGATTTTTTCTGTTCACTCAAACGCCACTGTTCGAAGTCAGAAAACTTCTCGTGCCAGCTGTGATCCTGCTCTTCTTCAGTGAAGTAGTTGAACCCGTCCTGCAACTTCGCCTGCTCGCTGAACACCGCTGCAGCGCGGGGCGTGAAATGGGCTGCTTCGTAGACTGACATCCCCGTGCGCATGACGCCCGGCCCGGTCAAATGAATGGTGCCTTTGGCATTGGGTGTCACCCCTTCGCCAAAGTAACCGAGGAGATCTTGTATTCGAGCCTGAAGGTAGTGCTGAATTTCACGAGGTAGCTCATTAAACCCCGGTGCGCCAACGATCACATCAGTAGCAATCCGAATTTGGGTGTCACCGTCGAGCGCAGGTACTCGCTGCTCAATCAATGCATCTCTGTACTGATCCATCAACTCGTACATGAATCGCACACGCGATGTAACAGCCTCCAAACTCGCCGCGCCTGCGTGAGCGATCAAAAAAGCATTGCTCAAAGCGGAATTATCAACGTAAGCAGCCCGCAATGCGTCTGGAATGGCTACACGAGGTTCGGGGGCGGCAAACACGTCCTTCAACAAAGGGCCGCTGGCAGCAAACGCCTCAATTTCAGGTAATAACTCCGCCGGAATATCCTCTGCATAACTGTTGTAGCGGTCGCGTAAAGCCTGACGACCAGGCATAAAATGCGGGTTACGATCAAGGATCAATTGCAGTACCGCCAGCGCGGGCTTATCTCCCCGGATCATATCGACGTGAACTTCGCCCAGCATCTTCTTGAACGGCGGCAAGTAATCTACATCGCTGTAAGTTCCGCCTTCATTGAATAACACCTGGTAGCGTAGAACATCGCCCGCCGCCGCCAGATTGCCACGCATGTTCAATTCACGTTCATAGATATCCACAAGCGGGAATGAATAGTCCTTCTCACGCACATCAACTAACCGCAAAAAATCCTGGTTCATGGCCTGCAGTGTCACCAGGTTCTTCTGCCGCAGCTCTCGTAGCCTTGTTTCGTCCTGACCGTAAGCACGTACCAGCAAGTCTATTCGCGCTTCATCGGCGCCAGATTTTCCCGCCTGCACATGCTCGAACAGTTGTAGTTTCAAAACTTCCAGACGCGCTTCGTAGAGATCGGCCAAATCATATCCCGCGGAAACGCTTGCGCCTCCGGCCGCCATGGCATCAGCCTTTGCCGCTTCCACCACAATCCGATTGGTTTCATGAACCAGCAGTGCATCACTGTCGTACCAAAGCTTGAAGGCATAGCCTTCGGGGCCCAGCACCTGCGTCCAGACATTGATGTAATCACGCTGGATATCGCCGATCCCGCCGCCAAGCCAGACAAAGTGCTGCAACTTCACCACTTCCCTGGCCGAGGCATTCAGTTGCTCGACGCTATTGGCCAGGCGAGTGGCGTATTCATCGATTCTGTTGCTGATAACCGTCAACTCCGCATCAGCCTTGGTTTCTTCCGCTACAGGAGCAGCGGGCTCTGTTGAACGTCGACGGCGACCACCGGGAGAATCAGTCAACGAGGCAAGCGCCTGCTGTAACAATCTCACCGGCTCAAGTAATTCAGAGGCCGTATCTGCCGCAACGCAGCCGGCGTAATAACGCAAGATCGCGTCATGCTGCTTACTGCTTTTATAGGCCGACAATGCATCTTCCAGCGTTTGCAGTTTGAAAAGTTCTAAAAATTCAACATAGCCGTTCGCCGGCGAGACTTCTGACTCACTCATACACTAAAATCCCTTTTATCAACCATTGACTTGAAGTGACACAAGGCCGCTTTGACCTTTTAAACAAGGAAAAACTATTCCTCCCCGCCAATGCGATCAAGCCACAAGGAATTCAATTGTTTTCAGGAACACGGCTACATATCGAATCAATAAACAGCGGCATGGAAATACAATAAACAATATGAATTTCAAACCAGCACGCAAATAGCGCTCACAGCGTAAAACAACAAAAACATTACTTACATCTGCAATCAGTCGGAAACAACTTCAATCAAGGCAGTAAATAGACTGACAACCCAATGTAAAAAAACCTGCACCCGCCAGCTGGCTTTACGTCGGCATTCAGGAAGATGCCTACAGCGATAAGCGAATAAATACCTGAGCGAGGCTGACGCAGGAAGGGATAGGCGGCCCAGCGCGGGCCGCATGATTTCAGGAGGCGGGTTTTTCACCGTACCAGCGTGGGGTGTAAACCCAGCTGCTACCGTCGGCACGCGGGAACGTGCAGGTGGTGGACGAGCCGATCAGCACCATCGTGCGCATGTCCACCTGATCCGGGGTCAGCGCCCCCAGCGTCGTGGCGCGCAGTGTCTGCCCTGGTCGGCCGATGTCGCGCCCCAGTACCACCGGGGTTTGCGCTGTGCGGTGCTGGCCGACGATTTCCAGCGCGCGGCCCAACTGCCACGGCCGAGCCTTGGAGATCGGGTTGTAGAAGGCCAAGGCCAGATCCGCCTCCGCAGCCAGGTCCAGACGTTTCTCGATGATCGACCACGGCTTGAGGTTGTCCGACAGCGACATCACACAGAAGTCGTGCCCCAGCGGCGCACCGGCCTGTGCTGCAGTGGCCAGCGATGCCGAGACACCCGGCAGGATTTCCAGGTCGACGCTGTGCCAGGCCGGATCATCCGACTCGTGCAACGCTTCGAGCACCGCCGCCGCCATGGCGAATACGCCCGGATCACCCGACGACACCACGATCACCGAACGGCCCTCGGCCGCCAGCCTGAAGGCGTGGCGGGCGCGCTGCATTTCTTCGCGGTTGTCGGTGCAATGTTGCACCTGGTCATCGCGGAACGGGCCGGCCATGCGTACGTAGGTTTCATAACCGAGCACGTCAGTGCAGCGCGCCAGTTCGGCTTTGACCGCCGGCACCATCAGTTCGGCAGCACCGGGGCCGAGGCCGATGACGGCGAGACGCCCGCGTCGACGACCGATCGTTGCAACGTCCAGCGGTTGCTCGGCAATCGCGACGGCAAGGTTGTCGGCAGTGACGATCTTTGCGTCAGATACGGCAACGGCTGCCAATGCGGCAAGGTCACTTTGCGCGGCGACAAACCGCAGCGGTACGCCGAGTTCAAGCGCCGCCTCGTGCAAGTTCATCGAGGCCATTTCAGTGTCGGCGGCCAGCAGGCAGGCGAGCGATGGCAGCGCAATGTTCGCGTGCAGCAAAGCCGCGCGAACGGCTTCCGGCAGATCCCCAACGTCGGCACTGATCGCCACCGCCACACTGCGCGGATAGATCAGCAGTTCATTGGCGCTCGCTTGACGCGCGGCACTGCCCACATGAATCGAACGCTGCGCCTGTGGATCTTCCGGCAACTGCGCCTGATCCAGCCACGGCGCCGCGCCTTCGATACGCACGCTGTGCCCGGCCAACAGATCCGAGACAAAGCGCTTGCCCGACTCCAGGTCCGCCAGCGCATAACCGCTGGGCGGGTTGAGCAGGCACGTGCCAAAGCGCAATTCGCCGCTGGTGGTGATGGCGGCGGCGACTTGCAACGCCGCCGCGATTTCCCGCGCCATGACGTTCACCCCGCCCAGGCCACCGAGCAGCGGCACCACAGCGCTGCCATCTTCAGCCACGGCGAGCACGGCAGGCTCGGCGCCCTTCTCCAGCAACAGCGGCGCCAGCGTGCGGATGACAATGCCGGCGGCGCACAAGGCAATGATCGGCGTGTCCTGCTGATACAGCGCGCGCAGGGTTGCGCCGAACTCCTGATAACTGCAATCGGCGCCCTCGACCCGCCCGGCGAGGCCATGGATCTGCGCCGCCGGATAGACTTGTTGAACGCGACGGGCCGTGGCCAGGCTGCCCTGACCGAGAATGACAATGGCTGGCGTTGATTGAGTCATCAGCCTTGCCACCGTTCGCCGGGCACGATGATCAGCGAGAAATACGGCGAGGACATCGGCTCGACCTGATCCATCGGCACAATCTTCTGATTGGCCATGGTCGCGCGTTCGACATACAGCGCACGCTCGGCCAGACCGAGTTCTTCGAGCACCTGACGGACTTTCGGGAAGTTGCGCCCCAGCTTCATGATCACGGCGGCGTCGGCATCGGCCAGACGGCGTTTCAGTTCTTCATGGGGCAACACGCCGGAGAGTACCGACAGGCTCTGGTTGCGATACACCAACGGCGCGCCCAGCACCGAAGCGCCGCCGAGCATCGAACAGACGCCCGGCACCACTTGCGCTTCATAGCGCGTGGCGAGGCGATCGTGCAGGTACATGTAGGAACCGTAGAAGAACGGATCGCCTTCACAGATCACCGCGACGTCGCGACCGGCATCCAGGTGCGCGGCCACCGTTTCGGCGGCTTCATCGTAGAAATCGCTGATCACCTGTTCATAGGAGAGCGGCGCCGGCAGCGCTTCGGTGGTCACCGGGTAGACCAGCGGCAGCAGGTTCTGCGCTTCCTGCAAATGGGCTTCGATGATGCCGAAAGCATTGCCCTTTTTGCCCTTGGCGACGAAGTACGCGACCACCGGCGACTCACGCAGCAAACGCAGGGCCTTGACGGTAATCAGTTCCGGATCACCGGGGCCGACGCCCAGGCCAATCAAACGTCCTTGAGCCTGCATCATTCGATCTCCGTGGCGAGGGCGTTGACGGCAGCCGCAGCCATGGCGCTGCCACCGAGGCGGCCTTGCATGATCACGAACGGCACGCCGCGGCTGTCGGCGGCCAGTGCCGCTTTCGATTCGGCAGCGCCGACGAAGCCCACCGGGAAGCCGAGGATCAGCGCCGGTTTCGGTGCGCCGGCATCGAGCATTTCCAGCAGGTAAAACAGCGCGGTCGGCGCGTTGCCGATCACCACGACGCTGCCTTCCAGATGCGGACGCCAGAGCTCCAGCGCTGCCGCTGAACGGGTGTTGCCCAGTTCACGCGCAAGTTCCGGCACGCTGTCGTCGCGCAGGGTGCAGATCACTTGGTTGTTGGCCGGCAGACGCGCACGGGTCACGCCTTCGGAGACCATCCGCGCATCACACAGGATCGGCGCGCCAGCGGCGAGCGCCTCGCGCCCGGCCTTGCCGGCACCTTCGGAAAATTGCAGACCGTCAATGGCCTCGACCATGCCGCAGGCGTGGATCACCCGCACCGCGAGTTTTTCCAGATCGGCCGGGATTCGCGCGAGATTGGCCTCGCTGCGAATGATCGCGAAGGAGTTGCGATAGATCTCCTGACCGTCGCGGATGTAATCAAGCATCAAGGGGGCTCCGAGCGCGGACGTCGAGCAATATCGCGGCCGCTTCAATAGTAAGGTTGCGTGCGTGCAACGCGCCGAAACCCGGCTGCGTTGCATCGCGAAAATAGAGGTCGTAATGACCGGGGCTGACCGCCAGCAGGGTCACCGGTGCACGATGGGCGGCAGCACAGGAACGCGGGCAACCGCTCAGGTGCACACTGACGCCCGATGGCAACAGCGTGGCCAAATGGCGCGCGTCCTGTTTGGTGTCAGCGAGGCCTTTGCCGCATCCGCTGGCACCGGTGCAGGCGATCAGACGGGTCAGCGGTTCGCTGGTGCGGGTCAGCAGGTTCGACTGTTCAAGCGCCTCAAGCACAGTCGCCGCGTCGGCCGTTTCAACATTCGGCAGCAGCAGGCTTTGCCATGGGGTGAAGCGCAGGCTGCCGTCACCATACTGGCGAGCCAGTTGCGCCGCCGCGCGCAACATCGCCGGATGAAGACGCCCGAGCGCTGGCACGGCGCCGATGTACACCCGCCCCGAGGTATTTTGCGGATGAACGCCAATGTGCAGATCTTGCGCAACGGCGCAGCGCTGCCAATCGCCGATCGGCTTGATCGGCAAGCGCGTTTTCAGTGTGTCGAGAAAGGCCGGCATCGGCCGTTCATCGAGCAAATGCCGCATCCGTGTTTGCTCGGGGCGGGCCAGTTGCAGGAACAACTCCAGCACAGCGACCACCAGCGCATGGCCATGGTCCGCCGCCACCGCACCGATGGCGCGATCTGTCGGGCATCCGGCCAGGCCAAACGCCCACAATCGTTCACCGTCGCGCTCGAACGCCGACAACCACAGGTCATGCGGATGTTCGAGCATCGCCAGCGCTTCGCCGCCGTCCAGTTGCACGGCGAATTTGGCGCTCAACTCCAGGAAGCGTGGATGGCTCTGCAAGGTGTCGAGGATTTGTTCGGCCAGTGCGCGGGTATCGACGCGCATCTGCCGATCGATGCCGGCAGCCGGGCTGAGCATCAGGTTACGCACGTCATCACCGGCGGCGGTGCGCGGGCCGAGCCCGGCGGCGAGCAGACGCTCGATCAGCGCAGCGGATTGCTCACCGATCCCGCGAATCTGCAGATTGGCCCGGTTGGTTGCCTCAATGGCACCGCCAGCAAACTGCTCGGCGGCCTCGGCCACCGCGTCAGCCTGATCGGCGCTGATCGAGCCGCCATTGAGCTTGATCCGGCAGATGCCGCCATCCAGTGCCTGGACGATACGCAGCAACCCCGGGCAGGCCGAGGGGCGTAAGGCGGTGGACATCGGGCGTTCGTTCAAGGGGCGGACCGGCTGCGTGGGAAAGGCGCTTCGCGGGCGAAGGCGCGGTATTATGCCTGCTTTGTCCGGTGGCATGAAAAGTCTGCCCGTCGGAACGGCGTGTTTAGAGGAATATAGATGTCACCCTGGCTGACGGTAGTGGGAATCGGTGAAGACGGCTTCAAGGGCCTGGGCAAAAACGCCCGGCGTGCCCTGATGGGCGCCTCGCGGATCGTCGGTGGCCAGCGTCAACTGGATTTGCTGCCGGTGTGTATTCGCGGCGAGCGGCAGTTGTGGCCGAGCCCGTTTTCTCTCGCGCCGGTGCTGGAGCAACGTGGCGAAGCAGTCTGTGTGCTGGCCAGCGGTGACCCGATGTTCTACGGCGTCGGTGCCAGCCTTGCCCGCCAGGTGCCGAGCGAGGAGATGCTGATTCTGCCGGCACCGTCGTCCTGCTCACTGGCCGCCGCACGTCTCGGCTGGCCGTTGCAGGACCTGGTGACGCTGTCGCTGGTGGCCCGACCACTGGCCGCGCTCAATGCCCAATTGTTCAGTGGCGTGCGGTTGTTGTTGCTGAGCAACGACGGTCAGAGCCCGGCGGCGGTTGCGCAATTGCTCCGCGAGCGCGGTTTCGGTTCGAGTCGCCTGAGCGTGCTGGAACATTTGGGAGGCAGCGCCGAACGTCGCGTCGACGCTAGCGCATCCGAGTGGAATGACCCGTTGATTGCCGATCTCAATGTGATCGCCATCGAATGCCTGGCCGATTCTGGCATTGGCGGCCTGTCGCGCCTCGCCGGGCTGCCCGACTCGGCATTCCAGCATGACGGCCAACTGACCAAACGCGACGTGCGCGCCATCACCCTCGCCCGCCTCGCCCCGAGACCCGGCGAACTGCTCTGGGATGTCGGCGCCGGCAGCGGTTCGATCGGCATCGAGTGGATGCGCGCGCACCCCAGTTGCCGCGCCTTGGCCATCGAAGCCGATGATGGCCGTCAGCAATTGATCGAGCATAACCGCGATGCGCTGGGCGTGCCCGGCCTGCAGCTGATTCGCGGCAAGGCCCCGCAGGCATTGGCCGGACTGGAGCGCCCGGACGCGATTTTCATTGGCGGCGGCGTGACCCGTGAAGGAGTCTTCGAAACTTGCTGGGAACACCTCAAACCCGGTGGCCGACTGGTCGCCAACGCGGTGACCCTGCAAAGCGAAGTCACCCTGATGAGCTGGCGTGAACGTTACGGTGGCGAGCTGACGCGTATCCATATTGCCCAGGCGCAGCCGCTCGGCGAGTTTGACACTTGGCGTCAGGCGTTGCCGATCACCCTGCTCGATCTGGTCAAACCCCTCGATGCGTGACGAAACCGCCGAACAACCCGCGCCTCTGCGCAGCGGCCTGACCACCGGCAGTTGCGCCACCGCCACCAGCCTCGCCGCCGCACGCCTGTTGCTCGGTGGGTTGTCGGCCGATGCCGTGCAAATTGTCTTGCCCAAAGGCAAGCAGGTGCAGATGCGCCTGGAGTTCTGCCGATTGACCGAGGACGGTGCCGAGGCCGGCACGATCAAGGATGCCGGCGACGATCCCGATGTGACCCACGGCGCCCTGCTCTATTCGCGGGTACGGCTGATGGCCGAGCCGGGCATTCGCTTCAATGCCGGTGCCGGCGTGGGCACCGTGACCCGGCCGGGACTGGTGCTCGGCGTCGGTGAGCCGGCGATCAATCCGGTACCACGCAAAATGATCAGCGATCACCTGACACTGCTCGCCGCCGAGACCGGTTATGCCGGCGGTTTCGACGTCACGGTCAACGTCGAGGGCGGCGAAGCGCTGGCACTGAAAACCATGAACCCGCGTCTGGGTATTCTTGGCGGGCTGTCGATCCTCGGCACCAGCGGCATCGTCCGGCCGTTCTCCTGCGCGGCGTACATCGCCTCGATTCATCAGGGCATCGATGTGGCGAAAACCAACGGTTACTTGCACATCGCCGCCTGCACCGGCAACGCCAGTGAAGACACCATGCGTCGGGTCTACGATATGCCGGAAATCGCCCTGATCGAAATGGGCGACTTCGTCGGCGCGGTGCTCAAGCATTTACGCAAAGTACCTGTGGATAAACTCAGCCTGTGCGGCGGCTTCGGCAAGATCAGCAAACTGGCCGCGGGGCACATGGATCTGCATTCGCGGCATTCGAGTATCGATTTGCCGCAACTGGCGGAGTGGGCCGCCGCGATTGGCGCCGATGAGGCGTTGCAGCTAGGCATTCGTGAAGCCAATACCAGTCAGCAGGCGTTGGCGATGGCCAGTGCGGCGGGGATCGCGCTCGGCGATGAGGTCTGTCGACATGCGTTGAATTTCGCCCGCAGCGTGGTGCCGGCGCAGGTGCAGGTCGAGGTGTTTGCGATTGATCGTCAGGGCGGCATTGTCGGGCATGCCGGAGGTTTTGCATGAAGCGGATTCTGCTGCTGGGCGGCGTCACGGAAGCGCTGGCGATTGCCCGGATGCTCGGGCCGGAACATATCTATAGCCTCGCCGGTGTTGGCCGGGTGCCGACAGATCTGACCTGTCAGGTGCGCGTCGGTGGTTACGGTGGCGCTGAAGGTCTGGCGCAGTTCATTCGCGACGAAGGCATCGACCTGCTGCTCGATGCCACACATCCCTATGCCGCACAGATCAGCCAGAACGCTGCGAACGCCGCACAACTGACCGGCATCCCTTGCTGGGCATTGCGCCGTCCGGCGTGGCAGCCGCAGCCCGGAGATGACTGGCGCGAAGTCAGCGACTGGGCTGAGCTGATCACTGCGCTCAAGCCGTTTCGCCGACCGCTGTTCACCCTCGGCCGCGAACCACTGCAGCACCTCAATGAAATCCCTCAGGATCAGTTCTGGACTCTGCGCGCCCTCGACGTCTACCCCGGCAACCAACGCTGCGAAGTCATCGGCGCGCGCGGGCCGTTTCTGCTTGAGGATGAGCGAGCGCTGTTCGAGCGGCGGCAGATCGATGTGTTGATCAGCAAGAACAGCGGCAGCACCGCGACCGAGCCGAAGCTGGAAGTGGCGCGCGAGCGTGGGGTGCCGGTGATTGTGTTGAAGCGGCCGGAGTTGCCGGGGGTTGATCGGGAGTTTCTGTCGCTTCAAGAAACAGTTGCTGCGTTGGCGGAGTTCAACTCATAGGGCAAGATCCACTGCTTGCATGATAAGTAACCTATTTGTTACCTTCAGGGCTAGCCGTGATCACACTCGAAGAATATCTACAAGAAGACGAATCAAGCCCATTTGGTCGGTGGATCTCCACTTTGAGCGTGCAGGCTGCACTGAAGGTCTCAAATGCCATGGTCAGGTTGGAATTGGGCAATACTTCCAATATCAAATGGTTCGATGGCTTGGGTGAATACAAAATCAATTGGGGGCCAGGGTACCGGATCTACCTCATACAAGAAGGAAAACGTCTGATCATTTTGTTTGGTGGCGGCGACAAATCGACTCAAAAGAAAGACATCAAACAGGCGAAAGCCTTGATAGCCGAATTCCGAATTCCGAATTCGAAAAAAAGCTGAACAGAACCGGAGGTAATTGATGGTTCTCACTCGTAGCTACAAACATTCAATCGCAGAACGCGCCCAACGTGATCCGGAGTTTGCTCAAGCATTACTGGATGAGGCCGCGACTCTGTTCCTGAATGGCGAGCCAGAAATGGCCAGAATAATTCTGCGCGATCTCGTCAATGCGACTGTCGGCTTCGAGGAGCTCGCAAGGGAGACCGAAAAACCGAGTAAAAGCTTGCATCGAATGCTTTCAGCCAAAGGCAATCCGAGCATGGATAACTTGGCCAAAATATTTTCGGTAATCCGCGCTACGCTTGGTGTAGATATGCAAGTTCATGCCGTACCCGCGAATTGAGTGAGTAATTGACGAGTTCGCTGCGACACCAAACCGCACGAGGCTTTTTTACTTATCGGCCCTGATCAGGCTAAATAGCCCGCGCCTGATCGCCCACCCAATGGATCTGTCCCATGAACCGACACCGGCTAGCAATTGCCTGGATCGCCTGCTTTGCAGTGCTGTTCAACATGCTCGCCATGCCGATGACCGGGGCGATGGCGCAGGCGGCCAATTCACCGGCCGAACAATTGCTCTGGAGCAGTTTTTGCACCGGCAGCGGGACCAAGATGGTGGCGATCAACATCGGCACCACCGAGCAAAAAGCCCCGGGCAACGACACGCATTCGAACATGCAGCATTGCTGGTGCTGCTCGGGCTCGGCGCCATTGGTGGCGCTGCCGGGGCATTCGCCGCAGCTGTATTTCGCCCGCTACGAAAGCAATCGCAGCGTCGCGCCCGCCTTGCTGCAAACACCCACGCCGCGCCAGCAATGGCCGAGTCTCAATCCCCGCGCCTCCCCTCTGGTTTGATTTGTTCGCGCAATTGACCTGCGTTTCAAATCGTTCTGGAGAACTGCCATGTTGAACAAATTCATCGTAATCGCTGCGCTGCTGCTGCCGGCGTGCTTTGCCCATGCTCACGAATACAAGGCCGGCGAGCTGGAAATCGCTCATCCGTGGTCGCAAGAGCTGCCGCCGAATGCACCGACGGTCGCCGCTTATTTCATCATTCACAACGCCGGCAAGACGGACGACCGCCTGCTCAGCGTCGACTCGCCCATCGCTCCAGAGGCGCAACTGCACGAACACGTCATGCAGGGCGATCTGATGAAGATGCAGCAAGTGCCTAGCGTGGAAATCCCGGCCGGCGGCAACGTGACGTTTGCGCCGATGGCCTATCACGTGATGCTGCTCAACCCGACCGATCGCAGCCTGCTCAGCGACGGCAAACGCTTCCCGCTGACCCTGCACTTCGAGAAGGCCGGTGACGTCACCGTCGAAGTCTCGGTGCAGAAGAAACCGCCGGAAACCACGCAGGCTCACGCGCACGCTCAGTAAGCCCTCCGGCAGACTCCGCCCATGCGCCCGCTGAGCGCCAGGCCGCCACTGCAACGCCGTCAGACTCAAACCCTGACCCGCGGCAGCTGGATCGCCCTGTTCGCCATGTTGATGATCTTCATCGGCCCACTGATTTCTCAGTCGATGCCGATGGATCAGCACGCCTCGACCTCCATGGCGATGAGCATGGACATGTCGATGGCCATGCCGGGCATGGATCACAGTGGCCATGACGCGAAACCAAATGCCGAACACTGCCCGCCGCAATCCTCGCACCACGTGCTGTGGGAAAAGTGCGGCTATTGCAGCCTGCTGTTCAACTGCCCGGCGCTGACCGGTGGCGGCGATTTCGTTGCCTTCAATATTGCGCCGCTGAACACCTTCACCCCACCCTCGCCGCGCCTGGGCCACGCCCGGCGGACCTTCTTCCCCGGCGCCCGCACCCGCGCCCCGCCCATCGCCGCGTAAACACGCACCTTTGATTGCACACGGTTGAGAAGACAGCTCGAGGCTGCCGGCCGTGTCGTTTACGACTGTTTGATGGAAATTGTCATGTCCAGGTTTGCTGCTGTTCCACGCTCGGGTTCTGCCCCGGCGTCCTTCGCTTTGAACGAATCGCGGATTCGTTTCAGGCACGCTACCGCCGTCCTTTGCGGCGTCCTGCTGTCCCCGCTGGTGCTGGCCGATGATCACGCCGGCCACAATGATGAACTCAGTCCGACGGTGATCACCGCGATCGCGCCGAGCTCACCACTGACCATCGTCACCAATCCCAAGGACCCGCGCCAACCGGTGCCGGCCAGCGACGGCGGTGATTATCTGAAGACCATTCCGGGCTTCGCGCTGGTGCGCAATGGCGGCACCAACGGCGATCCAGTACTGCGCGGCATGTTCGGCTCACGTCTGAACATCCTTACCAACGGCAGCATGATGCTCGGTGCCTGCCCGGGTCGGATGGACGCACCGACCTCGTACATCTCGCCGGAGACCTACGACCAACTCACCGTGATCAAAGGCCCGCAAACCGTGCTTTGGGGTCCGGGCGCATCAGCGGGCACGGTGCTGTTTGATCGCGAGCCGGAAAGCTTCGGCGAACTCGGTACTCGAGTGAACGCCAGCGTACTGGCTGGTTCTCACGGACGCTTCGACAAAGTCGTCGATGCTGCTGCAGGCGGGCCGTTGGGCTACGTGCGAGTAATCGGCAACACCGCGCACTCCGACGACTACCGCGACGGCAACAACGACATCGTCGCCTCGCGTTACGACAAGTGGAACGGCGACGTCGCCGTCGGCTGGACCCCGGATGCCGACACCCTGATCGAGCTCACCGCCGGCAAGGGCGACGGTGAAGCACGCTACGCCGGACGCGGCATGGACGGCTCGCAGTTCCTGCGCGAAAGCCTCGGCCTGCGTTTCGAAAAATCCAACATCACTGACGTACTGGAGAAACTCGAAGCGCAGGTCTACTACAACTACGCCGACCACGTGATGGACAACTACACCCTGCGCACACCGTCCGGCACCGGCATGATGGCAGGTCCCATGGCCTCCAACGTCGACCGCCGCACCCTCGGCGCGCGGATCAAGGCGACCTGGCGCTGGGCTGATATTCAACTGATCACCGGCCTCGATGCGCAGACCAACGAACACCGCCAACGCAGCGGCATGGGCATCGATACTTACAAGAATCAGCCGTACACCAAGGACGCCGACTTCCATAACTACGGCGTATTCAGCGAGATGACCTGGTACGCCGCCGACCGTGATCGCCTGATCACTGGCGCCCGCGTCGACCGCGCTTCGGCCAAGGATTATCGGCAGACCTCTGGCTCGGGAATGATGAGCCGACCGAATCCGACCGCCGACGATACCCGCTTCGACACCCTGCCCAGCGGTTTCGTTCGCTACGAGCATGACCTTGCCGGCAGCCCGACCACGCTTTATGCAGGGTTAGGCCACGCGCAGCGCTTCCCGGATTACTGGGAGCTGTTTTCGCCCAAGTCCGGCCCGGCGGGATCGGTCAACGCGTTCGATTCGATCAAACCGGAAAAAACCACGCAGCTGGATTTCGGCGTGAACTACAAGAGCGCCGAACTCGAAGCCTGGGCGTCGGGCTACGTCGGTGTGGTCCGCGACTACATCCTCTTCGACTACACGCCCGGGATGATGGGCATGAGCACCTCGCGCGCCGAGAACATCGACGCGCGAATCATGGGCGGTGAACTCGGTGCCGCGTACAAACTCACCGATCACTGGAAAGCCGATGCGACCCTGGCCTACGCCTGGGGCAAAAACAGCAGCGATGGCAAAGCTCTGCCGCAGATGCCGCCTCTGGATGCACGCTTCGGTCTGACCTATACCAAAGACAACTGGAGCGCCGGCGCACTGTGGAGGGTGGTTGCCGCGCAAAACCGTATCGACCAGAACAAGGGCAACGTGGTCGGCAAGGATTACGACAAGAGTTCGGGCTTCGGCGTGTTCTCACTCAACGGTGCCTACCGGATCAACAAACACTGGAAGGTGAGCAGCGGCGTCGACAACCTGTTCGGCAAGGCTTACGCCGAACACCTGAACCTGGCGGGCAACGCCGGCTTCGGCTACCCGGCCAACGACCCGCAAGCGATCAATGAGCCGGGGCGCACGCTCTGGACCAAGGTCGACATGAGTTTCTAACAAGAAAAGTCAAAAGATCGCAGCCCGCATGCACCCCTGTAGGAGCTGCCGAAGGCTGCGATCGCTTGATCTAAAAAAATTCGCCAAGCGGAGCACACGTGATGAAACAGCCCAAACCGAATTTCTACAACCTGGCCTGGCGTTGGCATTTTTACGCCGGTCTCTTCGTTGCCCCCTTCATGGTGATGCTGGCCCTGACCGGCATCATCTACCTGTTCAAACCGCAGCTCGATTCACTGATGTACAGCAGCCTGCTCAACGTCCCGGCCGGCCATCACACCGTCTCGGCCGATGACCTGCTGCAACGGGTGAAGAGCGCTTATCCACAAGGCCAGGTCACCCAATACCTGCCACCGGTCAACGCCGAACGCAGCGCGCAATTCGTCGTGACCAACGCCGGTCACGAACTCAATGTGTTCGTCGATCCGTACCATGGCGACATCCTTGGCGAACAGGATGCCAAGCAGAACCTGCAAGCCATCGCCCGCGCCATCCACGGCGAATTGATGATCGGCACCGTCGGTGATCGGCTCATCGAAATGGCCGCCGGTTGGGGCGTGGTGCTGGTGGTGTCCGGGCTGTTCCTGTGGTGGCCGCGCGGTCAGGCCGCAGGCATTTTGTGGCCACGGCTGAACAGTCGCGGCCGCGTGCTGTGGCGTGATCTGCACGCGGTCACCGGTTTCTGGGGCGCGACATTGCTGCTGGTGATGCTGCTCAGTGGCATGACCTGGACCGGTTTCTGGGGCAAGCAATACGCGCAAGTGTGGAACGTCTTCCCGGCAGCGATGTGGGACAACGTGCCGACCTCCGATGTTGAAGCGCGAACCCTTAACAGCGCCACGCGTCAGACCGTGCCTTGGGCAATGGAAAACACGCCGATGCCGATGTCCGGCGACCACGCCGAACACATGGCCCACGGTGGCGCCAACGCAGGCCCGGCGGCACCGACCATCAGCCTGCAAAACGTGCAGAACATCGCCGCCGGACGCAACGTCGAACCCGGCTACAGCATCACGTTGCCGACCACCGCCACCGGCGTGTTCACCATCGCCGTGTTCGCCGATGACCCACGCAATGACGCCACCCTGCACGTCGATCAGTACACCGGCAAAGTGCTCGCCGATGTGCGTTTCGAGCAGTACGGCGCAGTAGCGCGTGCCACGGAAATTGGCGTGATGCTTCACGAAGGCAAAATGTTCGGCACCTTCAATCAGATCGTTGTGCTGCTGATCTGCCTGATGATTCTGCTCAGTGCCGTCAGCGGCGTGGTGATCTGGTGGAAGCGCCGGCCACAGGGCAAAGTCGGCGTACCGCCGCTGCGCCATGACCTGCCGAGGTGGAAAACCGGCGTGCTGATCATGCTCGCGCTGGCGGTGATTTTCCCGCTGGTGGGGGCTTCGCTGGTGGTGGTGTGGTTGCTGGATCGCCTGCTGCTGTCGCGCCTGAGCAGGCAAACCGAGTCCACCTCGACTTCATCCTGATCCACCCCATGTAGGAGCTGCCGCAGGCTGCGATCTTTTGATCTTGTTTTAAGAGCAAGATCAAAAGATCGCAGCCTTCGGCAGCTCCTACACATGATTTTTCGCGCCCCAAAGTGGCGCGACCGCATGCACCAACGCGCCCTGCGCGTCCCTTCGTGGTGCAGCGCAAAACCGCGCAAGCGCTCTAACACGACATTTTCCTGCCTGAACCCGACCGGGCACAGCCCTTGCAAAACACACCTTCAGTCGTCCGCATCTGCCAACCATAAAAAACTTTAACGTTCATGGAGATCGCACAATGAAGCGTCGCAGTTTGATCAAGGCTTTCACACTCTCGGCATCGATTGCCGCGATGGGCATGACCTGGACTGTCCAGGCCGCCGAGACCATCAAGGTCGGGATTCTGCATTCGTTGTCCGGCACCATGGCGATCTCCGAAACGTCGCTCAAAGACATGGCGCTGATGACCATCGACGAGATCAACGCCAAGGGCGGCGTCAACGGCAAGATGCTCGAGCCAGTCGTTGTCGACCCGGCATCCAACTGGCCGCTGTTCGCCGAAAAGGGCCGGCAGTTGCTGACTCAGGACAAGGTTGCCGTGGTGTTCGGCTGCTGGACCTCAGTGTCGCGTAAATCGGTGTTGCCGGTGTTCGAAGAGCTCAACGGCCTGCTGTTCTACCCGGTGCAATACGAAGGCGAAGAGATGTCGCCGAACGTCTTCTACACCGGCGCCGCGCCGAACCAGCAAGCGATCCCGGCGGTGGAATATTTGATGAGCGAAGAAGGCGGGAGCGCCAAACGCTACTTCCTGCTCGGCACCGACTACGTCTACCCGCGCACCACCAACAAAATCCTGCGTTCGTTCCTGCACTCCAAAGGTGTGGCCGACAAGGACATCGAAGAGGTCTACACGCCGTTCGGTCACAGCGACTATCAAACCATCGTCGCCAACATCAAAAAATTCTCGGCCGGCGGCAAGACTGCGGTCATCTCGACGGTCAACGGCGACTCCAACGTGCCGTTCTACAAAGAACTGGCCAACCAAGGCCTGAAAGCCACCGACGTACCGGTGGTGGCGTTCTCGGTCGGCGAAGAAGAACTGCGCGGCATCGACACCAAACCGCTGGTGGGCAACCTCGCGGCATGGAACTACTTCGAATCCGTCGAGAACCCGCAGAACAAGAAATTCGTCGCTGACTGGAAAGCCTACGCGAAGAAACACAACCTGCCGGGCGCGGACAAAGCCGTGACCAACGACCCGATGGAAGCCACTTACGTCGGCATCCACATGTGGGCGCAGGCAGTTGAAAAAGCCAAATCCACTGACGTCGACAAGGTGCGTGAAGCGCTGGCCGGGCAGACGTTTGCGGCGCCATCGGGCTACACGCTGACCATGGACAAGACCAACCACCACCTGCACAAACCGGTGATGATCGGCGAGATTCAGGCCGATGGTCAGTTCAACGTCGTGTGGCAAACCGAAGGGCCGATCCGTGCGCAACCGTGGAGCCCGTTCATTCAGGGCAACGACAAGAAGCCGGATTATGCGGTGAAGAGCAACTGAGTCACTGGATGCCGGGCTGACGAGGATTATCGGCCCGACACAATCCCCCTGTAGGAGTGAGCTTTTGTGGTGAGGGGATTTATCCCCGATCGGCTGCGAAGCAGTCGCGAAATCAGTCGACGCGATCAATCTGATACACCGCGACTGCTGGATTAGGGGCTGCTTCGCAACCCATCGGGGATAAATCCCCTCGCCACAAAAGCTCGATCCGACAATGTCCGCGTCAAGGCGACTGACTATGCCCACTGCTCTCTACCGCTTTATCTGTGCCATCGCACTGTTGCTGCCGATGCTCGCCCACGCCGGCGATGCCGAAGACTTTGTCGCGGCCAATCCCGTGCAACAGGCCAAACTGCTGGAAACCTGGGCCGCGCAGCCCGACCCGGCGCGTATCGAGTTGATCAACGCCCTGCAACAAGGCGAGTTGACCATCGACGGCCAACCGAAAACCCTGCGCCTGAACAATCGCCTGCGGGGTCTGATCGACACCGCCATGGCCAGCCATCAATTGCTCGCCGCCGACGCCAAAATCCGTCTGACTGCCGCGCAGCAATTGCAGAAAAGCGCGAAACCCGCGCAGCTCAAATTCCTCGACCAGCAACTCGCGGGCGAAAGAGATGAAAGCGTCCACGCCGCCCTGAGCCTGGCGCTGGCCAACCTGCAACTGGTCGACACTGACCCCGCCGTGCGCCTAGCGGCGGTGAGGTTGCTCGGCGAAACCGGCGATCCACTCGCCCGCACTCGCCTCGAGGGTTTGCTCGAACCCGGCGTCGAAGCCGACACCAACGTGCGCACCGCCGCCGAAACCAGTCTCGCCCAGGTCAAACGCAAACTGCTGATCGGCGAGATCCTCGGTCAGGCCTTCAGCGGCATGTCCCTCGGTTCGATCCTGCTGTTGGCGGCACTCGGTCTGGCGATCACGTTCGGCCTGCTCGGCGTGATCAACATGGCCCACGGCGAGATGCTGATGCTCGGCGCCTACTCGACGTATGTGGTGCAACTGATGTTCCAGCGCTACGCACCGCAAGCGATTGAGTTCTACCCGTTGATCGCGCTGCCGGTGGCGTTCTTCGTCACGGCGGCAATCGGCATGGCACTGGAGCGCACGGTGATTCGTCACCTCTATGGCCGACCACTGGAAACCCTGCTCGCCACGTGGGGCATCAGCCTGATGCTGATTCAACTGGTGCGCCTGTTGTTCGGCGCGCAGAACGTTGAAGTCGCCAACCCGGCGTGGCTGTCCGGCGGTATTCAAGTGCTGCCGAATCTGGTGCTGCCGTACAACCGCATCGTCATCATCGCGTTCGCACTATTCGTGGTGGTGCTGACGTGGCTGCTGCTGAACAAAACGCGCTTGGGCCTCAACGTCCGCGCCGTCACTCAAAACCGCAACATGGCAGCTTGCTGCGGCGTGCCGACCGGGCGCGTGGACATGCTCGCCTTCGGCCTCGGCTCGGGCATCGCCGGGCTCGGCGGCGTGGCGCTGAGCCAGATCGGCAACGTCGGCCCCGACCTCGGTCAGAGCTACATCATCGACTCGTTCCTGGTGGTGGTACTCGGCGGCGTCGGCCAGTTGGCCGGTAGCGTGCTCGCAGCATTCGGCCTCGGCATCGCCAACAAGATTCTCGAACCGCAGATCGGTGCGGTGCTCGGCAAGATCCTGATCCTCGCGCTGATCATTCTGTTTATCCAGAAACGTCCGCAAGGCCTCTTCGCACTGAAAGGACGGGTGATCGACTGATGAACCAGCCTCTGTTAGTCACGGCCACGCAAAAGGCCGGGCCGAAAGTCACCATTGCCATCGGTGCGGTAATCCTCGCCCTGCTGATCGCCTTGCCGCTGCTGTCGTTGTTGTCGCCCGACAATGCGCTGCACATCTCGGCGTACACCCTGACGCTGGTCGGCAAAATCCTCTGCTACGCCATCGTCGCTTTGGCGCTGGATCTGGTCTGGGGTTACGCCGGTTTGCTCTCGCTAGGCCACGGTCTGTTCTTCGCCCTCGGCGGTTATGCGATGGGCATGTACCTGATGCGTCAAGCTGCCGGCGATGGTCTGCCGGCGTTCATGACCTTCCTGTCGTGGAGCGAATTGCCGTGGTACTGGACCGGCACCAGCAGCTTCCTCTGGGCGATGTGTCTGGTGGTGTTGGCGCCGGGTTTGCTGGCGCTGGTGTTCGGTTTCTTCGCCTTCCGCTCGCGGATCAAAGGCGTGTATTTCTCGATCATGACCCAGGCCCTGACCTTCGCCGGCATGCTCCTGTTTTTCCGCAACGAGACCGGGTTTGGTGGCAACAATGGTTTCACCAATTTCCGCACGATTCTCGGTTTCGGCATCACTGAACCGGGCACCCGCGCGGTACTGTTTCTGGCGACGGTGTTGTTGCTGGTAGCGAGCCTGTTCATCGGCTGGCGTTTGGCGCAGAGCAAGTTCGGTCGCGTGCTGACCGCGTTGCGCGATGCGGAAAACCGCTTGATGTTCTGCGGCTACGATCCGCGCGGTTTCAAGCTGTTCGTGTGGGTGTTGAGCGCGGTGTTGTGCGGTCTGGCCGGCGCCTTGTATGTGCCGCAAGTGGGCATCATCAACCCGAGCGAAATGTCGCCGACCAACTCGATTGAAGCGGCGGTTTGGGTGGCTCTTGGCGGTCGTGGAACTCTAATCGGGCCGTTGCTCGGTGCCGGTGTGGTCAACGGCATGAAGAGCTGGTTCACCGTGGCGTTCCCGGAATACTGGCTGTTCTTCCTCGGCGCGCTGTTCATCGTCGTGACGCTGTACCTGCCCAAAGGCGTGATCGGCCTGCTGAAGAAACGAGGTGAACAATGAGAGTCACAGCGAGCGCTGAATTCATGTTGGAACCAGCCTTTTTTCCCGTCGAACCGAACAAGGACGCCGGCACCAGCCGCGATTCCATCGGCCTTGGCCAGCGGGTCGGACCGGGGCTGGATACCCGTCACGGCACGATCCTCACTCTGGAAGACATCAGCGTCAGCTTCGATGGCTTCCGCGCGCTGAACAATCTGAATCTGTACATCGGCGTCGGCGAATTGCGCTGCATCATCGGCCCCAACGGTGCGGGCAAGACCACGCTGATGGACGTGATCACCGGCAAGACTCGTCCGAGTCACGGCAAGGCGTGGTTCGGTGAAACCCTCGACCTGACGCAGATGAGCGAAGTGCAAATTGCTCAGGCCGGCATCGGTCGCAAGTTTCAAAAGCCGACGGTGTTCGAGGCTTTGAGCGTGTTTGAAAATCTTGAACTGGCGCAGAAAACCGACAAGTCGGTGTGGGCCAGTTTGCGCGCGCGGTTGAGTGGTGAGCAGAAGGATCGCATCAGCGAAGTGCTGGAGACGATTCGCCTGACCACCTCGGTCAATCGCCCGGCAGGGTTGTTGTCCCACGGGCAGAAGCAGTTTCTCGAGATCGGCATGTTGCTGATGCAGGATCCGCAATTGCTCCTGCTCGATGAACCGGTGGCGGGGATGACCGATGCCGAAACCGAGTTCACCGCTGAACTGTTCAAGAGCCTGGCGGGCAAGCATTCGCTGATGGTGGTGGAGCATGACATGGGCTTTGTCGGCTCGATTGCTGACCATGTCACCGTGCTGCACCAGGGCAGCGTGCTGGCCGAAGGCTCGCTTGAGCAAGTGCAGGAAAACGAGCGCGTGATCGAGGTCTACCTCGGCCGCTGAAGACCTAGATCGTTCCCACGCTCTGCGTGGGAATGCATCCCGTGACGCTCCGCGTCACACAAAAGCGGACGCAGAGCGTCCATGTCGGCATTCCCACGCAGAGCGTGGGAACGATCACCGGGGGAGATTTTGGACATGCTGCAAGTCGACAAGCTGCATCAGTACTACGGCGGTAGCCACATCCTGCGTGGTCTCTCATTCGACGTGAAAGTCGGCGAAGTCACCTGCCTGCTCGGCCGCAACGGCGTCGGCAAGACCACCCTGCTCAAATGCCTGATGGGCCTGCTGCCAGCCAAACAAGGCGCAGTGAACTGGGAAGGCAAACCGATCACCACGTTCAAGCCGCACCAGCGCGTTCACGCCGGAATTGCCTACGTGCCGCAGGGCCGGGAAATCTTCGGGCGCCTGACTGTGGAAGAAAACCTGTTGATGGGCCTGTCGCGCTTTCCCGGCAGTGAAGCCAAAGAAGTGCCAAGTTTCATTTATGAATTGTTCCCGGTGCTGCTACAAATGAAGCAGCGTCGCGGCGGTGATCTTTCTGGCGGTCAGCAACAGCAATTGGCGATTGGTCGCGCACTGGCCAGCCGTCCGCGTTTGCTGATCCTCGACGAGCCCACCGAAGGCATTCAACCGTCGGTGATCAAAGAGATCGGCGCGGTGATCAAGAAACTCGCGGAACGCGGCGACATGGCGATTTTGCTGGTCGAGCAGTTCTACGATTTCGCCGCGGAGCTGGCCGATCAGTACCTGGTGATGTCCCGGGGCGAAATCGTGCAGCAGGGTCGCGGTGAAAATATGGAGGCCGAGGGTGTGCGCGGGCTGGTAACGATCTAGTACAACGAACTAATCTGTAGCTTCCTAACGATAATTACACACCATGAATTCGACTGTTGCACCTGCCCTGTTTACCCCGAGCTGGCACGCCGAGCTGGAACTCGCCTACGCCCGTTTCGGCGATTGCACACGCCCGGTCATGCGCCGGCACCTCGGCCCGCTGCGGGTGCAAAAGCACCTCTACGCCGAAGGCCCCGAAGTCTGCCAGCACATCATCGTCCACCCGCCGGGCGGGATTGCCGGCGGTGATCGTCTCGATATCAGCGCCCGTGTCGAACCAGGCGCCTGGGCACAGATCACCAGCCCCGGCGCGGCCAAGTGGTATCGCGCAGGCGGGCCGGCCTACCAGAAGCTCGATTTGAAAGTGGCTGCCGGGGCGACGCTCGAATGGCTGCCACAGGAAACCATCGTCTACAGCGCCGCCCAGGCTGAGCTGAGCACGTCGATTGATCTTGAAGGTGATGCGCGGCTGTTTTACTGGGACGTGGTGGCGTTGGGTCGCCCGGCCAGTGGCGAGCGCTTTGATCGCGGACATTTTCAGGCGCATCTGGATATTCGCCGCGACGGCCGATTGCTCTGGCATGAGCGCCAGCGCATTGTCGGCGGTGATGGTTTGCTTGATTCGCCGATCGGGCTGGATGGCCATCCGGTGTTTGCGACGTTGTTGGTCACCAGTGAGGTTGAGGCTGAATTGCTCGAGCGCTGCCGCTCGCTGGACCATGACGTGCGCGGGGATTTGACCCAGTTGCCCGGCCTGTTGGTTGCTCGTTGCCTGGCAGGCGAAGCGCTGTTGGCACGCGCCTGGCTCATCGATTTATGGCGCTTGCTACGCCCGGTGCTACTGGACCGCGAAGCCCAGCCACCCCGAATCTGGAACACCTGAAATGCATTCCCCTGTAGGAGCTGCCGAGTGAAACGAGGCTGCGATCTTTTGATCCTCAACAGCAAGATCAAGAGATCGCAGCCTGCGGCAGCTCCTACAGGGTGTACGACATTATTTTTAACTGCCGATACTGGATTTGCACAATGGACCTGACCCCACGCGAAAAAGACAAGCTGCTGATCTTCACCGCCGGCCTCGTCGCCGAGCGGCGTTTGGCGCGCGGCGTGAAACTCAATTACCCGGAAGCCATGGCCTACATCTCCGCCGCACTGCTTGAAGGCGCGCGTGACGGCCGGACGGTGGCCGAGCTGATGCACTTCGGCACTACCCTGCTCAGCCGCGAACAAGTGATGGAAGGCATCCCGGAAATGATCCCGGAGATCCAGGTTGAAGCGACGTTCCCCGACGGCACCAAACTGGTCACCGTCCACCAACCGATCGTCTGAGGCCGCGCCATGACCTACTCCATTCGCGATGCCCTGCATGCCGATCTGCCAGCGATCCGCGATATCTACAACGATGCCGTGCTCAACACCACAGCGATCTGGAATGAACAGGCCGTCGACCTCGGCAACCGCCAGGCGTGGTTCAGCGCCCGTCAGTCTCAGGCCTATCCGATTCTGGTGATCGTCGACGCCGACAACACTGTGCTCGGCTACGCTTCGTTCGGTGACTGGCGGCCGTTCGAGGGTTTCCGCCACACCGTCGAGCACTCGGTTTATGTGCGCAGCGACCAGCGTGGCAACGGCCTCGGCCCGCAACTGATGACCGCACTGATCGAACGGGCGAAGAACTGCGGCAAGCACGTGATGGTCGCCGCCATCGAAAGTGGCAACGCCGCTTCGATTCGCTTGCACGAGCGAGCCGGTTTCATCACCACCGGGCAGATGCCGCAAGTCGGCACCAAGTTCGGCCGCTGGCTCGACCTGACCTTTATGCAACTGACCCTCAATCCTGGCGCGGAGCCGCCTGAAACAATCAAGGAGTGACACCGATGAACGCCGCCCAACTGCGCCGCGTCAACGCTGAAAGCTTTGCCCATTATCGTCAGGGCCTGATTGATCTGCTGCTGGACGCGGTGGGTTATGGCGCCAGCGTCGGTTTCATGGCCGACCTCGATGCGGTACAGGCGCGCGCATATTTCGATGAGGTTCAGGACAACGTCAACAAGGGCAGCGTGCTGCTCTGGGTGGTGGTCAAAGACGAAGAAGTGCTGGCCAGCGTGCAACTGGGCCTCTGCCAAAAGGCCAACGGCTTGAACCGCGCCGAGGTGCAGAAACTGCTGGTGCGCGAAGACGCGCGGCGTCGCGGCCTCGGTCAGCAATTGATGAGCGCGCTGGAACTCGAAGCGCCGAAGCACAAGCGCGGCATGCTCTACCTCGACACCGAAGCGGGTTCGCCCGCCGAAAATTTCTATCAGGCATTGGGTTACACCCGCGCGGGTGCCATCCCCGATTACGCCTGCGACCCGAACGGCACCTATCGACCGACCGCCCTCTATTACAAGATTCTGCAAGGAGCCCAGTGATGATTCCTGGCGAGTACCAGATCCAGCCCGGCGACATCGAACTCAACGTTGATCGCCGCACTATCCGCCTGAAAGTCGCCAACAGTGGCGACCGGCCGATTCAGGTGGGGTCGCACTATCACTTTTTTGAAACCAACGACGCGCTGGCGTTTGATCGCGCGGCCAGTCGTGGCATGCGCCTGAACATTCCGGCAGGGACAGCGGTGCGTTTTGAACCGGGGCAGAGTCGCGAGGTGGAACTGGTGGATTACGCCGGGCATCGGCGGGTGTTTGGGTTTGCCGGAAGAATCATGGGTGATCTCGACTGATTGATCGTTCCCACGCTCTGCGTGGGAATGCATCCCGTGACGCTCCGCGTCACATAACGGCGGACGCAGAGCGTCCATGGCGGCATTCCCACGCAGAGCGTGGGAACGATCATTGAATCCCAAGGCAAGCACATGAAGATTTCTAAACAAGCCTACGCCGACATGTTCGGCCCCACCGTCGGCGACAAGGTGCGCCTGGCCGACACCGAACTGTGGATTGAAGTCGAAAAAGACTTCACCACCTACGGCGAAGAAGTGAAATTCGGTGGCGGCAAAGTCATCCGTGACGGCCAGGGCCAAAGCCAATTGCTGGCCGCCGAAGTCGTCGACACACTGATCACCAACGCACTGATCATCGACCACTGGGGCATCGTCAAAGCCGACGTCGGCCTCAAGGACGGGCGCATCGCCGCGATCGGCAAGGCCGGTAACCCGGACGTGCAGCCCAACGTGACCATCGCCATCGGCGCCGGCACCGAAGTGATCGCCGGCGAGGGCATGATCCTCACCGCTGGCGGCATCGACACGCACATCCACTTCATCTGCCCACAGCAGATCGAAGAAGCGCTGATGAGCGGCGTCACCACCATGATCGGTGGCGGCACCGGCCCGGCCACGGGCACGAACGCTACAACGTGCACTTCGGGCCCGTGGCATCTGGCGCGCATGCTTCAGGCCGCCGACGCCTTTCCGATGAACATCGGCCTCACCGGCAAGGGCAACGCCAGCCTGCCGGAACCGCTGATCGAACAGGTCAAGGCCGGCGCCATCGGCCTCAAGCTGCACGAAGACTGGGGTACCACACCGGCGAGCATCGACAACTGCCTGACTGTCGCCGACCAATACGACGTGCAGGTGGCGATTCACACCGACACCCTCAACGAGTCCGGCTTCGTCGAAACCACCCTCGGCGCGTTCAAGGGCCGCACCATCCACACCTATCACACCGAAGGCGCCGGTGGCGGCCACGCACCGGACATCATCAAGGCTTGCGGCTTCCCCAACGTGCTGCCAAGTTCGACCAACCCCACCCGCCCGTTCACCCGCAACACCATCGACGAACACCTCGACATGCTGATGGTCTGCCATCACCTCGACCCAAGCATCGCCGAAGACGTCGCATTCGCCGAAAGCCGTATCCGTCGCGAGACGATTGCCGCCGAAGACATCCTCCACGACCTTGGCGCGTTCTCGATGATCAGCTCCGACAGCCAGGCCATGGGCCGCGTCGGCGAAGTCATCACGCGCACCTGGCAGACCGCCGACAAGATGAAAAAACAGCGCGGCCCACTGCCGCAGGACGGCGCAGGCAACGACAACTTCCGCGCCAAACGCTACATCGCCAAATACACGATCAACCCGGCGATCACCCACGGCATCAGCCATGAGGTCGGTTCGATCGAGGTCGGCAAATGGGCCGACCTGGTGCTCTGGCGTCCGGCGTTTTTCGGCGTAAAACCGACGCTGATTCTCAAGGGCGGGGCGATTGCCGCGAGCCTCATGGGCGACGCCAACGCTTCGATCCCGACGCCGCAACCGGTGCATTACCGCCCGATGTTTGCCAGTTACGGTGGCTCGTTGCATGCCACCAGCCTGACCTTTATCAGTCAGGCGGCAGAGGAAGCCGGACTGCCTGAAGCATTGGGACTGAAGAAGAAAATCGCTGTGGTCAAAGGTTGCCGCGACGTGCAGAAAACCGACCTGATCCACAACGACTACCTGCCGAACATCGACGTCGACCCGCAGACTTATCAGGTCAAGGCCGACGGCGTATTGCTATGGTGTGAGCCCGCGGAAACATTGCCGATGGCGCAGCGCTACTTTCTGTTTTGAACCACTGAGGCAAAGCACCTGGAGGCGCCCCAACGCCTCCAGATTTTATTACGGCTGAACCGTAAACGGCGGATACACCGTTTGCAGCTTCGCACGATCAATCGCTTTTTGCGTCAGGCTTTTCTCCAGCGTCTGCAAGGCTTCGAACTGCGCCATATCGTCCTCATCCTTGAGAGAGGTCAGCAACTCATCGAACTCTGTGCGGTAAGTACGCTTGAGGAATTGCTGCCAAAACGGCTGTTCAAGAATTCGTGGCGCCAGCAGCTCTCCCTCCTCCAGCGCGATCACTCGCTGATAAGCATCCTCGATCATCTTCTCGGTGACGCCGGCGACTTTGCGGAACAACATGCCGCGCGACTGCCACGGTAGGTCCAGGCGGTCGGCCAGATCGGTCATGTAGGCCATATGAACCTCCACTTCATCAATGCTGCCGGTAACTCCGTCAGCATTCTCGCGGCGAAATGTCTCGCCAGCTTTCAAGCGATCGGCCACACGCTGTCGGGCGATCAACCCCAACTCGTCGAGGCGCGATTTACCTCGAGCCAGCGCCACCAGTTCGGCCTCCACCAGATCGGTGCTGATCAACCCGTAGGCCTCATGCACCAGCACCTCGACGCCCATTGCATTGAAAAACTGCGCACCGGCATCCGCACAGGTTGTGGAGGCGACGGCCTCGGCGAAAATTTTCTCGCGCAGCGCGGTGTTCTCGTTCATGGCGAAAATCATTCGCCAGACCTTGGCCGTGAGGTCGGTTCGGTAAATCGAATCCGTGGTACCGAAGTCGGCGGAGGCCGTCAGCTTGCGCAACTCGTTAAAGAACGGCTCGGCACCGAACTCATCTTCGACCTCATCCCATAACGGCTGGCGTGCATTCCATTCAGCCTCACTCATGCCTGCATCCCAGTAGGAGCTGTCGATGGTGCCCCGCGACGGATAGGGACGGTCCGGGTCGAGTCCGACAGACTCGATGTACCGCTTGAGCTTCTCGAGATTCTCTGCAGACAGATGGAAGGCGTCACGACTGACGTTGGTGCGCGCGATCAGTTCGGCGTATATCGAACCTGGCGCAACGTCCGGAAGCTCGCTGATCTGATTGAAGCGCAAGTCCAGATACAGATTGCGCGGACGTTGCTTGGCAAACAGCCCGATCGGCCAGGTGTCGATACCGGTACTGTCCAGGGACAGTATCAGCAAGGCCGGCATTTGGCTGATGTCCGGCACTTGCCCAAGTGGATTGCCATCAAGCTTGAGCACATGCAACCGACTCATTGCGCGCAACCTTGCGGCGCTTTCAGCGGTCAGCGAGATCTGATTGTCCGAAAGCGTCAGCACGCGAAGGTACGCCATGTTGCTGATGACCTCTGGAAAATCGCTCAAGCGGTTCTTCCACAGATCGAGGTCGCGCAACTGACGAAAGCTGCCAAGAAAATGTTGCTGGTCGCTGAGAATCTGGCCGTTCTGCAGGCTCAATGAAGTGACATGATCGAAACTGGCGGTGAGCCGGGGCATCGTCAGCAGATGACGGTCCATCGGCAGGCCATTAAGTACCAACGCCTGCGCGCGGATCACTCCCGATGCCGGGGGGCCAGCAGGGCCGGTGCGTTGCCAGCATTGGCGCAGAAGCTGATAGACCCGGTTGCGCGACGTCCACTCCGCCACGCCTTCGGGGCTGAAGCGATAGGCCAGGCTCATGTCGTTCAACCAGCGCTGGAACGCCAGGTTGAACCTGCTGAACTCTTTTTCCAGCGCCGCTACACGCATTTCCATCACGTTGGCGCCGAAGCCGTCGAGCAGGCTTTCCACCTGTGCGTCCGTGAAGGCGGGATACAGCGACCCGACTCGGCGCTTGAGCGCTGACCAGTCTTTAGGCCGTAGCGGATAACCTTGCATACCGCCACGCAAGCGCATGTTTTCGGGATCATAAGCGGGCTTGCGAACAGGGTTTTCCAGCAGCACCTGTTCGAATTGCTCGTGACTCAGAGGCGAACGCTGAATCGCCTGTTTCAGCAAGTCCCCCTGAAAAATGTCGAAACCCAGCGCCTGACGCTGCGCATCGGGCAAGGCGTGCAGTACCGCGCTATAAAGATCCTCGGCACTGTGCAGCTGCAATCCTTGTTCATCGCGTGCACTGTAGAGGCCGTCCTCATCAGCGATCAGCACTTTGCGAATCGGCGCATGCGCCGCGCCAACGCTGGCCTGCAACCGGCCGTCGAAAGCAAGCTCGCGAATGTCGATGCGCACTTGCGCCGACCAGCCCGGCAGGCTCTCCATCGAACGCAGCACCAGGCGATGGCTGTCCGTACTCTCCAGTTGTTCCAGGTACAAACCTTCGTAGGCGCGATTCAGACGAACCTTTTCACCCGCCGTGCGCAGTTGCTGACGCAGCTTGAGGACGACCTGCCCGCTCTCCTCGAACACCCGCACACTCTGCGGGTCGGCGTCCTTGAGCACTTGTTCGATCACACTGCAGGGTAACTCGGGGTAATCGCTGTGCAATCTGCGCACACGCATGTCGGCGGAAACATCCGAGGTTTTGTATTGCGACTCGAACACCCGTGAAGCACGCTTGGTGGCACGCTGCGCCAGCGCTTCACGCAATGCCTGGATACGCACGGTTTTGTCGGTGGAGATGGCGCGGCCGAGCAGCGCTTCGATTTCCGTCTCATCCAGAAACGCCAGTACCCGGCCTTCAAGATTGCCCGTCTGAATGTCTTCCTGGCTGACGATAAGCGTGTCGACCGCAGCGGCGTTGGAGTTGCCGTAGGTGATCGAGTCTCGACCGGTCGGCAGCGGATCTTTCAGGGTGATGGCTTTTGACTCGGGCCAGCGCGGCAACTCAGTCAGCAGCCCCGGCAGATAACCGCTCAGGTGATCGCTGATGTGGCCGTTGCGGATCTGTTCACCGAACTGGCTGATCGAGGCGTAGAGATCGAAGCGATTAAGGGTATCGGTCAACAAGGGCGGCGGCAGCTCATGTTCGACATGCAGGCGGCGCAGCACACCGTCATCGATACCGCTGACCTTGAGCACTTGTGCCAGCGTTGATTCACTGAAGGTGGCGGCCAGCGGATTGAGACGGCGCAACAACTGAATCTGTTCCCACTCAAGCGGACGTTCGACTTCGCTCTTCCAGGCGCCCGCCCGGTTGTGCTCGACCCGAGGCGCATAGGCGTCGGCTCGCGTCGGGTGTTGCATGCGGAACTGGCCGTTGAGTGGATCCTCCTTCACCACGTACTGCCTGCCCTGCAGGTGCAACACTTTTTTTCCTTGATGCGGATACAGCCCGGACTCGTCAGCCCAAGTACCGGCAGGAAGCGCCAGATTGTGCGCATAGGGGGCCAGATCGGGGTTCCACATTTTCGTGCGGCCATCGGCCAGGGGCACCGCCTTGAGGTTGTCGACAAAAGACGAAGGTTTAATGGCTACAGCGCCTTTGGGCAGAATATGCCCGGCGCTCATCAATGCCAGTTGCGTAAAGTTGAGGATCACGCTGTTGATGTGTGCGCACGCCTCCTCCTTGTCACCGTGACTCCAGTCCTCGATGCCCTCGGCAAATTCGGCCAGCAACTGGGCGACCATCACCCCGAGCATTACCTCGCCGACGCCCGGTACCAGCATCACGACGAAGTTGAAGATGTTCCAGCCATAGTCCAGATAGCTGATCAGTCGGTTCCAGCGGCTTTTAGCATCTTCATCCCCCGTAGGCACAGCGATCAGTCGTGCATCGCTGATCGACTTGTCGCGTTTGCGCAGGTACAGGTGCTCCCAGAGACCGCCCTGGATCGGCACGGTGATCGGTTCCGCATGGGGGGTTTCAATCGGTGTCTCCCGCCACCACGGTCCCATGTCGAGAGGCTCGCGCTGATGCCAGGTGATTTCCTTGAGACGCTCATTGACCCGTCTGAAAAATTTCGGCTTGTCCTTCTGCGCCACAAACCGACTGAAAAACTGTTGATAGGATTTTTCCAGCAACTGCGTGGCCAAGGCTTTCATGAACGCGGTCAGCGACGGGTATTCTTTCAATGGATGCAGCGGATCATCCGGGATATAGGCAACCAACGGCCCATTCAGAATACTTTGATCGTAGAAGTCGTTACGCCGGGACATTTCGTCAGTGACAGCACTGGGTCCATTGGCGAACACATCACTGAGCACTTTGTATTTTTCATACAGATTATCGTTGAGGCCGGGGATACGCCGCGACCAGTCAAACAGGAACTGAAGTTCTGGCGATACTAGCCCCAGCAGGAATTTCTCGATCTCGTTTTTTTCTGCAACGGCACTGAACAGCACGATCCCGGACAACTCCAACCCCATGATCCGCAAACGATGCGCCTTCAACGCACGCCCGTGAAAGCTGATCGATCGTTGTCCGCTGATCACGTCGCTGATGACGGCCTGAGCGTGCATGCCCAGATCGGCGTTCATTCCGGCAATGGCCGCGGCGACTTCCAGCGCGGACTTTTCGACCGCCACCGATTGCGTTCTCAATGTCGCTTGCTTCGTCACATCGTCGGGCAGCAACAACGCCTTGAGGTGTTGCTGATATTGCGCGCCAATATCCAGCGAGCGGCAGACGCTGGCAACCTCACCGACCGTGATAGCGTGCTGCACAGGCGCGCCGTCAGGGTCGGCGACGTACACACCGGAGCCACTGCGAAAGTAGCCGTCCTCGGTTTCCGCCTGTTCGAAATTGTGCAACGCCGCGTACAGCAATGTGGAGTGCTGCGAGCGCGTGGCCCCTCGGTCGATGCCGAAGATGATTTTGTCCGGGACGTAAAGCCTGAGCATCGTCGCGTCGACGTCCAGATCGACCTTCAATTGGCTTTTCAGGGCCTCGGTCAGCAAGGGCCGGGCAAAGTCTTCGATGTTCTGTTCAAGGTGCTTCAGGGAGGCATCGACGTCCCCCTGAAGCTGCCAATGGGTGTGTACCAGTTGCTGCAAACGCACGCGGCCTGCTGCTGGCCATGACGAATACTGTTTTGCAACGTTGAGGTTCGCTTCCAGCGATTGAAGCCGATGGGCCGGAGCCTGTTTGATAGCCTCTGGAATAAGCCCGATTAATACATCGTGATGCGGGCCGTTATCTGTCGAAACTGTGTTTGTCACAATATCCATATTGAGAACCTCGTCATCCAATAACTGGCGCTCAGATTACGGATGACGAGAAAAAACAAAAAACCAAAATCCTGCTCAAGAACACGCTGAAAAAGCCATAACCGCGCAGTTATTAAAGAGCCGAAAATACATATGTACCGCACTAAAAAAAATTCCCCGGGAGCCGGGCACCAGCGGTCGTGTATTTCTCGCCAGAGAGGCTAATATGCGAATCGCCGTCCATCGATTCATACGCAGGTAACCGCTTATGCGCCTTTCCGAATTCATCGTATGCAACGTGGATCCCATCGTCGCGGAGTGGGAGCAGTTCGCCGCCTCTATCACTCCCGCTGCCGATTACATGGACGCAGAAGGCCTGCGTGATCACGCCAAAGCCATTCTGTTGGCCGCCGCCCGTGACATGAACAAACCGCAGAGTGCCAACGAACAAGCAGCCAAAGCCAAGGGCGAAGGCCCGGAGAAAACCCCAAGCCTGGATCAGGCCGGCGCCAGTCATGGTGAGTTGCGCCACATCGCGGGCTTTGATCTGGTACAGATGACCTCGGAGTTTCGTCATTTGCGCGCCTGTGTGATCCGCCGCTGGGTCGACAGCCTCAAATCACCGGACATGACTTACTTTCAGGACATGATTCGTTTCAATGAAGCCATTGATGAAGCGCTGGCCGAGTCGACGGCGGCGTACGCAGAACAGGTCAACCGCTCGCGGGACATCTTTCTGGCGATCCTTGGCCATGACCTGCGCGCGCCGCTGCAAGCGGTGAGCATGTCCACCGAGTTGCTATTACGCAAAGCGGCGCTGGAAGGCGAGGCGCTGACCTGCGCCCACAACATCAAGCGCGGCGCTCGGCACATGGCCGCGATGGTCAGTGATTTGCTGGAGTGGGTGCGCAGTCGCCTCGGCAAAAGTCTGCCGATCGAACCGGCACCGATGGATCTGGCCGAAGCGGCGCGAGCGGCGATCGCCGAGGCGTGCGCCGGCAACCCGAATTGCTCGCCAGTGCTGCACATTCACGGTGATACGCAAGGTATGTGGGACGCGGGGCGCATCGATCAATTGCTGCAGAACCTGATTGGCAATGCGCTGCAGCATGGCTCGAACACGCAACAGGTGACGCTGACGTTGCAGGATGAGGCGGACGCGGTATGCCTGTCGGTGCACAACTTCGGCACACCGATTCCGGAAGACGCGCTGGCGACGATTTTTGATCCGTTGGTGCGCAGCGCCGATGAAGCACTCGGGCAGCCTTCGACCAGTCTGGGATTAGGCTTGTTTATCGTCAGGGAAGTGGTCAATGCCCATGGCGGGACGATTGAAGTCAGCTCGAATGAGGCTGACGGCACACGGTTCAGCGTGGTGTTACCGCGAACCCTGTAGGAGCTGCCGAAGGCTGCGATCTTTTGATCTTGTCTTTAACAAAATCAAAAGATCGCAGCCTTCGGCAGCTCCTACAGGGGGTTATTCGATGACCAGGCGTGCCAGGCGTTGTTTGAGCATGCGATTCTCGGCGCGCAACTCGCGAACCTCTTCCAGCAGATCGAGCGCCAGCGCCACACCTTCCCACTCCAGCTCCAGATCGCGCCGCAGCTTCGCGGCGCGTTTGGCCAGGGCCAGTTCGTAGTCGGTGAAGCGCCATTCCCGGGGCTGCGCACCCTGAGGTTCGAGGATGCCGTGTTCGACGATTTCGATCACGTAGACGTCCGACAAATCGGCCGCCTCACAGAATTCTGCCAAGTCCAGTTGAACGATCAGGGGGCTGCTCATGATGGGCTACTCCGTCGTCGAATTCAGAAGTTCTCTCGCGGATTGAAAGCGGCTTTCTTCGCCAGTTCCTGCCACAGTGCCTTGACCTCATCGTCGGACGTTTTCGGCATCACGGCTTTGAGCTGCACGAACAGATAACCGCGCTCACCGGCCTTGTTTTTCAGGCCATGGCCTTTGGCGCGCATGCGCTGGCCGTTCTGGCTGCCGGCCGGGACTTTGAGGTTGATCTTGCCGGTCAGGGTCGGCACGGCCACCTCAGTGCCCAGCGCCAGTTCCCACGGCGCCAACGGCAAGGTGATGATCAGGTTTTCACCTTCAACATCGAATTTCGGATGCGGCGCAAAACGAATGGTCAGGTACAGGTCGCCATTCGCCCCGCCACCGACGCCCGGTGCGCCCTGGCCCTTGAGGCGAATGCGCTCGCCGTCGGTCACGCCCGCCGGGATCTTCACGTTCAGGCTCTTGCTGGTGTTGCTGACGTGCTGGCCGTTGGCGTTGTATTGCGGCACCTGGAAGGTGACTTTCTTCGATTCGTTGGCGAGCGTCTCCTCGAGGAAGATCGGCAGTTCCATTTCCACGTCTTGCCCTCGGCGCCCTGCACTGCGTTGTTGCCGACCTTCACCGCCACCGAAACCGGGGCCGCGATTGCCGAAGATCGAACTGAAGAAGTCCGAGAAGTCGCCGGTGTCAGCACCGCCGCCGCCAAAGCCGCCACGGCTCTGCCAGCCCGGTGGCCCCTGGAACGGCTGACCATGCTGGCCATAACGGCGCAGCTCGTCGTATTCGGCGCGTTTGTCGGCGCTTTTCAGCGCTTCATAGGCTTCCGAGGCGTCCTTGAATTTCTCCTCGGCGTCTTTTTCCTTGCTGACATCGGGGTGGTATTTGCGCGCCAGCTTGCGATAGGCAGCCTTGATTGCCTTGTCGTCTGCTGTCGGCTCCACGCCGAGTATCTTGTAATAGTCTTTGAAGTCCATCGAAGGAGTCACCGTCCGTTATCGATTTCGCGCCGATGCCAGCATGCGCCGATTCGCGCGTGCCAGGTTGACCGATCTCAAGGTTGTGACCGGGTGGCGCAGCAGAAGTTTATCGGCAGTGGACGGCGGTTCTTGTGACCGCCGGTGGTTCTGCCGGCCCATGCCAGCAAGTTTGGGGCGAAGCTGCGATTTTCAACCAGTTTAGTCGTGAAATAGCAGATGACCGGCCTTCGATTCTGGCGCGCACTGACATACACTGCGCGGCCGTTTTTTTGACCGGAACCGAAAGACATGAAAGACGCCTCTCCAGCCCGTGCCTGCGGCATCGACTTCGGCACGTCCAACTCCACCGTCGGCTGGCTGCGCCCCGGCATGGAAACGATGATCGCGCTGGAAGACGACAAGATCACTCTGCCGTCGGTGGTCTTCTTCAACATCGAGGAACGCCGCCCGGTTTACGGTCGTCTGGCGCTGCACGAGTACCTGGAAGGCTATGAAGGCCGGCTGATGCGCTCGCTGAAAAGCCTGCTCGGTTCCAAGCTGATCAAGCACGACACCAGCGTTCTCGGCACCGCAATGCCGTTCAAGGACTTGCTCGGTCTGTTCATCGGCCAACTGAAGAGCCGTGCCGAAACTGCCGCCGGTCGGGAATTCGAGCAAGTGGTGCTCGGTCGCCCGGTGTTCTTTGTCGATGACGATCCGCTGGCGGACCAGGAAGCTGAAGACACTTTGGTCGACGTGGCGAAGAAGATTGGCTTCAAGGAAGTGTCCTTCCAGTACGAACCGATCGCCGCGGCCTTCGACTACGAGTCGACCATCGAAAAAGAAGAGCTGGTGCTGATCGTCGACATCGGCGGTGGTACCTCCGACTTCTCGCTGGTGCGCCTGTCGCCCGAGCGTCGTGGTCTGGATAACCGTCACGACGACATCCTCGCCACTGGCGGTGTGCACATCGGCGGGACCGACTTCGACAAACAGCTGAGCCTGCAAGGCCTGATGCCGCTGTTCGGCTACGGCAGCCGCATGAAGAGCGGCGCCTACATGCCGACCAGCCACCACATGAACCTGGCGACCTGGCACACCATCAACTCGGTGTACTCGCAGAAATCCAGCCTGGCGCTGGGCAGCATGCGCTACGACATCGAAGACACCGGCGGCATCGATCGCCTGTTCAAGTTGATCGAACAGCGCGCCGGCCACTGGCTGGCGATGGAAGTCGAGGAAACCAAAATCCAGCTGACCCACACCGACAGCCGCCATGTGCCGCTGGATCGCATCGAGGCCGGGTTGAGCGTGGAATTGAGCCGCGCGCTGTTTGAATCGGCGATCGATGCGCTGCTGGAGCGGGTACGCGGCAGTGTTACGCAGCTGTTGAACGATGCTGGCGTGGCGGTCGATCAGGTCGACACGGTGTTCTTCACCGGCGGTTCGAGCGGGATTCCGGCGCTGCGTAACAGCGTCTCGGCGATGCTGCCGAATGCGCGGCATGTTGAAGGGAACATCTTCGGCAGCATTGGTAGCGGCTTGGCGATTGAAGCGATGAAACGCTACGGCGCCATGAACTGATGATCGTTCCCACGCTCCGCGTGGGAACGCCGCCATGGACGCTCTGCGTCCGCTGTTGAGGCTGTGACGCGGAGCGTCACGGGATGCTTTCCCACGCAGAGCGTGGGAACGATCACGGGGTGGTTACACCATCCCGCCCAGCTTCAACTCACTCTTCAGATACGCGTAATAAATCGGCCCCGCCACCACCCCCGGCAGGCCGAACGCGGCCTCGAACACCAGCATCGCCAGCAACAACTCCCACGACTTGGCACTGATCTGCCCGCCGACAATGCGCGCGTTGAGGAAGTATTCGAGCTTGTGGATAACGATCAGATAACCCAACGCCGCCACCGCCACCCAGATCGACAGTGACAGGCCGACGATGGTGATCAGTGTGTTGGAAATCAGATTGCCGATCACCGGCAGCAAGCCAAGCAGGAAGGTCAGCACGATCAGGGTTTTGGTCAACGGCAGCTTCACGCCGAACATCGGCAGGATCACCGCGAGGAAGATCCCGGTGAAAAAAGTGTTGAGCAAGGCGATCTTGATCTGCGCGAAGACAATATTGCGAAACGCCTGAACCAGCAGGTGCAGACGGTCGAACAGCGCCGCCGCCAGGGGTTTGCGCTTGGTGACGTCGGGCACGCGCTGCAGGGCGATGATCGCGCCGAGCACCATGCCGATCAGCAGCGTCACAAACATGTGCGCCGCGTCTTTGCCGACCAGTTGCAGTTCGGAGAGATGCTTGCTCAGCCATTCGCCGATCGCTACACGGAATTCACCGGCACTAGCGGGCAGATAGGCGTCGATGAACGGCGGCAATTGCCCGCGCGCACGATCAACCACGCCCATGAATTTATCCAGTGAGGCACCGGGGTTTTCCGCTTCGTGCAGCAGGAAACTGATCGCGCCGGCAAAGAGCAGCGCCAGCACACTGACTACCAACGTACCCAGTAGCGCCACCGCCAGCCAGCGCGCACGTCGACCTTCAATCAACCGCTGCAATTGCGGGGTGAGCATGTTGACCAGTTCGAACACCAGCAACCCGGCCAACAGGCTCGGCAACAAGCGCAACGGCAACACCAACAGCAATCCGCCGAAAATGATGATGCAACTGACCCAGAACACAACATGACGCTCAGAAAACGTTGGCATACAGCCTCAAAACGAACGGCGTAAAAGGATTGGCAGTCTGCCAGCGTTCCGGCGCCGAAGCGAGCACAGGCCCGGGGTGCCCGTCGCGCCGAAAAGATCGCAGCCTGCGGCAGCTCCTACATTAATCTCCTGTAGGCGCTGCCTCAGGCTGCGATCTTTTGATCTTATTTTTTCTTCAGGCAATCACTCATGAAGGTCTTGCGCGCATCGCCGGTCAGCGCTTTGGTTTTCGCATCGGCGTTGCAGGTTTTCATTTTTTCCTGCTGCGGGGTCAGGGCCTTGCCATCGTTGGCCGCAGGCGCTGCCTTCAGGCAAGTGCTCATAAAGGTTTTGCGTTCATCGCCCTTGAGGCTCTTGGCGGTCGCATCGGCATTGCAGGTGGTCATCTTGTTCTGTTGCGCCGTGGCGGCGAAACCCTGAGAACACAGGAGCAAACCAATCATCAACAAAGGCACACGCAACATCTTCATGGAGTTTTCTCCTGTCGCCGCACCGAGGGGGGCGGCCTCTGCCGAAGTGTAGTCAAAGCTTGTTACACCTTCCTGCCCTCACGGTGGCTGCGTCGATACTGCTCCGGCGTGCAACCGGCCTGGCGGGCGAACATGGCGATAAACGCCGAGCCGCTGCTGTAGCCGAGGTCGAAGGCAATTTCCTGCACGCTGCGCGAAGACTCCAGCGCTTCGATTGCCGCGAGATAGCGCAGCCGCTGGCGCCATTCGCCAAAACTCATGCCCAACTCGCGCACAAATTGCCGCGCCAGCGTGCGCTCGCTGACATGCACCTGCAGCGCCCAGTGTGCCAGCGGCTGGTTGTTGCCCGGCTCGGCTTGCAGGGTTTCGAGGATCGCCAGCAATCCCGGACTGCTCGCATAGGGCAGATAGCATTCATGCACCGGCGCCTGCTGCAATTGATCGACCAACACCTGCGCCAGTCGCTGGTCGGCGTCGAGTACGGGAATCTTCACGTCACGGGCGGCGAAGTCCTTGAGAATCGCCTTGAGAATGTCGCTGATCGCCAACGTGCAGGCACGCCGGGGCAAATCGGCGCAGACCTTGGGATCAAGGCACACCGCACGATAGTTGACCGGTTGATGGCTGTAAAAACTGTGCTCGACCTGCGGCGGCACCCACACCGCGTATTGCGGCGGCGACATGAAGCGACTGCCGTCGACGTCCATGTGCAGCACGCCGTGCGCCGCGTATTCCAGCGTGCCCCACGGATGACGGTGCGGTGCGGCGAATTCATGGGCGTTGAAATCGGCGTAACGGAAGTACACCGCCGACGGCAGCTCGCTGAAATCCAGCAGATCGATGTGTTTACTGTTCATGCTGTCCGGTTTCAGAGGCAGGTTGTCCGGTTTGAAGTATAGGCCTGTATCCAGACAAGGGATAATTGCGACTCATCAACGTACTGGTTTCAACTCATGCAATACGCGTTTCCGCTGCTGGCGATTTTTATCTGGGCCGGCAATACCGTGATCAACAAACTGGCGGTCGGGGCGATTTTCCCCGCCGAGATCGGTTTCTATCGCTGGCTGCTCGCCGGGTTGTTGTTCACCCCGTTCATGCTCAAAGCGGTGATCGCGCACTGGCCGCAGATTCGCCCGAATCTGAGCAAGATCTTCGTCCTCGGCGTGCTTGGCATGGCGGTGTATCAGAGCCTCGCTTACTTCGCCGCAACCCTGACCACCGCGACCAACATGGGCATCATTCTGTCGCTGATGCCGTTGATGTCGCTGGCCATGGCGATCATCAGTCTCGGTCAGCGCCTGACTGCCGGCGCATTGGTGGGCGCGGTGCTGTCGTTTGCCGGCGTATTGGTGGTGGTGTCGTCCGGCAGCCTCGGCGCATTGCTGCAGCACGGCGTGAACATGGGCGATGCGATGATGTTGATCGCGACCCTGGCTTACGCGATTTACAGCACGTTATTGAAGAAATGGCAGCTGCGCCTGCCGCCGCTGGTGTTGCTGTACTTGCAGGTGCTGGTGGCGATTGTCGTATTGTTTCCGTTGTATGCGGCTTCACCGAAAACCGGTTTGACCCTGCAGAACATTCCGCTGGTGTTGTATGCGTGTCTGTTGGCTTCGATGCTTGCGCCGTTGGCGTGGATGCAGGCTGTGCAACGCCTGGGGCCGAGCCGAACGACGTTGTTTTTCAATCTGCTGCCGTTGATTACTGCGCTGATTGCGGCAGTGGTACTGAAGGAGCAGTTGGCGATGTATCACCTGGTCGGCGGATTGCTGACGTTGGCTGGGGTGATTCTGTCCGAGCGTTGGACCACCGTGTTGGGCCGCCAGCCCCGCATTGCCTGATGCCTATACCTTTGTGGCGAGGGGATTTATCCCCGTTGGGTCGCGTAGCGGCCCTAAAAAAAGCGAGGGCCGCTGCGCAACCCAACGGGGATAAATCCCCTCGCCACAAAAGCGATTTAAAGGCCTGCCGCTTCTAGTCGCGCCGCATGCTCGACAAACAGCCGCACCGGCTCCGCGCCCTTCCCCACCAGCCCCAGCGACTGGTTGACGATGTCGAAATGATCCAGTGGATAGTCATCGCCAATCACCGTGCCCAGATGCGAGCTGTAGCGCCCGACCATCCCGTCGCACTGCCCCGACTCACGCACGAACGTCCTGGCAAACAGTCGACAGCTGCGGTTGGTCCCATCGAACAGATTGCCGCCGCGATCGGTCTTGCCCGGCTGCAACGTCCCCGACCACGAGTAGTACCGCACACCGTTGACCTCTTCCGGCCCGTGCCCGCCCCAGGTTTCGGGCAGGCCCTGTGGATAACGCTGGTTGAACAGCGCCACGCCGTCAGTGGTCAGCGACTGGTGCGAGGCGCGGATATCCACCGGCAGTTTCGGCCCGCGATAGCCGGTGTCCAATAACGCCATCAGCCACCCGATAAAACGCAGCAGCACCTCCAGCAAGCGCCCCTTGGCGCTGTTGGCCGGGTAGTGTCGTTGCAGATAATCGGCCAGTTCCGAACCATGATTGGGCCCGGCCACCGACGTCACCGAGGCGACCAGATCCGGCCGCTTCGCCGCCGCATACCGCGCCGTCAACGAGCCCTGACTGTGGCCGAACAAGTTGACCTTCTGCGCGCCGGTGTCGCGCAGGATCTCGTCGATGCGCGCCAGCAACTGTTCGCCGCGCACCTCAGTCGAATTGAGCGGCGACACCTGCACGGCAATCACCGTTGCACCTCCACGGCGCAACGCTTTGACGATTCCATACCAATACGGATAAAGCACCAGCCGGATAAACCCGAGCATGCCCGGGACCAGCACCAGCGGATAACGCGTGGACATGGGCAGACATCCTTGTGGTCGGTGAGTGGATGCAAGGCCTGCAAAACGCTCGCCAAGCATCCTCCGTGATCATGACAACTCAACCACCAGCCTACTTCAGCCCCACCACCCCCGCCACAATCAGCCCGACCGACAGCAGTTTGACCAGCGTCAGGCTCTCGCCCAGCAGAGCAAAACCGAGGAACACCGTGCCCAGCGAGCCGATGGCCGTCCAGATCGGATAAGCAATGCTGACCGGCAATTCACGCATGGCCAGCGTGAGAAAGTAGATGCCGCCTACTGCCGCAATCACCGTGATCACCGACGGCCATGGCCGGGTGAAACCTTCGGCGTATTTCATGCCCATGGCGAAGGTGACTTCGAATCCGGCGGCGATCAGCAAGCACAGCCAGGCCACCTAGAACGTCCGGGCGAGGTCGAGCAGACGCTGCTCGGCATCGGCCACCGACACCGCGAAGGTGCGCTCGGCGGATTCTTCGCCCTCGGCGGCGACCACGCTGATGTCGTTGATGCCGACGAAGCCCAGCGCTGTGCGCAGCCATGGATCGGCGTGATTCAGCGCCTCCAGCTCGCCACCCGGGCCGAAGCCGAAACCGCCGCGACTGGTGACGATCAAGGCTTTCTTGCCCTGTAACAGCGGCGTGTATTGAGCAACGCCGTTGTCCAGGGTGTGATCGAAGGTCAGGCCCAGCCGCACGATCTGATCGACCCAGGCCTTGAGGCCACTGGGCACGCTGAAGTTGTACATCGGCGTGGAAATCAGCAGCAGATCATGCTCGAGCAACTCGCCAACCAACTGGTCGCTGAGTGCCAGGTCGGCCTGCATCGACAGTGGTCGCGCCTCGGGTTCCGGGTAAAACGCTGCCGCCACGAACGCCTCGTTTACAGCTGGAATCAGTGCCCGGCCAACTTCACGACGGGTGATGTGAGCCTGCGGATGGCGCGCCTGCCAGGCGCTCAAAAAACTTTCCGCCAGACGGCGCGACGTTGAACGGTCACCACGCGGACTGGCATGAATCGCAAGAATCTTACTCATCTGTATATCCTCAGGACTAGAATCAAACGGCTTGTAGCTCGCAGCTTGAAGCGCGTCACTGCGTGCCTTCAAATGAGTAAAAATCAGTCGAGATGAATTTATTTCACCCATGGAGTATTGAATGTTCGCCTCGCTGCCACTGACCGCCCTGCGCGCCTTCGAATCCGCTTCGCGGCTGTTGAGTTTCAAGGCGGCGGCCGAAGAACTGTCGGTGACGCCGACTGCCATTTCCCATCAGATTCGCGCGCTGGAAGACTGGCTGGGGGTCGCGCTGTTCGAACGCCTGCCACGCCAGGTGCGCCTGACCGAGGGTGGCGAGCGGCTGTTTCGCAGCCTGCACGGCGCGCTGCTGGAAGTGGCGCAAAGCGTCGACACCCTACGCCCGCAACGCAGCGGCAGCAGCCTGACGCTGTCGACCACCGCCGCCTTCGCGGCGCTGTGGCTGGTGCCGCGTCTGGGGCGGTTTTATGCGCAGCACCCGAATATCAATGTGCGCCTTGATACCCATTGCGAAGTCATCGACTTGCACCAGGACGCCAGCGTCGATCTGGTGTTGCGTTACAGCCTCGACGATTACCCCAACCTGTATGGCCTGTGCCTGTTCGATGAGTCATTCGGCGTTTACGGCTCGCCCGAGCAAGTGGCGCTGGCCGCACGGCGTACGCCGACATTGATCAGCGTGCATTGGCACAACTCGAAGCTCTACGCTCATGGCTGGGAAGCGTGGTGTGCAAAGTCCGGCGAAAATTGGTTGAAGCCGCAGCCGGCGATCCGTGAATACGACGAAGAGCATTACGCCCTGCAAGCGGCCATTGCCGGGCAAGGGTTGGTGCTGGCGAGCAATATTCTGGTCTCGGAGAGCGTCGCAAGCGGCTTATTGGTGCCGTACAAGGGCGAGGTCGTGGTCGATGGCGCGGGTTACAGCGCGTTGTGTGTGCCGGGCCGCGAGCGACATCCGCCGGTGCGGGCGTTTTTTGCCTGGTTGCGTGAGGAGGCGTTGTTGTCGGGGCTGGCGCCAAGATCGCAGCCTTCGGCAGCTCCTGCTGGGGTGGTGCAAAACCGATAAAACTTTTTCCTTCGCTCATGACTCACAACTTGGGTAGCGACCACGGCCGCAGAACGTGGCGCCCATCGGATTAGCCTCCAGGAGATTGAAATGAGCGACGACCTGCATCTGTCAGATGTCCAAACCCTGCGCGATCGTGCGCGCCAACACGTCGAGAACGGCGCCGTCACCGAGGGCTACAGCGCCGACCGTGAAGAGGTGCTGCGCTTGCTCAACGAATCGCTGGCCACCGAACTGGTCTGCGTGTTGCGCTACAAGCGCCACTACTTCATGGCCAATGGCGTGAAAGCCCACGTGGCCGCCGAAGAATTCCTCGAACACGCGAATCAGGAAGCCGAGCACGCCGACCGTCTGGCCGAGCGGATCGTGCAATTGGGCGGCGAGCCCGAGTTCAACCCCGACCTGCTGTCGAAAATGTCCCACGCGCAATACGTGGCCGGGAACACCCTCAAGGAGATGGTCTACGAAGACCTCGTAGCCGAGCGGATCGCCATCGACAGCTATCGCGAGATCATTCAGTACATCGGCGAGAAAGACCCGACGACCCGCCGGATCTTCGAAGACATTCTCGCGCAGGAAGAAGAACATGCCGATGACATGGCTGACATCCTGAACGACCTCTAACCCTTAAAAGCAAAAGATCGCAGCCTTCGGCAGCTCCTACACGGTTCTATGTAGGAGCTGCCGAAGGCTGCGATCTTTTGATCTTGCCCTTATTTAGTGGGTTTAACCGTTACCGGGGCTTTCCCTTCCTTCATCTGCTCCAGCAGCGGCGCACACTGATTCGGCTCGCCGCCACTTGGTGCCACCAGCGCCAACAGCCCCGCCGCCGGCGCTGCAATCACACCCAAGGCAACCATCCCCGCCCCACGCAACATCAGCGGCACGGCCTTCACCCCGGCGTCCGGCTTGATGAACTTGCCGCGCACGTACAGCGGCGAACGCAGGGAGATCAAACGCCAGCCCTTCGATTCCGGCGTCACTGTCAGGTCGAGTTGCTCGGTAGCCATGTTCGCCGTGCCATCGATATAGATGATCGCGTTCTCGGTATCGAAGACAAACAGCTGCGTGGTGGCCAAACCGGTCTTGATATCGAAATCCGCCGCCGCGCAGTTGATCTTCACTTCCTTGTCGCCAAAGATCTTGCCGACTACGTAGTTGCCGACGTTGAGTCCGGCCAGCTCCATCAGTTCACGGCTGATCGCGCCGTCGTTGATCAACATCTTCAGCTTGCCGTTGGCGCCGCCCAACAGCGCCGCCACCGAATTGCCACGCCCGCTGATATCGGCATCGCCATTGAGTTCGCCGAAACTGGTCTTCATCGGTTCAAACGTCGGGAACAGTTCTTTGAGCTTGAAGCGGCGTGCGGTCAGTTTGGCCCGGCCTTCCATGGGCTCGGTGCGACCGTTGAGACGAATCTGCGCATCAAGATTGCCGCCAGCGACGCCAAAGCGCAGCGGCTGCAAACTCAGTTCGCCGTCGTTCAATATCAGATGGGTATAGAGATCATTGAACGGCAGCTTCTCGCTGTGGACGATGCGCTTGCCGGTGAATTCAACGTCGGCATCCATCGCGCGCCAGCGGTCAGTCTTGAATTCCTCAACCGGCAGCACTTTGTCCGCCGGTTGCTTGCTGTCGCCGCCACGGGCCTTCTGCTTGTCATTCGAATCGGCGCCGATCAGCGGCGCGAGGTCGGCAAATAACAGTTGATTAGAAACCAGCGCACCGCTGAGTTTTGGTCGCGGCTGGGTTGCGGCGTAAGTCAGGTCGCCGTGGATGTCGCTGTTACCGATCTTGCCGTTGAATTTTTCGTAGGTGAATTTCGCGCCAGCAGGGTCATGCAGTTTGGCGATGAAATGACCGTCGGTGGAATACGGTGGCGTATCGGGCAGCGTGACGCCGGTCAGCGGATAGAGATTGCCGAGGCTGTCGCCGGCCAGCTTCAAACGCAGGTCAAGGGCGCCGAGATTCATCGGGTCGGTCAGGGTGCCGGCCAGTTCGATGCGGGTGTCGCCGATCTTCGCCTGGGCTTGCAGCGGGAACGGCTTGCTCGCGTCCTGCAAGGCCAGCAGCCCGCCGATCTTGCCTTGGCCGCTGAGGCTCTGGCCGTGGTATTGGCCTTTGACCTTCAGCGCAAATGCATAGTCTTGCGGTGCGCCGCCCTTGTCCTGCGCGGTTTTCGCCGCTTTGTCACCGACGATGTCGCTGTACGGAATCGGCTTGCCCAGTGGATCGATCAGCACATCCAGATTAGTTTTCAGGGTCTGATCATCAAGGGTGACGTGGCCCTTGTCGAAACCGATGGCGCCGATGTCGACCACCCAGCTCGACGGCTCGGCGTTCGGGTCTTTGGGATCGAACTTGAATACCCAGTTGGCGCGGCCATCCGCCAGCCGTTGCAGATCGGCGTTGGGCTCGGTCAGGTCGATGCGCGGAATCACCACGCGTTGCGCCAGCAGCGCCAATGGCGAGATGCGCAGTTCGACGCGCTTGAGGGTGACCATCTGCGGTTTCTTCGACCAGTCCGGATTGCCCAGGCTCAAATCTTCAGCAACCACGTGCGGCCACGGCACCCAGGCGCGCCAACCGCCCTCGTCGGGCTCGCGCTGCCAGATCACTGCGAGGTTGCCATTGATGGCAAACGGTCGATGCAGTTCTTCCGAGACTTTGGCGTTGAGCGGCGGTTTGATCCGGTTCCAGTCGAAGAACACGATGATCAGTACCAGCACGGCCAGTAGCAGCACGAGGGTGGCGAAGGTCCAGCTGAAGATTTTTCCAGTGCGCGTCATGCACAAAGCTCCTGATCACGACCACTCACCCTTAAAGAAAGCGGCGAACGGCTGAAACGGCGGGCCAAAGCGGCCCCTATGAAAACTGTGACTGGCAAAAGGCCCGCAGGTTTAACCGAAAAGTCGATTAAGACGGAAAAACCCGGGTGAATTCTGACCGGTCAGTCGAACAGCGTTACCGCGACCCGCACGTTTGCGAGGCACGAGTGGGTCGAAAATACCCACCTCGGTGCAAAACCGATGCTCTGAAAGGCCCGATCTAGAGCCTCGCGCCAGAACAATCAATTCTGTTGATTATTACCATTGCGTTTATGAACTTTTATATCGACTTATCGAGAGTAGCATTGCCCTCGTACCCACTTTATCGCCCTCCCAAGGAGCAACCCATCATGAAACGCCAATTACTGCTTAGTCTTACCCTCTCGATGCTGGCCAGCACTGCTTTCGCCCTGCCTGCTGCCGACCAAGCCACGCCACAAGTCAAAACCAGCTACTCGGTGTTCAGCCAGACCGTGGCCGCTGATGGTTCCGACCACACCAAAGGCACCCTTGCTGAAGATGGCTACGACAAAACGCCACAAGGTCAGTCGGTAGCGGAAAACGGTCGCAACCGTCTGGAAGAAAAAGGTCTGGTCGAAGACGGCTACGACAAAACCCCTCAAGGCCAGGCTGTCGCCGAAAACGGTCGCAACCGCCTCGAAGAAAAAGGTCTGGTTGAAGACGGCTACGACAAAACCCCACAAGGTAAGGCTGTTGCCGAAGGTGGTGGTGACCGTGTGATCGAACGCAACAGCGCTGTGAGCTGAGCCCATGGTGGCCCGGAAAAAAAGCCCAATCGACGGATTGGGCTTTTGACTTTTCAGGTTCTGGTAAACGCCCCGTAAAAACCCTCGCTTTACTGCCCCGCCGTTCGACGCCGATAAAGCCGATTTGCTAGAGTGCGGCGCTTGTCCTGCCGAAGAACACACCCTGCGATGCTGCCCCGCGCCGAACAGAAGCAACAGACCCGCAACGCCCTGATGGACGCTGCCCGCCATTTGATGGAAAGCGGCCGAGGATTCGGCAGCCTGAGCCTGCGCGAAGTCACCAAGACCGCCGGGATCGTGCCCACCGGTTTCTACCGGCATTTTGCCGATATGGACGAATTGGGTTTGGTGCTGGTCAGTGAAGTCGGCCAGACCTTTCGCGAAACCATCCGCCTGGTACGCCACAACGAATTCGTCATGGGCGGCATTATCGATGCCTCGGTGCGGATCTTTCTCGATGTGGTCAGTGCCAACCGCTCACAATTTCTGTTTCTCGCCCGCGAACAGTACGGTGGCTCGCTGCCGGTGCGTCAGGCGATTGGTCGATTGCGTGAAAACATCAGCTCCGACCTTGCATCGGACCTGACGATGATGCCCAAACTTCAGCATCTGGATGCCGAGGGCCTGAGTGTGATGGCTGATCTGATCGTCAAATCGGTGTTCGCTACCCTCCCAGACATCATCGACCCGCCCGCTGAAGCACTGCCGGAGCATCTGACGCCGCAGGCGAAGATCACTCAGCAGCTGCGTTTTATCTTTATTGGCCTGAAGCATTGGCAGGGCCTGGGCAGTACTGAGTAAAGATCAAAAGATCGCAGCCTTCGGCAGCTCCTACAGAGATTGCGTTTCATGTAGGAGCTGCCGAAGGCTGCGATTTTTTTTGCCCGCTGCAAATTGGTGCATGTAAAAACCTTCATGCACCAAAACCTTCCAAACCTCCGCAACATCTTGAAACATCCACTACGCTCCGACAGGGATTTCCTACATCTCGTCCGATTGGCAAGCCCCTTGCTCTAAACCAATCATTGTCCATAGCTGGAAGTTTCCCGATGCTGGTGATTCACCGCAGAATCGACCCTCAACCCGTATGGGCCGCCGAGTTGCACCTGACCTTCGAAGCGCGGAGCAAAAGCCGTCTGCGCTGTTTCAGTGCTGAAGGTGAAGACGTCGGGTTGTTTTTGGAGCGTGGCCAGCCGCCGCTGTATGACGGCGAATGCCTACAGGCTGAAGACGGTCGCATCGTTCGCGTCTGTGCCCGCCCCGAGCAACTGCTGCATGTCACTTGCGCCAACGCTTTTGAATTGACTCGCGCCGCTTATCACTTGGGCAATCGGCATGTCGCTCTGCAAGTCGGCGATGGCTGGCTGCGCCTGCTCGATGATTACGTGCTCAAGGCCATGCTCGAACAGCTCGGCGCACAGGTTGAGGCGATCGAAGCACCGTTCCAGCCGGAACACGGTGCTTATGGCGGCGGCCACCACCATTCACGCCACGGCGACGAAGACTTCAACTACGCGCCGAAACTCCATCAGTTCGGCGTACGCCTGTGAATCCGGCCTGGGCGCTGCTGCGCCTGGCCAGTCCGCAATTGCCGATTGGCGGCTACAGCTATTCGCAAGGCCTGGAAATGGCGGTGGATAACGGCCGGGTGAAAAACCCGGACGACGCCCGCCGCTGGATCAGTGATCAGTTGCTGCTGAATCTTTCGCGCTTTGAGGCGCCGTTGTTGCTTGCGCATTGCCAAGCGGCGGCGGATGAAAACTGGAGCGAGTTGCTGATCCTCTGTGAGAGCCACCGCGCCAGCCGCGAGACTCGCGAGTTGCATCTGGAAAGTCGGCAGATGGGCTATTCGTTGCAGCAACTGCTCAACGGTTTGCCGGAGCTCGACGCCTGCGCTCGTGACTTTCTCGATCAATGCACCGAACCGCATCTGGCCTTGTGCTGGGCGCTCGCCGCACGCGCGTGGGGCATCAGCCCGCAGGACGCGCTCGCCGCGTGGCTATGGAGCTGGCTGGAAAACCAGCTCGCCGTGCTGATGAAAACCCTGCCGCTGGGCCAGCAAGCCGCCCAGCGCCTGACCAGCGAATTGCTGCCGTTACTGCAACAGGCACAGCAGGACGCGACCCGAATCAATCCCGAACACATCGGCAGCGCCGCGTTCGGCCTGTCCCTGGCGTGCATGGCCCACGAGCGCCAGTACAGCCGCCTCTTTCGCTCCTAGGAGAACCATTCATGAACACACAACCTCTGCGCGTCGGCATCGGCGGCCCGGTCGGTTCCGGCAAAACCGCATTGACCCTGGCCCTGTGTCTGGCCCTGCGCGAACGCTACAACCTCGCCGTGGTGACCAACGATATCTACACCCGCGAAGACGCCGATTTCCTCGTGCGCAATGAAGCCCTCGCCCCCGAGCGGATCATCGGCGTGGAAACCGGCGGCTGCCCGCACACGGCGATTCGTGAAGACGCCTCGATCAACCTTGAAGCGGTCGATCAACTCAATCGGCGTTTTCCGGGGCTGGATCTGATTCTGGTGGAGTCCGGCGGCGACAACCTGTCGGCGACCTTCAGCCCGGAATTGTCCGACCTGACTATCTATGTGATCGACGTCTCGGCCGGCGACAAGCTGCCGCGCAAGGGCGGGCCGGGGATCTGCAAGTCCGACCTGCTGGTGATCAACAAGATCGACTTGGCGCCGCTGGTGGGCGCCTCGCTGGAAATGATGGACAGCGACACCCAACGCATGCGCAACGGCAAGCCGTTCGTCTTCAGCAACCAGAAAACCGGTCAGGGCCTTGAAGCCATCATCGCCTTCATCGAACGCCAGGGCCTGCTGACCGCAGCCTGATTCACTGCTCAACAAGGAAGCTTATCCATGACACTCAAACGTATTCTTGGCGCGGTTGCGCTGCTGCTGACTCCGGCCTTGGCCTTTGCCCACCCGGGGCATGGCGACAGTGGCTTGATCGCGGGTATCAGTCACCCGATCGGTGGTCTCGACCATTTGCTGGCGATGGTTGCGGTCGGACTTTGGGCAGCGCAGCAGCAAGGCGCGGCGCGTTGGGCGCTGCCGTGCACGTTTGTCGGCACCATGCTGATGGGCGGAATGCTCGGTTTTGAAGGGCTGCAATTGCCGGCGCTGGAAAGCGGGATTGCTGCATCGGTGCTGGCGCTGGGCCTGGCGGTGGCATTGGCGGTGCGTCCGCCGTTGGTCATGGCGGTGGTGGCGACGGCGGTGTTTGCGTTGTTCCATGGTGTTGCGCATGGCCTGGAGTTGCCGGACATGAGCAGCCCTTGGGCGTATGCGGCCGGTTTCGTCGCCGCGACAGCTGCGCTGCATGCCGCTGGTTATGCCGTAGTGCGTTTCCTGCCTCAAGCTGCTGCACCGTTGGTGCGTCTTGCAGGTGCGGCTTCGGCGGTGACTGGGACCTGGTTGTTGGCCGGCTGATTTTTTAGCGCCTGCTCCGGCCACATCGCTGGCAAGCCAGCTCCCACAGGTTATTCGGTGTACGCCAATCATGTGAACACCGAAAATCCCTGTGGGAGCTGGCTTGCCAGCGATGACGGCCGATCAGACGCCAAGACTCTAAAGCCTGCTGCTCTGCTACCATGTCGCGCAATCGCCCCAGCCCGTGACGACGTCCGCCCATGCCCCACGCTTCCCGCTCCACCTCCCTGCCTGAATTGACCGCCCTGTTCGGCGCTGTGCAACAGCACTTCGTCAACGTGATCGTGCCCCTCTGGCAAGGTCCGGGCTGGAACGCCGACATGGCGTTGCCCTTTGAGGCGCTGGACGCCGCGCATCAACCGCTGCCAGCGCAACGCTATCGAGCGATGGCCTGCGCGCGCCAGTTGTATCTGTTTTCCAGTTTGATCGGGGTGGTGGATAACGCTGAAGTGCGCGCCGCGGCGCTGTTTCGTTCGCTGCAACGGCATTTCCATGATGCCGAGCACGGGGGCTGGTTCTACAGCATCGACGCGCAGGGCAAGCCGCTAGATCAGCGCAAGGATCTCTACACCCACGCCTTCATCCTGTTCGCCTGCGCGCATTACTGGGCAAAGTCCGGCGATCCGCTGGTCGAGTCGACCCTGAATGCGGCGCTGGAAATCATTGGGCGACGCTTTGCCATGGGTGATGGTTTGTACGAGGCCTGCCTTGATCGTGACTGGATCACCCTGGAAACCGGCCCTTTGCAGAATCCTTTGATGCACTTGGCCGAAGCCTTCCTCGCCACGCTCGCCGCTCGCGAAGATGCCCAGACCCAGACCGCGTTGCTGGAGTTATGCACAGCCATGCACAAGCGCTTCGTCGATCCGCAATATGGTGTGTTGATGGAGAAGCCGCTCGGGGCTGTGGATAACTGGTACGAACCCGGCCATCAATTCGAATGGTATTTCCTGCTCGAATCGTCAGCGTTGTTGCGTGGTTCGAAACTGCATGCAGCGCTGGATCGGGCGTTTGCGTTCACCGAGCAATACGGCGTGGTGCAGCCATCCGGCGCGGTGCGGGCGATGCTCGATCTGGAATCAAACGGACGTCCACGAGATTCGACCCAACGGATCTGGGCTCAGGCGGAATATTTGCGTGCGCTGACCTTGCGTCAGGGCAGTGAAGCGGTGGTGCTGCGCCAATTGCAGGCGTTGCAGCAACGGTTTCTGCATGCGGGTGGCTGGTATGAGTGCCGGGATGAATTGGGTGAGGTTAGTCGCAAGGACATGCCTTCGACCACGCCGTATCACCTTGCGACTTGCTATAGCGGCCTGGCTGAATATTTGCGCTGATCTCATGGCACATGAGATCCAGTGTGCTGAGGAGATCTACTGTGGCGAGGGGATTTATCCCCGTTGGGCTGCGCAGCGGCCCCGCTCTTTTTAGGGCCGCTTCGCGCCCCAACGGGGATAAATCCCCTCGCCACAATAAATCCCCTTCTCCACAAATCTGTTCTCAACAGAGATCCGGGTTACATCAGGCAATCCACTTCTTGTCCCCGGTGAAGCTGATGGTCAGCCAGCGCGCCGCATCCGGTTTGCCCAGCTTCGCCGAAATCGCCTCGCGCAATGCATCCAGCTGCCCGACATTGCTCAGCGCATAGTCCGCCGGCAACACCACATGAATCTCGATAAACCGCGCCCGCCCGTGCTTCTGCACGTATGACACGTAGTCGTCGAAACCATGCTCGACCTTCGCCTCTTCCATCACCTGACGCACTTGATCATCCAGCGTGTCCGGGGCAATCCCCAGTACATCGCGCAACGCCGGGCCAAGGATCTTGAACGCCGGTGGCAGCATGGTCAGGGCCAGCACGATCAGAATCAGCGGGTCGACATACACCGCCCACTGGCCATAGCCCTGGGACTTGAGCAGCAGCGCCGCAAGGAAACTGATCAACAGGCCCACGGACAACATCGCGTCCACCAGCCAACTGATGTTGTCGAACTGGATCAGGCTGGATTTGAGTTTGCGGTTACGCCGGCGCACGTAGAAGAAGTAGGCGAACTCGACAACGGTAAACACCGCGGCATAGATGATCACCAGCCCCAGTTCGATCTCCCGACCACCGTTGATGATGCCAAACACACCGTTGAGAAACGCGTAGATCGCGATCAGCAGCAGGAAACTGCCTTCGATCACCAACACCATGGGCTCCAGATGCCAGAAACCAAACTGGAAACGGTGGTTACTTTTTTTGGCGATCAACTTGGCGGTGATCAGCATCAGGACTTTGATGAACGTTGCGATCAGCGAGAAAAAACCATCGAACAGGATGGATTGGGAACCAGAAACAAAACCGGTGACGATCCCGGCAATCGCCACGGCGAACATCAGAATGGTCGATTGTTTGAGCAGTGCCTGCTCACCTCGGTTACTCACTTTAACTCCTCGAAAAACCTTGAAAACCGCGGGGTGCGGTTGGGTTGTTGCGAGGGGAGTTTACCTTATCGGCATTTTTTGCCTGTTCTGGCCTCATCGCTGGCAAGCCAGCTCCCACAAATATCGAGCCGTTCACAAGATTTGTGTACGCCAATAAACCTGTGGGAGCTGGCTTGCCAGCGATTGGCCGTAACGCGGTATCAGGCCTTGTTACGCTCAATCGCAAAGCCAGCCCAGGTCTGGCTCACCGGCATCAACTCCAGGCTGTTGATGTTGATGTGCGCCGGCGCATTCATCACCCAGAAAATCGTCTCGGCAATGTCTTGCGGCTGGATCGGCTCGGCACCGGCGTAAGTCGCGTTGTATCGCTCCTGATCGCCGGCAAAACGCACCAGCGAAAACTCGCTCTCGCACAAACCTGGCTCGATGTTGCTGACCCGTACGCCAGTGCCCTGCAAGTCGCAGCGCAGGTTCAGCGAGAACTGTTTAACGAACGCCTTGGTCGCGCCATAGATGTGACTGCCCGGATACGGGTAGTTGCCGGCGATGGAGCCGAGGTTGACGATGCCGGCGCCACGGCCATGGGCGATCAAACGCGGCAGCAGCAAACGCGTGGCGTACATCAGGCCTTTGACGTTGGTGTCGACCATGGTGTCCCAATCGTCCAGATCGCACTTCGGTGCAGGATCAACGCCCAGCGCCAGACCGGCGTTGTTGATCAGGCCACGCAGCTTGGCGAAGGACGGCGGCAGGTTGGCAATCGCCTCTTCCATCGCCTTGCGATCACGCACGTCGAGCACCAGGCCATGCACTTCGGTCTGCTTCGACAATTCGGCGCACAGCGCATTCAGGCGTTCCTCACGACGGCCGGTCAGCACCAGTTTCCAGCCATCCGCAGCGAAACGACGGGCGCAGGCTTCACCAAATCCTGACGTTGCGCCGGTGATAAACAGGGTGTTGGACATCGTGTTCTCCTTGCTTCGGCCACCTGGGCAGCCCTTGGAATAGAAAATCAGCCAGCAGCATGCCCGGCCCGCGAATATCGGGCAACCACCGCCTCCGTGTAGGAGCTGCCGAAGGCTGCGATCTTTTGATGTTGTTTTTCAAGATCAAGAGATCGCAGCCTTCGGCAGCTCCTACATGATCGAACAAAAAATGATCAACTTTCGCAACGCTATACAGGGCGTGGCCTGTAGCCATGTGCAAGCATGTTATCCACAGTCCCTTCCACAGTTTCCGGGGGCAAGTGCAAACGCGCAAAGCCGCGCCACACAAGGCTTTGCGGGGGAAATAGAAAGTTTTTTGCTTGACCCTGAAGCGGCAGATGTGCGGCACATGGCATTCTGCACGACTGGCCGGTCAGCACAGTGATTGCGCGAGGCCAGTAATTACGGCCCTCAGCGAGGTCTTTCCAGAGTTTAATCACAGACTTATCCACAGGATCGCTGCCACTGAATTGCCTCTGAGGCGATGTCCAAAAAAAGGTTGACAACGACGCCTTCAGCTCGCGGAAAAGCGCCTGATCAAAAAACAACCACACTCTTGCAAGCCACGGATTACAAGGCGTTCAGCCAGATACACCCACGTTATTCACAGCCAGTTCCACAGTAACCGGGGACAAGTCAAAACTGTGGAAAAACAGCTATTTGCAGCGTCTATATGTCGCGCTTTGGCAGCTTGGGGAATTTGTTTTCCACAATTTGACGGAACAGCCGTTTTCCCTGTAGGAGCTGCCGCAGGCTGCGATCTTTTGATCTTGAAAAACAACATCAAAAGATCGCAGCCTGCGGCAGCTCCTACAGGGGATTGCGGGTATTAAAAAGCCCCGGGACTTGCGTCGCCGGGGCTGTGTACAACCATGAAAGAATCAGTGCCCGCCCAGATAGGCGTTACGCACCTCCTCATTCACCAGCAACTCCTTGCCGGTGCCGGTGAGGCGAATCTCGCCGTTGACCATCACATACGCGCGATCCGACAGCTTCAGCGCATGGTTGGCGTTCTGCTCGACGAGGAAAATCGTCATGCCGGTTTTCGCCAACTCCCGCAGGGTCGAAAAAATCTGCTTCACCACGATCGGCGCCAGGCCCAGGCTCGGCTCATCAAGCAGCAACAGCTTCGGCCGACTCATCAACGCGCGGGCAATCGCCAGCATCTGCTGCTCCCCACCGGACATGGTCATCGCCCGCTGGGTACGGCGCTCTTCCAGCCGTGGAAACAGCGTGAACATGCGCTGCATGTCCTCTTTGGCGTACTTGTCGCCAATCGGGATGGTGCCCATCAGCAGGTTTTCCTCGACGGTCATGTCGGGAAACACCCGCCGGCCTTCCGGCGACTGCGCGATGCCGTGGGAGGCGATGTAGTGCGAGGACTTCTGGGTGATGTCGACGCCCTGATAAATGATCTGCCCGCCCGCCGCCCGTGGCTGACCGAAGATCGACATCAGCAACGTCGATTTGCCGGCACCGTTGGAGCCGATCAGGCTGACGGTTTCCCCCTCGTTGATCTGCAGCGAAACACCTTTGAGCGCCTGGATCGGTCCGTAGAACACGTCGAGGTCTTTGAGTTCGAGGATCGGTTGCGTCATACCAGCTCCTCTTCGTCGGCGCCGAGATAGGCGGCAATCACTTTCGGGTCGTTACGAATCGCTTCAGGCCCGCCTTCGGCGATGACGATGCCGTGGTCCAGCACCACGATGTGGTCGGAAATACTCATAACCATGCCCATGTCGTGTTCGATCAGCACCACGGTCAGATCGTGCTCGTCGCGCAGCAGCCGGATCATCGCGCTCAGCGCTTCGGTTTCCTGAGGGTTGAGGCCGGCGGCCGGTTCGTCGAGGCAGATGATCTGCGGCCGCGTGCACATGGCCCGAGCAATCTCCAGACGGCGTTGCTGGCCGTAGGAGAGTTCACCGGCGAGACGGTTGGCGCAGTCGACCAGATCGACCACTTCCAGCCAGTAGAACGCAACGTCCAGCGCGTCGCTTTCAGCCTTGCGGTAGCCCTTGGTATTGAGGATGCCGGCGAGCATGTTGCGGTTGACCCACATGTGTTGGGCCACCAGCAGGTTTTCCAGCACCGACATTTCCTTGAACAGGCGAATGTTCTGGAATGTCCGCGCCAGCCCCGCACGGTTCACCAGGTGCGTACCACCGAACATCTTGTAATACAGACGGCTGAGGAAGGATTTCGGCGAGACGAAGTCGGTCGCTTTAAACGACTCGCCCAACAACTGGATGACGTTGGTCTGCTGGCCGCGCACATTGAGTTCGATCTTGCCGCCGGAGGCTTTGTAGAAACCGGTCAGGCAGTTGAACACCGTGGTTTTGCCAGCGCCGTTAGGGCCGATCAGGGCGAAGATCGAGTTGCGTTTAACCTTCAGGCTGACATCGCTCAAGGCCTTGATGCCACCGAAATGCATCATCAGTTTTTCAACAGAGAGTACGACTTCACTCATGGCGCAGTCCTCTCATAGTGAATGGCACCTTTGCGTGGAGTGACCCCGGTGCGGCTGATGCGGATCAGCCCGCGAGGTCGCCAGATCATCATCAACACCATCAGGATGCCGAACAGCAGCACACGATATTCAGCGAAACCGCGCAGCAGTTCCGGAGCGACGGTCAGCACGAACGCGGCGATCACCACGCCGATGGTTGAGCCCATGCCGCCGAGCACGACGATGGCCAGAATCAGCGCCGATTCGAAGAAGGTGAACGACGTCGGGTTGACGAAACCTTGATAGGTGGCGAAAAAAACACCGGCCAGACCCGCCGTCGACGCGCCAATGGTGAACGCCGAGAGCTTGACCAGCACGTGGTTGAGGCCCATCGAACGGCAGGCGATTTCGTCTTCACGCAAGGCTTCCCACGCGCGACCGACCGGCATCTTCACCAGACGATGCTTGATGTACAGCACGGCCAATACCACGAGGAACAACACCGCGTAGATGAAGTAATACTTCACGTCCGGGTTGTAGGCGATGCCGAAGAACTCGTGGAACGGCACCCCGCCATCCTTCGCGCGTTTGCCGAACTCCAGACCGAAGAAGGTCGGCAGTGGCGCCGGCATGCCGTTCGGGCCGCCAGTCAGCGACAACCAGTTATTGAGGATCAGGCGAATGATTTCACCGAAGCCCAACGTCACGATCGCCAGATAGTCGCCATGCAGACGCAACACCGGGAAACCGAGGATGCAACCGGCCAGACCCGCCATAATCGCCGCCAACGGCAGCACCGTCCAGAAACCCAGACCGAGATACTGGTAACCGAGCGCCAGACCGTAGGCACCGATGGCGTAGAACGCCACGTAACCGAGGTCGAGCAGACCGGCCAGACCGACCACGATGTTCAGCCCCAACCCCAGCAGCACGTAGATCAACCCGAGGATGACCACGCCCAGCAGATAGGAGTTGGAAACAAACGGCACGATGACCGCCAGCACAATCAGCAGCGGGATGATCCAGCGCAGTCTCGATTTGTGATCGCTTGGCAGTACGTGCACACCGGAACCGGTGCTCTCGAATCCGTCGAGAATCTTCAGGCCCTTGGGCGTTTGCAGGAACAGGCTGAGGGCGAAGCGGCCAATCATGACGATACCGATGATCCACGCCACGCGGGTCGGTTCGAGATTGAAGCTGTACCCCTCAAGGACGACACCGACAATCGGCCCGAATACGATCAGGGCAATCAGGCCGGCCAGAATCGCCTCAACCAGGCTTTTTTTGATATCAATGCTTTTTTTGGTGGTTGAAGACATCGCTTACACCTTCGACACAAGAGGACGGCCCAACAGACCCTGCGGCCGGAAGACCAGAACAAGTACGAGCAGCGAGAAGCTGAACACGTCTTTGTAGTCGGAGTTGACCAGGCCGGAGAACAGCGACTCGGAGATGCCGAGGATGATCCCGCCCAGCATCGCACCCGGCAGCGAACCGATCCCGCCGAGTACCGCAGCGGTGAAGGCTTTAATGCCGATGACGAAGCCTGCGTAGAAGTCGAACGTGCCGTAGTTCATGGTGATCAGCACGCCGGCCAATGCCGCCATGGCTGCACCGATGATGAACACGTAGGAGATAACGCGGTCGGTGTTGATCCCCAGAATCGAGGCCATCTTGCGGTCTTGCTGAGTGGCGCGGCACATACGGCCGAGCTTGGTGTATTTGATCACATAGGTCAGCAGACCCATGCCGACGAACGCGGCCACCAGGATGAAGATCTTGGTGTAGGTGAGCTGAACGAAACCGGTGCCGATGTCGACGCGCCAGGCGCCAGTGAGCAGCGTTGGAACACCCTGTTGACGGGCGCCCTGGCTGATCTGGGCATAGTTTTGCAGGATCAGGGAGATGCCGATGGCGCTGATCAGCGGTGCCAGTCGGGTGGAGTTGCGCAGGGGTTTGTAGGCGACTCGCTCAATCACCCAGCCATACACCGCCGTGACGACGATGGTGAAGATCAGCGTGCCGAGCATCAGCAGCGGGAAAGATTCGATACCGAAGTAAGCCAGCAGAGCCAGACTGATTGCCGCCAGGTAAGCGGAAATCATGTAAACCTCGCCGTGGGCGAAGTTGATCATGCCGATGATGCCGTAGACCATTGTGTAGCCGATGGCGATCAGGCCATAGACCGACCCGAGGGTCAGGCCGTTGACCAGTTGCTGCAGGAAAATACCATCCATAACGCAATCTCACGCAGTGAGAACCTGCACACCTGTGGGCGGGCGGCTCTTCTAGGGAAAATACAGATTTACGTCGGAGCAATGTCAGAGCGCGATTGACCCAATCACTCCAAACCCTGTGGGAGCTGGCTTGCCAGCGATAGTGGTGGATCAGTCAACCTGTGTGTCGACTGACCTGACGCCATCGCGGGCAAGCCCGCTCCCACAGTTATGGGAGGGGATCAAATGATCGCGTCAGCCCTTACTTCTGTTTTTCCAGCTGGTGATATTTGCCAGTCGCATCCCACTGGTAAACCACGTAGTCGGAGACTTTCAGGTCACCCTTCTTGTCCCAGGCCTTCTCACCCATGACGGTTTTCACCGGATTGGCTTTCAGCCACTCGGCGGCTTTTTCGCCACTGTTGGACTTGGCGCCATTGAAGGCGGCCGCCAGGGTCTGAACCGAAGCGTAAGCGTACAGGGTGTAGCCTTCAGGCTCGGTGCCGGCCTTGCGGAAGGCATCCACCACGGTTTTACTTTCCGGCAGCATGCGCGGGTCGGCGCCAAAGGTCATCAGCACGCCGTCGACGTATTGCGGGCCACCAGCGGTGGTCACCAGTTCGTCGGTGACGATGCCGTCGTCAGACATGAACTTCACGTCTTTCAGGCCTTCAGTGCGCAGTTGTTTGACCAACGGGCCGGCTTCCGGGTGCAGACCGCCGAAGTAGACGACATCGGCGCCGGCGGCGCGGATTTTGGTGACCACGGCGCTGAAGTCTTTCTCACCACGGGTCAGGCCTTCGTACAGCACCGGCTTCACGCCACGCTTCTCAAGCTGTGCCTTGGTGGCATCCGCCAGGCCTTGGCCGTAGGTGTCCTTGTCGTGCAGCACGGCAACCTTTTTGCCTTTGAGCACGTCAACGATGTAGTCGCCGGCGACGATGCCCTGCTGATCATCACGGCCGCACATACGGAACATGGCGCTGAGGCCGCGTTCGGTCACTTGCGGGTTGGTGGAACCTGGAGTGATCGCGATCACACCGGCTTCGTCATAGATTTCCGACGCTGGAATGGTCGAAGAAGAGCAGAAGTGACCGACGACGCCAGCGACTTTCTGGTTGACCAGGTCCTTGGCGACCGTCACCGCCTGCTTCGGTTCGCAGGCGTCATCGCCTTTGACCAGAACGATTTTCTCCCCGTTGACGCCACCTGCCGCGTTGACTGCGTCAGCCGCTGCCTGTGCACCCTTCATGTACTGCTCGCCAAATGCCGCGTTGGCGCCCGTCATTGGACCCGCTACGCCGATTTTGATATCAGCCTGAGCAAACGCAGAAACACCCAACGCAGTAGCCACTGCGAGGGCCAGAAAGCCTTTCTTGTAAAACGTCTGGGACATGAGGTGGTGCTCCAAGGTTTTTTTTAGTTGGCACTGCGACTTCACTTCACTGAATGCTCAGAGCAAGGGCCGTGCCATCGGTTTTTTATTCTTCAAAAAGTCGCTGCTTTCTTGTTATTTCGACTGTTTCGTTCCCATTTTCATTGGGCGTGCAACCGTCTAAACCGCGGAAGGTGAAACCATTTATTTCTAAAGGCGCAACCCGCATGCGCCATCATTGCAACCGCGGCACCAAACGACGTGCAACCAGCCTGTAACAGCCCGCGTCACCGAACTGCACACTGCTGGTGCGGGACTGCTACAACCCGCACCATTACAGGCTAGTCGCTGCATCGGAAAGCGCCGCTTCCGGCAACATATTTCAACACTCAAATGACGATGCGCAGGCACTGGCCCGCGTGATACAGCGAGAACCCGGCCTCGTACAGGCAACTGCGCAAGCCTACGCCCGCCAAGGGCTGCATCGGTGCGAAGGGGATTGGCAGTGCTTGTGGATTGCCGTTACACAGATAGTCGGCGAAAGCCTTGCCAACCACCGTGCCCGTCGTGACGCCACGGCCGTTATAGCCAGTGACGGCCACCAGTCCCGGCGCTGGCTCGAACAGACGCATCAGGTGATCGGGGGTGAACGCGATGCGCCCGGTCCAGGTGCATTCCCATTCGACCGGTTTCAAATTGGGGAAGTAATGCTGTTGCACGCGGTCGGCCCAGGCTTTCAGGAACCATGTCGGTTTCTGATTACCGTTGCCCAGGCTACCGAGCAATAACCGCCCTTCTTTGTCGCGGCGAATGCTGCTCAACACTTGGCGGGTGTCCCACGAACCCTGCCCGCCGGGAAGAATCTCCTGCGCAGCGTCTTCGGTGAGCGGCACCGAGGCGACCTGATAGTAATAACCGGGGAAGAAGTTGCGCTTGAGTTCGGTCCAGTCGCCCTCGGTGTAGGCGTTGGAAGCGATGACCACTTGTTCGGCGAGCACCGAACCGTGCTCGGTTTGCACCGACCATTTCGCGCCCTGACGTTCGAGTCGGGTGACCGGTGAATGGTCGAACATCTGCCCGCCGAGATCGATCACGGCATTCGCCAGCCCGGTGACATAGGCCATCGGGTTGAGCGTGCCGGCGCGGCGATCGAGCAGTGCCGCAGCAATTTTTTGCGTCCCGGTGGCTTGTTCGCAGGCCTTGCCGGTCAGCAACTCGACCGGTGCGCCACGGCGTTTCCATTGTTGCTCGCGACTGCGCAGATCGGCCTCGCCCTTGGCGTTATGCGCCATGTGCAGCGTGCCTTCGCGGCGTAACTGGCAATCGATGTTGTACTTGTCCACAAGGCTGAACACCAGCGCGGGCGCGGCCCCGAGCATGCGATTGAGCTGACTGCCAACGGCCTCGCCGAAACCGGCTTCGATCTCGTCCGGTGGAATCCACATGCCGGCGTTGACCAGCCCGACGTTGCGCCCGGAGCCACCGTGACCGGCGCGATGCGCTTCCAGCACGCAGACGCTTTTGCCTTTTTCCAACAGATGCAGCGCGGCCGACAACCCGGTAAACCCGGCGCCGATCACGCAGACATCGACTTTGACTTCGCCCCTGAGCGCGGTGTTATCCGGCCTTTTTGGCGTGAGCTGTTCCCACAGACATTCTTCGCGTAACGGCATTGCCAGACTCCAACAGAAACCTGCCAAACACACAATTCAATGTAGGAAAGAAACCATTTGTGATGTAAACCCTGTGGCGAGGGGATTTATCCCCGATCGGCTGCGAAGCAGTCGTCGCTCTTAAATTTTCAGGGCCGCTGCGCAGCCCGTCGGGGATAAATCCCCTCACCACAAAAGCCCGCTCCCACAGGGGATCGGTGTCATTCCAAACTCAGTCGAACGTAATGCCCTGCGCCAGCGGCAACTCCAGCGAATAATTCACGGTGTTGGTCTGGCGGCGCATGTACCCGCGCCAGGCGTCGGAGCCCGACTCACGGCCACCACCGGTTTCTTTCTCGCCGCCAAACGCACCACCAATCTCCGCGCCGCTCGGGCCGATGTTGACGTTGGCGATCCCGCAATCACTGCCCACCGCCGACATGAATTGCTCAGCCTCACGTACATCAGTGGTGAAGATGCACGATGACAACCCTTGCGGCACCGCGTTGTTCAGGCGCAGCGCTTCCTGGAAATCGTTATAGCCAACCACATACAGAATCGGTGCGAAGGTTTCGCTGCACACCACATCACTCTGCTCGGGCATTTCAATAATCGCTGGCGACACGTAGTAGGCGTTGGGGAACTGATCTTCCAGTTGGCGCTTGCCGCCGAATACCCGGCCACCCTCGCTCAATGCCTGCTCCAGCGCATCCTGCATGTTTTCAAAGCTGTGCTTGTCGATCAGCGGGCCGACCAGATTGCCTTCCAGCGGGTTGCCGATGCGTACTTTCGAGTACGCAGCTTTCAGGCGAGTGACGATTTCTTCCTTTACCGATTCATGGGCGATCAGACGACGCAACGTGGTGCAGCGCTGGCCTGCGGTACCGACGGCGCTGAACAGAATCGCGCGCACGGCCATGTCGAGATCGGCGCTCGGGCCGAGGATCATCGCGTTGTTGCCGCCCAATTCCAGAATGCTGCGAGCAAATCGCGCGGCGACTTTCGGCGCCACTTCGCGGCCCATGCGCGTGCTGCCGGTGGCGCTGATCAGGGCGACACGCGGGTCATCGACCAGCGCTTCACCCGCGTCGCGACCACCGATGATCACTTGGCAAAGATTCGCCGGCGCATCGGTAAAATTCTTCACCACACGATCAAACAGCGCCTGACAGGCCAGCGCGGTCAGCGGGGTTTTCTCCGACGGCTTCCATACCACCGGGTTGCCGCAAACCAGCGCCAGCGTGGTGTTCCACGCCCACACCGCGACCGGGAAGTTGAACGCACTGATGACGCCGACCACGCCCAGCGGATGCCAGGTTTCACGCATGTGGTGGCCAGGACGCTCGGAGGCGATGGTCAAGCCGTACAGCTGGCGAGAAAGACCGACGGCGAAATCGCAGATGTCGATCATCTCCTGCACTTCACCCAGACCTTCCTGGGTGATTTTGCCCGCCTCCCACGAAACCAGTTCCCCGAGGTCGGCTTTGTATTCACGCAACACTTCACCGAACTGACGCACCAATTCGCCGCGACGCGGGGCCGGAATCTTGCGCCATTGCTCGAACGCATGATCTGCGCGACTGATGTGCTGCTCGACTTCGGCCGGGCCTTCCCAGTTCACAGCGGCGATGCGGCTGCCGTCGATCGGCGAATGCACCGGCACTTTGCCGTTCTGATACAGGGCCGGGTTCACACCTAGACGATCAAGCAATGCGGCAACCATGGGTCACTCCTCAAGCAAAAAACTGAATGTGTGCGGCCGCTGTTTGCACGACCGGGCAGGCCTTTAGTTGTAGCGTCACATTGGCAAGGCAACAAACGACCTTTACGCGAGATATCATTCCGTTTATTCATGCTGAGCATAGAAAGACAAGAAAAGGATCGGTCATGCTGAACAAACGCCACTTGCCCTCGATCACTGCCCTGCAGTGCTTCGAAGCCGTGACCCGCCACCTGAGCTTCACCCGCGCCGCCGAGGAGCTGAACCTGACCCAGAGTGCGGTGAGCAAGCAGGTCGCGCAGCTTGAGGAATTGTTACAACACTTATTGTTCCTCCGCGTGCGCCGACGTTTGCAGATGACCCCGGCCGGGGATTTGTACTTGGTCGAAGTACGAAAAATCCTCACGCAGGTGGAGATGTCGACCCATTACCTGCGTTCCTACGGTGGCGAGACCGAAGTCTTACGCGTATCGACGCCATCGACCTTCGGCGCGCGCTGGCTGGTGCCGCGTTTGAAAGGCTGGCGGCTACGTCATCCGTCGATTCATCTGGACCTGTGCAACGAGCAGGAAGCGGATGATCTGCTGCAGGGGCGCAGCGATCTGGCATTTTATTTCGGCCAGGGTTCGCGGCCCGGCACGGAATGCCTGAAGCTGTTCGGTGAAGAGCTGGTGCCGGTCTGCGCGCCAGGCAGCATGCCCGACAAGCCGTTTACTGATCCGACGCAACTCACCGATCTGGTCCTGCTGCAAAATGCCTCGCGCCCGCAGGCCTGGCACGACTGGTTCGACAGCCAGGGCTACCAGACCGAACACAGCTATCACGGGCCACGGTTTGAAACCTTTTATATGTGCATTCGTGCCGCGCAAGTTGGATGCGGGGTGGCACTGCTGCCACGGTTTCTGGTGGAAGAGGAATTGGCCGACGGCAAACTGGTCATTCCCTGGCAGCATGCAATGCCGAGCTCCGACGCCTATTACCTCGCCTACCCGGAGCACGCGGCGGAAGTACCGAAGGTGCGCGACTTCGTCAAATGGATGCTCGAACAGATCGACAATCCCTGACCGACCTCTCCGTAGGAGCTGTCGAGTGCAACGAGGCTGCGATCTTTTGATCTTGAAAACCAACATCAAAAGATCGCAGCCTGCGGCAGCTCCTACAGAAGCCCAGCAGAAATTGCTGGCAATCCCCACCGCTGATATGCGCCACTAGCGCTATTGATTGAGACCGCGCCACAGCGCGGCGCACCTGGAGACCCCGTTATGAGCGAGAGCGTGTTTGCCGATCGCATCGTGCAGAACCTGCTCGACACCGACTTCTACAAATTGACGATGATGCAGGCGGTGCTGCACAACTACCCCAACGTCGAAGTCGAATGGGAGTTTCGTTGCCGTAACAGCGAGGATCTGCGCCCGTATCTGGCCGAGATCCGCTATCAGATCGAGCGCCTGGCCGAGCTGAGCCTGAGCGCCGACCAGTTGAATTTCCTTGAACGCATCAGCTTCCTGAAACCGGACTTCCTGCGTTTCCTCGGGCTGTTCCGCTTCAACCTGCGCTACGTGCACACCGGCATCGAGAACGGCGAGCTGTTCATCCGTCTGCGCGGGCCATGGCTGCATGTAATCCTTTACGAAGTGCCACTGCTGGCGATCGTCAGCGAAGTGCGCAACCGCTATCGCTACCGCGAAACCGTGCTCGAACAGGCGCGCGAGCAGCTCTATCGCAAGTTCGACTGGCTGACCGCCAACGCCTCGGCCGACGAATTGTCGCAACTGCAGGTCGCCGATTTCGGCACCCGTCGCCGGTTTTCTTACCGTGTGCAGGAAGAAGTGGTGAACGTGCTCAAGCACGATTTCCCCGGGCGTTTCGTCGGCACCAGCAACGTGCATCTTTCCCGCGAACTGGACATGAAACCGCTGGGCACCATGGCCCACGAATGGATCATGGCCCACCAGCAACTCGGCCCACGGTTGATCGACAGCCAGATCGCCGCGCTCGACTGTTGGGTGCGTGAGTACCGGGGTTTGCTGGGGATCGCGCTCACCGACTGCATCACCACCGATGCCTTCCTCGGCGATTTCGATCTGTTTTTCGCCAAACTGTTCGATGGCCTGCGCCACGACTCCGGGGATCCGGTGGTGTGGGGCGAAAAATGCATCGCGCATTACCACAAGCTCGGCATCGACCCGATGAGCAAGACGCTGGTGTTCTCCGACAGCCTGACCCTGCCCAAGTCGCTGGAGATCTTCCGCGCGCTGCACGGTCGGATCAACGTCAGCTTCGGCATCGGCACCAACCTCACCTGCGACATTCCGGGTGTCGAACCGATGAGCATCGTGCTTAAAATGACCGCCTGCAACGGCCAACCGGTGGCGAAGATCTCCGACGAGCCAGGCAAGTCCCACTGCAAAGACCCGAATTTCGTCGCCTATTTGCGACACGTGTTCCAGGTTCCTGCCGATTCCCGTCTATCCAGCAAGGAGTGAATTCATGCAAGCCGTACAGCGTGAGATTGCGCAGCAGCTCAAGGTGCAACCGCCGTTCGCCGACTACCAGGCCCTGCAGGCCGAAGTCGCCCGGCGCATCGCCTTTATTCAGGATTGCCTGGTCAATTCCGGGCTCAAGACGCTGGTGCTGGGCATCAGCGGCGGCGTCGACTCACTGACCGCAGGCTTGCTGGCCCAGCGCGCGATGCGCGAACTGCGTGACCAGACCGGCGACAACGACTACAAATTCATCGCCGTGCGCCTGCCGTACGAAACCCAGTTCGACGAGCACGACGCCCAGGCCTCGGTGGATTTCATCGCCCCGGATGAACGCCACACCGTCAACATCGGCCCGGCCGTGAAGTCGCTGGCCAGTGAAGTCGCAGCCTTCGAAGGCAAGCACGCGGTCTCGGTGGATTTCGTCCTCGGCAACACCAAGGCGCGGATGCGCATGGTTGCTCAGTACACCATCGCCGGCGCGGCGCACGGGCTGGTGATCGGTACCGACCACGCGGCGGAAGCGGTGATGGGTTTCTTCACCAAGTTCGGTGACGGCGCCTGCGATCTGGCGCCGCTAAGCGGTCTGGTGAAAAATCAGGTTCGCGCGATTGCCCGCAGCTTCGGCGCGCCGGAATCGCTGGTCGAGAAAGTGCCGACGGCGGATCTGGAAGACCTGTCGCCGGGCAAACCCGACGAAGCGTCCCACGGCGTGACCTATGCCGAAATCGACGCCTTCCTGCATGGCGAACCGGTGCGCCAGGAAGCGTTCGACATCATCGTCGCAACTTACAACAAGACCCATCACAAACGCGTGATGCCATTCGCCCCGTAAGTTGCAAGCCCCTGTAGGAGCTGTCGAGTGAAACGAGGCTGCGATCTTTTGATCCGGCTTTGAAGATCAAGAGCAAAAGATCGCAGCCTTCGGCAGCTCCTACAGAAAACAAAAAAGCGTCCCGAGGGACGCTTTTTTTATGCCTGACTCAATTACTTGACGGTAATCGTGCCTTTCATCATCGAGATGTGGCCAGGGAACGAGCAGAAGAAGCCGTAGCCGCCGTCTGCAATCTTCGCCACGTCGAAGGTCAGCGAGTCGGTTTCCTTGGCGCCGATGATCTTGGTGTGAGCAATGATGCGCGCGTCACCTTCCGGCAGGTAGTTCTTGTCGATACCGGCGGCCAGGCCAGCGGTAGCGATTGGCTGCATATCAGCTTCTTTGCTGATCACCAGGTTATGGCCCATGACGTTTTTCGGCAGGCTGCCGGAGTGGGTCAGTTCGACGGTGAAGGTCTTGCAGCTCTTATCGATCACGATTTCCTTGGTGTTGAAGGACATCTGATCGGTGGAGTCAACGGTGGTTTTGCACTCGGCAGCCATCAATTGGCTGCTGGCCAGGGCCAGCAGGGATACCGCAACAACTTTGGAAAACATGGTGAATCTCCAAGGCAGGGTTAACAAAAACACTAATGGTGGAAAGACTGCCTGAAATCTTCGCAAGTTCCTATGACTTGAGTCAAAAATTGTATACAACTTTCAGGCTATGACACTCATCGAGACAATCTAACGGCCAGATTCCCCGGCCCGCCCTATGATCGGCGCATCTACTGAGACGGAGTGCCTGTCATGTTCTTTAACGGTCTGTTGTGCAGTTTGCTCGCCGCCTACGCCTGTGGCGCCAGCGGTACCTTTGAATCACCGGAGCGCGAAGTTTAGTCCTTGGATCGAGGCCTGCCAGCCATTACCCTGTGACGGATTGACCCAGGAGGAAGGCATGTCTGTGAAATCCGTGTGTGTATTTTGTGGTGCCAACGCCGGCACCGTCCCGGCTTACACCGAAGCCGCCATCGCCCTTGGCCAAGCCCTCGCCGAGCGTAAGCTGACGTTGGTTTACGGCGGTGGCGCCGTGGGTTTGATGGGAATTGTCGCCGACGCTGCCCTGGCCGCCGGCGGCGAAGTGATCGGCATCATTCCGCAGAGCCTGATGGACAAAGAGATTGGCCATAAAAGCCTGACACGCCTGGAAGTGGTCGACGGCATGCACGCGCGCAAGGCGCGCATGGCTGAACTCAGCGATGCGTTCATCGCCCTGCCCGGCGGCCTCGGCACGCTGGAAGAGCTGTTCGAAGTCTGGACCTGGGGCCAGCTCGGTTACCACGGCAAACCGCTGGGGCTGCTGGAAGTGAACGGTTTTTACAGCAAACTCACTGCTTTTCTTGACCACATCGTCGGCGAAGGCTTCGTTCGTGCGCCACACCGTGACATGCTGCAAGTGAGCGAATCGCCACAAACGCTGCTCGATGCCCTGGATAACTGGAAGCCGACCGTCACGCCAAAATGGGTCGACCAAAAACCCGGCTAACCGCAAGGCACCGATACAGGGCAGAATACGCGCCGCTCAACCTCACCTTCGACCAAGAGGAACGCCCATGGCCAAACCCAATTACTCCTTCGCCAAACGTCAACGAGACCTGGCAAAGGAACAGAAGAAAGAGGAAAAGCTTCAGCGCAAGAAACAAACAGCTGAAGAAGCAGCACTGAACCCTGAGGGTGAAGTGGCAACAGAAGATGATGTTGATGCAATTGAAGCACCGAAAGATCAGGCGCCCGACGCCTGAGCCCCACCGGGTTTGATGATCGAATCAGACCCTGCGGATTTGTGACGGGGCTGGCGGTTCCACCGCCGGCCCTCACAGCCCTTCCCCTCAGAATTTGCCACAAAACCCTGTGGGAGCGGGCTTGCCCGCGATGATTGCGGCACAGCCAAAAAAGTCATCACAGACACTCCGCCATCGCGGGCAAGCCCGCTCCCACAGGGTGCTTTATCACTCATTGATGGGCATTACGGTGACGCGCACTTCCGGGTCGTGATTGCCGCCGCCAAGGATCACCCCGCGCAACGGCGATACATCGGAAAAATCCCGCCCCCACGCCAATGTGATGTGTTCCAGCGCCGGTTGCACATTGTTGGTCGGATCAAAATCTACCCAGCCCAGCACCGGACAAAACACCGACACCCAGGCATGTGACGCATCGGCGCCGATCAAGCGTGGCTGCCCCGGTGGTGGCTGAGTCAGCAGATAGCCACTGACATAACGCGCCGCCAGGCCTCGGGAGCGCACACACGCCAGCATCAAATGAGCAAAGTCCTGACAGACCCCGCGACGCCGCTCCAGCACTTCCACCAGCGGCGTCGCCACCTGGGTCGCTTCGGCATCAAAAGTGAATTCGCTGAAAATCTTCTGCATCAAGGCTTGCACGCCGAGCATCAATGGCTGCCCAGGTGGAAAGCAGCTTTGCGAGAACTCGACGAAGCTGCGCTTCAAATGAACATACGGTGACTGGAACCGATAGCGACACGCCTCAAGTATTTCGGCGGACAACGGCTGACTGCTGTAGGTCAACGCATCGCGGGTCTGCTCCCATGCCGGCGACTGCGTGAAATCCAGTGCAGGCCGCGCCAGCACTTCCACGGTCAGCCGTGCATTGACCTGCAATTCATCGTGCGGCCGTTCGAAGGCCAATCGGGTCAGCGGGTTGCCAAACACATCCAGCTCATCGCGGCGCGCCGTCGGCTCCGGGCTGATCAACAACGCTTGTTCAGTGCAGCGCTGCCAGGCGCATTCGCGCGGCCACAGATGCGCCAGTTGCTGCGCCAGCGATACCGGACTGTCGTAGTGATAACAGGTGTCGTGGAAGATCTGGTAATGCGCGCTCATCAGACGGACACCGTACGCTGGCTGACATCATCGACATGGGCAAAATGGCGCAACGCCAGACGATCCGAGACTTGGCCGCTGGCCTCGGCGATGGCTTGCAGCAGATCCGCCAGGCCATCGAGGGCCGCACGCACGCTGTTCTCGCCGAACAACGGGTTTTCCAGACAGCCCAGATCGAACCGCGCCAGACGCTCGACCAACTGCGGCAATCCCGCCTCCCTTGGCGCACCGAAATCATCGTTCAAACGTTTCAACGTACGCGTCACCAATTTCAACTGGAACAACACCGCGTGCGGGTTTTGCTCATCGAGCAGCAACAGATCAAGCACTGGAATCAATTGCGCCACCGCCAGATAACGCGAGCGATAGGTGATGCTGCTGTTGCCCAGTTCCAGCAGCCATTCCAGCCCCGACTGATCGAACGCGCCGGCGCCGCGTAGAAATGCCGCCAGACTGCTGCTGAGAAATTGCAGACGCTCAATGCGTCGACCAATCATCAGAAAGCGCCAGCCTTCGTCGCGGGTCATGTCGTCGAGGGCAAAACCGGACAACGCCGCCAGCGACATCACCAGACGGTTGAGAAAATCCAGCAACTCGCCGAAATCCGGCTCGTCGGTGTCCAGCTCAGTGGCTTCGCGCTGCAATTCGACCAGTGCCTGCCAGTTCTCCCGCGAAAGCTTGCCGCGCACCTGCGAGGCGGCCCACTGCAAGCGTTGCAGGTTGGAGCGCAGGCTGAACGACCAGTCATCGCCGAGCAGTGCGGCCAGCAAACGTTCAGGCAACTCACCTTCGTCCGGTAACAGCGTCAGTCGCTCGCCGAGGTCGACGGCTGCCTGCAAGGCTTGCGGGTCATCGCCATCGACATACCGCGCGAGCATGATCCGCAGCAGCCGCGCACTGTCGTCGCAGCGTTCGCAATAACGGCCGAACCAGAACAGGTTTTCCACCACCCGCGACGGCAGATAGGGATCACGCCTCACAAGATCATGCACGCCGACATTGCGCTGGGTTTTCCATTGTTCGCCGCTCGGCGCCCGCTCGCCCAGCACCCAGGTGTCCTTGCTTGCGCCGCCGCGCTGCATCGACACCACCTCGGCATCAGCCTCGGCGGCCACCCGGGTCAGGCCACCGGGCAGCACACGATAACCGTCGCGACTGGCGACGGCGTACATGCGCATGCCAATCGCCCGGGGTTGCAGTTGACCGTTCTCGGCCTGCCAGATCGGCGCGTGGGACAGTTGTGCCAATTCTTGCGCCACGTAGGCATAAGGCCGCGCTTGCATGCGCAAAGCCAGATCCTGGCGCTGTTTTTCGCTCAGATCCCGGCCAAATACGGGCGCAAAAGTCTGTGAGGGAAACGCCGGTTTGATCAACAGTTCCGGCAGTTTTTCCAGCGCCTGCGCCAGCACCGGCGCTTCGCCGCACCACCACGTGGCAATCGACGGCAGGATCAGTTCTTCGCCGAACAGGTATTGGTTGATCTTCGGCAGAAACCCCAGCAACCCCGGCGACTCCAGCACGCCGCTACCCAACGCGTTAGTCACCAGCACGCGGCCCTGACGCACCGCTTCGAGCAGACCGGGAACGCCGAGCGCCGAGTCCGTGCGCAGCTCCAGCGGATCGCAGAAGTCATCGTCGAGTCGGCGCATGATCGCGTGCACGCGGCGCAACCCGCTGAGGGTTTTCAGGTAGACCGTGGCGTCGCGCACGGTCAGGTCGCCGCCCTCGACCAAGGGATAACCGAGCTGGCGGGCGAGATACAAATGTTCGAAGTAGCTTTCGTTGAAGCGTCCCGGCGTGAGCAAGACCACCAGCGGCGCGTCATCGCCGCTCGGCGCCTGACGCACGAGGGTTTCCTGCAAGGTGCGAAAGAAACCGGCCAGGTGCTGCACCTTCAGATCGCGGTACAGCTCGGGAAAGGCACGGGAGACAATGGTGCGATTTTCCAGCGCATAACCGGCACCCGAGGGTGCCTGGGTGCGATCAGCCGTCACCCACCAGCGGCCGTCTGGCGTGCGCGCCAGATCCACCGCGTAAAGATGAAGAAAAGCCCCTTCCGGTGGGGCAATGCCCTGACACGGCCAGAGAAAATTGTTGTGGCCGAAGACCAGTTCCGCCGGCAGCAACCCATCACTGATCAGCTTTTGTGGGCCATAGAGATCCGCCAGCACGGCATTGAGCAGGCGCGCACGCTGAGCGATCCCGGCTGACAACTGTTGCCATTCATCCGCCGCAATCACATGCGGCAAAAGATCCAGTTCCCACGGCCGATCCGCGCCTTTGGGGTCGGCATAGACGTTATAGGTAACGCCGTTTTCCTGAATCTGCCGCGCCAGCAATGCCTGCCGTTGTACCAACTGCGCCGGGGTGCTGCGCTGCAACTGATCGAACAGCCGCTGCCAGTGCGGGCGCACCGCGCCACTGCCGTCGAGCAGTTCGTGATAAGTGCCCGCCGTCAGCGGGTAGCGGTCTAGCAGGTCAGGCATGGAAAGCTCGGCAGACAGCAGGGAACGGTCAGACTAACGCAGGCACATGACCTGCGGATAGACGAAAAATCCGCATGTCGTGTAGGCCTTAGAAACGTCGTAAATCGATTGTCATCGGCAGCTCGTCACTGATTTCCACGTTCGGTACAGGAAGTTTCCCTGGCGTGTGTCCGACACGGAAGAATCGCGCCATGCGCCGGCTCTCCGCTTCGTTGGCATTGACCGGCAACGTCTCGTAATTACGCCCGCCGGGATGAGCGACGTGGTACTGACAGCCGCCCAGCGAGCGTCCCATCCAGGTATCGAGCAGGTCGAACACCAGCGGTGCGTGGACAGCTATCGTCGGTTGCAGACAGTTGGCTGGTTGCCAGGCGCGGTAACGCACACCGGCGACGAATTCACCGACGCGCCCGCTCGGGTGCAACGGCACCGCGACGCCATTACAGGTCAGCAGATAACGCTGCGGCGGCAGCCCTTTGACCTTGACCTGCAAACGCTCCAGCGATGAATCGACATAACGCACCGTGCCACCTGCCGCGCCCTCCTCGCCCAACACGTGCCAGGGCTCCAGCGCCTGTCGCAGTTCCAGTTCAATGCCGTTGACGGCGTAATCGCCAACCTTGGGGAACCGAAACTCCAGGTGCGCGGCGAACCATTCGGCCCGCAGTGAATAACCGGCATTGTTCAGTTCGACGATAACGTCAGCGAAATCCTGCTCGATAAAGTGCGGCAACAAGAAGCGATCGTGCAGCTCGGTGCCCCAGCGCGCCAGTTTCGGCGGCGCATAAGGTTCACGCCAGAACCGTGCGACCAACGCCCGCAGCAATAACTGTTGAGCCAGGCTCATGCGCGCATGCGGCGGCATTTCGAATGCGCGCAACTCCAGCAAGCCGAGACGCCCGGTGGCGCCATCCGGCGAATACAGTTTGTCGATGCAGAACTCGGCGCGATGAGTGTTGCCAGTGACGTCGATCAGCAAATTGCGCAGCAGTCGATCGACCAGCCACGGCGCGCACTCCTCGCCCGGTTCCGGCATCTGCGCGAAAGCGATTTCCAGTTCATACAGCGCGTCATTGCGTGCCTCGTCGACGCGCGGCGCCTGTGAGGTCGGGCCGATGAACAATCCGGAAAACAGGTACGACAGCGATGGATGGTTGTGCCAGTAACTGATCAGGCTGCGCAGCAGATCCGGACGTCGCAGAAACGGTGAATCCGCCGGCGTCGCGCCGCCGAGCACAAAGTGATTGCCGCCGCCGGTACCGGTGTGGCGGCCGTCGATCATGAATTTCTCGGTGGTCAGGCGGGTTTGCCGCGCTTCTTCATAGAGGAATTCGGTGCGCTCGACCAACTCGTCCCAGGTCGCCGACGGCTGCACGTTGACCTCAATCACGCCAGGGTCCGGGGTGATGCGGAAGTTGCTCAGGCGCGGGTCGCTCGGCGGCTCGTAGCCTTCCAGCAGTACCGGACAATGCAGTTCTTCGGCGGTGGCCTCGATGGCCGCCACCAGTTCCAGATAGTCTTCGACCCGCTCCAGCGGCGGCATGAACAGGTACAACCGCCCCTCGCGGGCTTCGGCACAGAACGCGGTGCGGGTCAGCCAGTCGGCGGATTCGTCGATCTTCGGGGCCCGCTCGTCAACCAGCGCCGGTTCGCCGTGACGGTTGAGCTGCGCGGTTTGCGGCAGTTCGGGAAAGTCCTGATTCGGATCCTGAGGGTGAATAAACGGGTATTCGGCAGCCTTTACCCACGGCTGCGAACCGAGCGGCAGGCGATAGCCCAGTGGCGAATCCCCTGGCACTAAACGGCAGTGCTCATCGCGCAGATACCAGCGGCCGCTTTGCCATTGATCGCCCTTGGCTGTGCGCGCTAACGGCAGCACTTGGCCGATCACCTTGTTCAGGCCCTGACTGAAGACCTTGCGCAGGCGTGCGCGCTCCAGCGGTTCCTCCAGACGTGAATCTTCGGCACTGACGTTGCTCGGCAACGTGCCCTCGCGCCAGAGGTAATAGAAGTTGTCTTCGTAGGCCGGGAACACAAAGCGTGTAGGCAGTTTCAGGCGTTCGGCGACACTGGCGAGAAAACGCCCGGCCAACTCACCCGTGGCACCGTAACCCTGTTGTTCGTCAGCAATCAGCGCGTCGTTGTGCCAGATCGGTATGCCGTCGCGGCGCCAATAGCAATTGAGCGACCAGCGCGGCAGTTGCTCGCCGGGATACCACTTGCCCTGACCAAAATGCACCAGGCCCTTCGGCGCGTAGTGCTTGCGCATGCGCTGGAACAGTTCGGCGGAGAGCCGGCGTTTATCCTCACCCAATGCAGCGGTGTTCCACTCGGCGCCATCGGGGTCATCGATAGAGACGAAAGTCGGCTCGCCGCCCATGGTCAGGCGTACGTCGTCTGCCAGTAGATCGGCATCGATCTGCCGGCCCAGTGCCTGAATCGCCAGCCATTGCTCATCGGTGTAAGGCTTGGTGACGCGCGGCGCCTCCCATATTCGTTCCACCGACATTTCGTGGCTGAACACGCATTCGCACGGTTCGACCAAGCCACTGATCGGCGCCGCCGAGGACGGATCGGGACTACAGGCCAACGGGATATGCCCTTCACCGGCGAACAACCCGGACGTGGCGTCCAGACCAATCCAGCCAGCACCCGGCAAGTACACCTCACACCAGGCGTGCAGGTCGGTGAAATCCACGTCGGTGCCGGACGGCCCGTCGAGACTTTTCACGTCGGCCGTCAGTTGGATCAGATAGCCGGAGACAAATCGCGCAGCCAAGCCGAGGTTGCGCAGCAATTGCACCAGCAACCACGCCGAGTCGCGGCACGAGCCGGACGCATGTTCGAGGGTGTGCTCCGGGGTTTGCACGCCCGGTTCCATGCGGATCAGGTAGCCGATGTCTTCACTCAGGCGCTGATTGAGCGCCACAAGGAAGTCCACTGCCGGCAGCGGCGTGCGGTCGATGGCGTCCAGATACGCTTTGAATTTCGGTGTCAGCGGCAGGGTTTCGAGGTACGGCGCCAGTTCCTTGCGTTCATCGGCGGCGTAGGCAAAGGGGATTTTCTCGGCGTAGGGTTCGAGGAAGAAGTCGAAGGGATTGAACACGGCCATTTCGGCCAGCAGATCGACTTCGATGCGCAATTCATCGGTTTTCTCCGGGAACACCAACCGCGCGAGGTAGTTGCCCTGCGGGTCTTGCTGCCAGTTGATGAAGTGCTGCTCGGGCGAGACTTTCAGCGCATACGACAGAATCCGCGTGCGGCTGTGGGCGGCCGGGCGCAGGCGAACGATCTGCGGGCCGAGTTCGACAGCGCGGTCGTAGCGGTAATGCGTGACGTGATGCAATGCGACATGAATCGACACGGCGTGCCTCCTGCGAGCCTAAGCGTATTCGAAAGCGCGCAAGACTTATGCCATGCAGAGGCTTGGGCGCTTTCCCGGAATGCTCAGGGCAGTACAGCACCAAAATCGGGCGATGCGGGGAAATGGTTGGGCGAAGTTGCGCCTAAATGTGGCGAAGATCAAAAGATCGCAGCCTGCGGCAGCTCCTACAGGGAAACGCGAATCCCACTGTAGGAGCTGCCGCAGGCTGCGATCTTCTGACTCAAAAAAAACGCCAACCCGAAGGTTGGCGTTCTGTTCAGCTAAAAAGCAACTTAGCGCGGTACGACCGGCTTGCGGGTCGGCTTCGGCCCTTTGCCTTTCGCGGCGTCCTTACGCTCCTTGGCCGCCTGCTGATTGCGGGCAAACGCCGCCGCCTTGGCCTGTTCACGCTTGTCCCAAGGATTACCACCATCACTGGCACGTGGCGGCAAGCCGGTGTGCTGGGTGAGGATCTTGGTGGTCTTCTCTTTGCCTTCCTTCGCCACTTTATGGCTGCCGGCCGGCGTCGAGTTCTTGCGACGGGCGCTCTGGTAGCTGTCGGTGGTCGGCTGGTGCGTCGGGATCAACTGATCCTTGCCCGAACCGATCAGGTCGGCGCGACCCATGCGGATCAGCGCTTCACGCAGCATCGGCCAGCCTTTCGGGTCGTGATAACGCAAGAACGCCTTGTGCAGACGACGCTGCTCTTCGCTCTTGACGATGGTCACCGCGTCACTCTTGTAAGTGACTTTGCGCAGCGGGTTCTTGCCCGAGTGGTACATCGCGGTGGCGGTGGCCATCGGTGACGGGTAGAACGCCTGCACCTGGTCGGCGCGGAAGCCGTTGCCCTTGAGCCACAGAGCGAGGTTCATCATGTCTTCATCGGTGGTGCCCGGGTGGGCGGCGATGAAGTACGGAATCAGGTACTGCTCTTTGCCCGCTTCCTTGGTGTACTTCTCGAACATGCGCTTGAACTTGTCATAGCTGCCAATGCCCGGTTTCATCATCTGGTTGAGCGGACCTTCCTCGGTGTGTTCCGGGGCGATCTTCAGGTAACCGCCGACGTGGTGGGTCACCAACTCTTTGACGTACTCCGGCGACTCGACCGCGAGGTCGTAACGCAGGCCGGAAGCGATCAGAATCTTCTTCACACCCGGCAACGCACGGGCGCTGCGGTACAGCTGAATCAGCGACGAGTGGTCGGTGTTCAGGTTCGGGCAGATGCCCGGGAACACGCAGGACGGCTTGCGGCATGCCGATTCGATTTCCGGCGTCTTGCAGGCGATGCGGTACATGTTCGCGGTCGGGCCGCCGAGGTCGGAAATGACGCCGGTGAAGCCCGGGACCTTGTCGCGAATCTCTTCGATCTCGCGAATGATCGACTCTTCGGAACGGTTCTGGATGATCCGGCCTTCGTGCTCGGTGATCGAGCAGAAGGTGCAGCCACCGAAGCAGCCACGCATGATGTTCACCGAGAAACGGATCATGTCGTAGGCCGGGATCTTCTCCTTGCCGTACGCCGGGTGCGGAACACGGGCGTAAGGCATGCCGAACACGTAGTCCATTTCTTCGGTGGTCATCGGAATCGGCGGCGGATTGAACCAGACGTCGACTTCGCCGTGCTTCTGCACCAGCGCACGGGCGTTGCCCGGGTTGGTTTCCAGGTGCAGCACGCGGTTGGCGTGGGCATACAGAACGGCGTCGCCACGCACTTTTTCAACCGACGGCAGACGAATCACAGTCTTGTCACGGGTCATGCGCGGGCTGGCCAGGATCTGTACGACCTTGGCTTCCTGCGGATCTTCAACCGGACCTTTTTCCTGCTCGATGGCGCAGGCCTGGGTGTCTTGAGTATTCACGTACGGGTTGATGATCTTGTCGACCTTGCCCGGACGGTCGATGCGTGTCGAGTCGACTTCGTACCAGTCTTTCGGCGTATCGCGACGAATGAACGCGGTGCCGCGCACGTCGGTGATGTCTTCGATCTTGTGACCGTAGGACAGACGCTGGGCGACTTCGACAATCGCGCGCTCGGCGTTGCCGTACAGCAGAATGTCGGCGCAGGCGTCGATCAGGATCGAGTTACGCACGCGATCCTGCCAATAGTCGTAGTGGGCGATGCGACGCAGGGAAGCTTCGATGCCGCCGAGGACGATCGGCACGTTTTTGTAAGCCTCTTTGCAGCGCTGGCTGTAGACCAGGCTCGCGCGATCCGGACGTTTGCCGGCCATACCGCCTGGGGTATAGGCGTCGTCGGAACGGATTTTCTTGTCGGCGGTGTAGCGGTTGATCATCGAGTCCATGTTGCCGGCCGCGACGCCGAAGAACAGGTTCGGCTCGCCGAGCTTCATGAAGTCGTCTTTGGACTGCCAGTTTGGCTGGGCAATGATCCCGACGCGGAAGCCTTGCGACTCCAGCAGCCGGCCGATGATCGCCATGCCGAACGACGGGTGATCGACGTAGGCATCACCGGTGACGATGATGATGTCGCAGGAATCCCAGCCAAGCTGATCCATCTCCTCCCTGCTCATCGGCAGGAATGGCGCTGGCCCGAAACATTCGGCCCAGTACTTTGGATAGTCAAATAACGGCTTGGCTGCTTGCATGTCGATAACCGGTGTTGGCTTTCATTGAATTTCGCGGGCGCGGAATATAGCACAAATTTTGACCAATTCCGACGGCTGTAGTCGGAAATTGGTGGCGACCCTATCGCTGGCAAGCCAGCTCCCACAGGACCGATGCGATCCCTGTGGGAGCTGGCTTGCCAGCGATGGGGCCCTTCAGGACGCTAAATTACTCGTCGTCGTCGAAGTTATAGCTGCCCGGCGCGAGGTTTTCGAAACGGGTGTACTTACCGATAAACGCCAGGCGGATAAAGCCGATCGGCCCGTTCCGCTGCTTGCCGATGATGATTTCGGCAATACCTTTATGCTCGGTCTCCGGGTGATAAACCTCGTCCCGGTACACAAACATGATCACGTCAGCATCCTGCTCGATCGCTCCGGATTCCCGGAGGTCGGAGTTGATTGGACGTTTGTTCGGCCGCTGCTCCAAGGAACGGTTGAGCTGGGACAGCGCCACCACCGGGCAGTTGAATTCCTTGGCCAGGGCTTTCAAGGAACGCGAGATTTCCGAAATCTCGTTGGTCCGGTTGTCGCCACCGGAGCCCGGAATCTGCATCAACTGCAGGTAGTCGATCATGATCAGGCCGATCTCGCCGTGTTCACGCGCCAGACGCCGGGTCCGCGCACGCATTTCCGACGGGCTGATACCAGCCGTGTCGTCGATGAACAGTTTGCGGTCATTGAGCAGGTTGACCGCCGAGGTCAGGCGCGGCCAGTCGTCGTCTTCCAGTTGGCCGGAACGCACCTTGGTCTGGTCGATGCGGCCCAGCGAGGAGAGCATACGCATGACCAGCGATTCGCCTGGCATCTCGAGGGAATACACCAGAACGGCCTTGTCGCTGCGCAGTACGGCGTTTTCCACCAGGTTCATCGCGAAGGTGGTTTTACCCATCGATGGACGACCGGCGACGATGATCAAGTCAGCCGGCTGCAGGCCACTGGTCTTCTCGTCGAGGTCGGTGTAGCCAGTGGACAGGCCGGTAATCGCGTTGTCAGTGTTGAACAGCGTGTCGATGCGATCGATGGCCTTGGTCAGCAAATCGTTCACGCCTACCGGGCCACCGGTTTTCGGCCGGGCCTCGGCAATTGCGAAGATCTGCCGTTCGGCTTCGTCGAGGATTTCCTCGGCGGTGCGCCCTTCCGGGTTGAAGGCGCTGTCGGCGATCTCGGTGCTGATACCGATCAGTTGGCGCAACGTCGCACGCTGGCGGACGATCTGCGCATAGGCCTTGATGTTGGCGACGGACGGCGTGTTTTTCGCCAGTTCGCCGAGGTAACCGAGACCGCCGACTTGCGAGGTCTGACCTTCCTTGTCCAATTGTTCGGCAAGGGTCACGACGTCGATCGGCGAGTTCTGATCGGCCAGCTTGGCGATCGCACGGAAGATCAGGCGGTGGTCATGTCGATAGAAATCGCCGTCGGAGACTTGATCGAGCACGCGTTCCCAGGCGTTGTTGTCCAGCATCAGACCACCGAGTACGGCCTGTTCGGCCTCGATGGAATGCGGCGGCACCTTCAGGGCAGCGGTTTGCAGATCGTATTGCTCGGGAGCGGAGATATCGTTCATGGCCACTTGTGTTGTTTGGAAAAACAGGGAGTTCAGAAAGACAAAGGGCACGACCTGTAAACAGGATCGTGCCCGATGTTAACCGTCTGACGGACAAGCCGCCAGCCGATCAGGTGTTGCTTAAGCTGCTACCACGACAACGCGTACGGTGGCTTCAACTTCGGCGTGCAGGTGCACAGCCACGTCGAATTCACCTACGTTGCGGATGGTGCCGTTCGGCAGACGAACTTCGCTTTTCGCAACTTCAACGCCGGAGGCGGTCAGTGCGTCAGCGATGTCGTGAGTACCGATCGAACCGAACAGCTTGCCTTCGTCGCCAGCGGTGGCAGTGATGGTCACTTCCAGCTCGGCCAGTTGGGCAGCACGGCTTTCAGCCGATGCTTTACGGTCTGCAGCAGCTTTTTCCAGCTCGGCACGACGCTCTTCGAACGCAGCGATGTTCGCTGGGGTCGCGGCGGTAGCTTTGCCGTAAGGCAGCAGGTAGTTACGACCGTAACCGGCCTTAACGTTTACTTTGTCACCCAGGTTGCCCAGGTTGGTGACTTTTTCCAGAAGGATCAGTTGCATGTGAAAATCCTCTAACTTTTAACCTTCACCGTTCGCGCTGTCGGTGTCTTTCGACACGTGACGACCGCGAAAATCAATCAGGCTGTCGACAATGGCCAAGACCACGAGCAACGGATAGATCAGCTGCATGAACAGCAACAGCGTGACGTACAACCCCACCAGCCAGAACCCGGCCAGTCGCTTCTGCCCGACCAGCCCGTGAATCAGGGCCAGTCCGGCGAACACCAGCGGTACACTGCACAACGGCGTCAACATGGCCATCTGTGCACCGAGATTCGGGCCCAGAAGCATCAACGCCAGCAGTAACATCGCCGGCCCCAGCGGGATCCGGATGGCGCGAAACTCGCGACCAAAACCACCCGGGTTGTACAACAACGCCTGCCAATGACGCCCGACAATCAGGCTCAGCACGCTGACGATCTGCAACAAAGCCGCAATCAGTCCGGTCAGGACTGGCGCAATCAGGGACGCGAAACGCGCTTGCTCTTCGACCGACAATTGCTTGTAGGTCTCACCGAGAAGCGCAGGCATGACCTTTATCAAGGCTTGCGCGAGCATCTCGATCTGGGCTGCAAACGCTGCCCCGAGCACCACCGAAAACACCACCCCTACCGCCACGCTGACCAGCAGCGTGCGAACCCAGGATTCACTTGCGCGCAAAACCAACGCAAGTCCCGAAGACCCCAGCAGCACCAGAAGTGCCCGTGGATCATCGGCGTACAACCACCAGACCAAGGCCGGCAGCAGTCCCAGGGACAGAACGCCAAGAGCGTCCGTCAATCCGCGCCGCAGCAGCACAAGGCTCCCGGCGGCAGCGCCCAACCAATACAACAACGGCAATGTTGCACATCCGGCCACTACAAGAGTGGCCTGCATGCGGCCGCGCATGATGAACTCAGCTAAGGCACGCATGCATTCAATCCTTTGCTACTTGTCGACTGCCCGGTCTCAGCGGCCGTGGCTGTCGGTGTAGGCCAGCAGGGCCAGGAAGCGGGCGCGCTTGATAGCGGTGGCCAGCTGACGCTGATAACGAGCTTTGGTACCGGTGATGCGGCTTGGAACGATTTTGCCGGTCTCGGATACGTAGGCTTTCAGAGTGTTGAGATCTTTGTAATCGATCTCCTTCACGTCTTCAGCGGTGAAGCGGCAGAATTTACGACGACGGAAGAAACGTGCCATTTGATAGGCTCCTTAAAAGGTCCGTGGATTACTCGTCAGCGTTATCGCTGTTGTCGCTGTCATCACTATCAGCGCTATCAGCGCCTTCGTGCTCAGGACGGTCGCGACGCTCACGGCGCTCACTGCGGTTTTCTTCAGCCTTGAGCATCTCGGATTGGCCGGTAACGGCTTCTTCGCGACGGATGACCAGGTTACGGATCACTGCATCGTTGTAGCGGAAGTTGTCTTCCAGCTCGGCCAGGGCCTTGCCAGTGCACTCAACGTTCAGCATCACGTAGTGAGCCTTGTGAACATTGTTGATTGCGTAGGCCAGTTGACGACGGCCCCAATCTTCCAGACGGTGGATTTTGCCGCCGTCTTCTTCGATCAGCTTGGTGTAACGCTCAACCATGCCGCCGACTTGCTCGCTTTGATCCGGGTGGACCAAAAAGATGATTTCGTAATGACGCATGAATGCTCCTTACGGGTTGTAGCCTGCCGCTCAAAAACGGTCAGACAAGGAGTGAATGACACTTATGGACTTGCTGGCGCGGGGCACATGCGTGCCTGCCGTCACAGCAAGGGGCGCAATTGTAGAGAAGGGACAGAAGAGGTGCAAGGCAATTGGTGAATATTTGAACAATCACCAAAGAACACCTGTAGGAGCTGCCGCAGGCTGCGATCTTTTGATTTTGTCTTAACATCAAGATCAAAAGATCGCAGCCTGCGGCAGCTCCTACCGGGGGGTTATTTCTTGGTGGCGGTCTTGGCCTTGGCGCCGCGTTGGCGCTGGGCTTCGAACAGGCATACGCCCGTAGCGACCGAGACGTTGAGGCTGCTGACGCTACCGGCCATCGGCAGTTTCACCAGATAGTCACAGTGCTCGCGAGTCAGGCGACGCATGCCTTTGCCTTCGGCGCCCATGATCAGAATGGTCGGGCCCGTCAGATCCTGGTCGTAAATGCTGACTTCAGCTTCGCCTGCCGTGCCGACAACCCACAGACCGCGCTGCTGAAGTTTTTCCAGCGTACGCGCCAGGTTGGTTACAGCGACCAACGGAATCACTTCCGCCGCGCCGCAAGCGACTTTACGCACCACCGGAGTCAAGGTTGCCGACTTGTCTTTCGGCACGATCACCGCCAGCGCACCGGCGGCATCGGCCGAGCGCAGGCAGGCACCGAGGTTGTGCGGATCGGTCACGCCGTCGAGCACCAGCAGCAATGGTGCGCCGTCGGTGCGATCAAGCAGTTCGTCGAGCATCGCTTCGCCCCAGACCTGGCTCGGGCTGACTTCCGCGACCACGCCTTGGTGAACGCCTTCAACCCAAGCGTCCATTTCGCGGCGCTCGGCCTGACCGACCTGGACACGGTTTTCGTTGGCCAGCTCAACCAGCGTCTGCACGCGAGGATCGTTGCGGCTTTCCGCCAGCCAGATCTGCTTGACGCGCTTCGGGTGATGACGCAGCAACGCTTCTACCGCGTGAACGCCGTAGATTTTTTCCAACTGACTCATGACTTCGCCTTCGGTTTACGTGCCCCGCCACTTTTGGCTGGAGCAGAACCCGCTTTTGGCGGGCCTTTACGATGTTTGCTCGGTTTTGCTGGCTTGCTGCCGGAGGCCTTTTCAGGCGCCGACCGCCCGGTCTTTCCCACAGGCGCCGCTTTACCACCGTTTTTGGCGTCGGAAAGCAGAGCTTTCTTCATTTCACGGCTTTTGCGCAGCTCGGCGTTTTTCGCCACAGCGTCGCTTGGGCGATAAGCTTCGGGAGCTTTCTCTTTCGCTGGACGGCGACCTGCGGTTTTTGCAGGAGCCGCTTCGGCTTTTTCCTTCGCGGCTGGCGCAGCAGTTTCAGCACCACGTTTTTTGCGACCGATCGGCGCGCTGATGGTTTTTTCAGCCATCTCGAAGTCGATCTTGCGTTCGTCGAGGTCAACGCGCATCACGCGCACTTCAACGGTATCGCCCAGACGGAAGCTGCGACCGGTGCGCTCGCCCGCCAGGCGGTGGTGCACAGGATCGAAGTGGTAGTAATCACCCGGCAGCGCGGTGACGTGCACCAGGCCTTCGACGTAAATATCGGTCAGCTCGACGAACAAACCAAAACCGGTCACCGCAGTGATCACGCCCGGGAACGACTCGCCCACGCGATCCTTCATGAACTCGCACTTGAGCCAGTTCACCACATCGCGGGTCGCTTCATCGGCACGGCGCTCGCTCATCGAGCATTGCTCGCCGAGTTGCTCCAGCGCCGCTTCGTCGTACGGATAGATGCGCGCTTTCGGAATGGTCATCGCGCCGGCACGACGAACGTGCGGGGTGTCCTGTTTCGAATGGATCACGCTGCGGATCGCGCGGTGCGTGAGCAAATCCGGGTAACGACGGATCGGCGAGGTGAAGTGGGTATAGGCTTCGTAATTCAGGCCGAAGTGGCCCTGATTGTCAGCGCTGTACACCGCTTGGCTCAGCGAACGCAGCATTACGGTCTGGATCAGGTGGAAGTCCGGACGATCCTTGATGCTCGCCAGCAATGCCTGGTAGTCCTTCGGCGACGGGCCGTCCTTGCCTTTATGCAGGGACAGACCGAGCTCACCAAGGAAGGCGCGGAGTTTTTCCAGACGCTCCGGTGGCGGGCCATCGTGGACGCGGTACAGCGCAGGAATTTCGTGCTTCTTGAGGAATTCGGCGGTGGCCACGTTGGCCGCCAGCATGCATTCTTCGATCAGCTTGTGCGCATCGTTACGGGTGGTCGGACGGATCTCGGCAATCTTGCGCTCGGTACCGAAGATGATCCGGGTTTCCTGCGTTTCGAAATCGATCGCGCCACGTACGTGACGAGCAGCCAACAGAACCTTGTACAGCGCATACAGCTGCTTGAGGTGCGGCAGAACGTCGTTGTACTCACCGCGAAGCTGACGCGCCTCGGTGATTTTCGGCGTTTCCAGCATCGCGCTGACTTTGTTGTACGTCAGGCGAGCGTGGGAGTGGATCACCGCTTCATAGAAGCAGTAGTCGGTCATTTCGCCGGATTTGGAGATGGTCATCTCGCAAACCATGGCCAGACGATCGACGTGTGGGTTCAGCGAGCACAGGCCGTTGGACAACTGCTCAGGCAGCATCGGCACCACGCGCTCGGGGAAATACACCGAGTTGCCGCGCACTTGCGCTTCGTTGTCCAGCGCCGAACCGATTTTCACGTAGCTGGAAACGTCGGCAATCGCCACGTACAACTTCCAGCCGCCGGAGAACAGGCGCAGCTTGCCCGGTTTGGCTTCGCAGTAAACAGCATCGTCGAAGTCGCGGGCATCTTCGCCGTCGATGGTGACGAACGGCAGATGGCGCAGATCGACGCGCTTCTCTTTGTCTTTTTCTTCGACTTCCGGCTTGAGCTTGGCCGCTTCTTTCAGTACGGCTTCAGGCCAGACGTGCGGAATGTCGTAGGTGCGCAGGGCGACATCGATTTCCATGCCCGGCGCCATGTAGTTGCCGACCACTTCGACCACGTCGCCTTGCGGCTGGAAGCGCGGCGTCGGCCAGTGGGTGATTTTCACCTCGACGAACTGACCGATCTGCGCGTTGGCGTTGCGACCCGGCGTGACCAGCACTTCTTGCTGGATCTTCGGGTTGTCGGCAACGACGAAACCGATGCCGCCTTCTTCAAAGTAGCGACCGACGATGGTTTCGTGAGCACGCGACACGACTTCGACGATAACGCCTTCGCGGCGACCACGACGGTCAAGACCGGAAACACGGGCCAGCGCACGGTCACCGTCGAACACCAGACGCATTTGCGCCGGGCTCATGAACAGGTCATCGCTGCCGTCGTCCGGCACCAGGAAGCCGAAACCGTCACGGTGACCGCTGATGCGACCGAGGATCAGGTCAAGCTTGTCGACCGGCGCGTAGGTGCCACGACGGGTGTAGATCAGTTGTGCGTCGCGCTCCATGGCGCGCAGACGGCGGCGCAGGGCTTCGATCTGGTCTTCGGTGGTCAGACCGAACTCTTCGACCAGTTGCTCGCGGGCAGCAGGCGAACCCCGATCGGCGAGGTGCGCCAGGATCAGTTCGCGGCTAGGAATAGGGTTTTCATATTTTTCCGCTTCACGAGCGGCCTCGGGATCGAGGGACTGCCAATCGGCCATTAGAGAGTTTTCACCTTGTCTATATGCGGGTTAGTTTGGCATAGGCGCCATGAAACGGGAAATTTCCGACTCTATAAGGCCCATATCAGGGCCTGCAGCGTCACTTGGAAGCCGTTTTGAACACCGCCGGTAAAAAAAATCATGTTTTTTGCTGAGAGGGGTTTACAGTTAAAAAGACGCTCCGTATAGTGCGCGCCATCGACGACGCACAAGCGTTGCCGATACTGCCCAGATGGTGAAATTGGTAGACACGCCAGCTTCAGGTGCTGGTGACCTTACGGTCGTGGAAGTTCGAGTCTTCTTCTGGGCACCAATTTCGAGATTGAGACTAGATCAGTTTCAAGGCTCACACAAAAACCCGCGAAAGCGGGTTTTTTGCATTCTAAGCCCAGGTTTTCTTAAAACTGATTTATTAAAATTAAATCAGGGGTTTACAGATCAAAAGACGCTCCGTATAGTGCGCCACATCAACAGCGGCAACGCTAGCGATGATTGCCCAGATGGTGAAATTGGTAGACACGCCAGCTTCAGGTGCTGGTGACCGCAAGGTCGTGGAAGTTCGAGTCTTCTTCTGGGCACCAATTCAAATCCAAGGTTACGACCATGGATTTCACAAAAACCCGCGAAAGCGGGTTTTTGCGTTTCTGCCCTCCCGAAATCCTGATATCTCCATGTAGGAGCTGCCGAAGGCTGCGATCTTTTGATCTTGTTTTTCCAAAGAGCAAGATCAAAAGATCGCAGCCTTCGGCAGCTCCTACGGTTCAAAGCAGACGCCGTATCAGAGCTGGCAGCCTCTCGCAAGGCGCACTTGAGAAACAATATCGTTTATCATTGTTGCAAGTTTTTGCAATGCGACAGTGAGGAACCCTGCGAATGACGTTTCGAAATACCCTGCGCCGAGGCCTGACCTTCACCCTCCTCGGCCTGGCGCTCGCCACTCCCCTCACCCAGGCTGCCGATGCGGTTTCCCTGACTCTCTATAACGGCCAGCACAAGGAAGTCGGCGACGCGATCGCCAAAGCCTTCGAAGCCAAGACCGGCATTCACGTCAATGTCCGCAAAGGCAGCAGCAACCAGCTCGCCAGCCAGGTCATCGAAGAGGGCGACCGCTCCCCCGCCGACGTGATCTACACCGAAGAATCGCCGCCACTGAACAATCTCGGCGAACTCGGCCTGCTGGCAAAAACCGATGACGCCACTTTGGCTGTGCTTCCGGAAAAATACGTCGCCGGCAACGGCACCTGGATCGGCGTGACGGCGCGCGTTCGCGTGGTTGCCTACAACCCGAAACTGGTCGATGAAAAAGACTTGCCGAAATCGGTGATGGAATTCTCTGATCCGCAGTGGCAAGGCAAAGTCGGCTTCGTACCGACCAGCGGCGCATTCCAGGAACAGGCCGTAGCCATCATCAAGATGCACGGTCGCGACGCCGCCGAAGAATGGCTGACGGGCCTGCGCGCGTTCGGCAAGACCTACAGCAACAACATGGTCGCCCTCAAAGCCGTGGAAAACGGCGAAGTCGCTACCGTGCTGGTGAACAACTACTACTGGTTCGCCCTGCAACGCGAGAAAGGCAAACTCGACTCGAAACTGCATTACTTCACTGGCGGCGACGTCGGTGGTTTGATCACCGTATCCAGTGCTGCCGTGCTGAAATCCAGCAAACATCCAAAAGAAGCCCAGCAATTTCTTGCCTACATGGCCAGCGAAGAAGGTCAGCGCGTGATCACTCAGACCACCGCCGAATACCCGCTGCACAAAGGCATGGAATCGGATCGCGGGCTCAAGCCGTTCAGCGAACTGGAAGCACCGAACGTAACGCCGGCCGACCTGGGCAATGCCGAAGAAGCGCTGGAACTGGAACGTGAAGTTGGCTTGAACTGATGGCCGCATCGTTATCCGCCCCCGCCGCGCGCGGGGGTTACGTACCAAAGCGCAAGCGGCCGTCGATCTGGCTGGTACTGCCGGTGTTGCTGCTGGTGGTGCTAAGCCTTTTGCCGCTCGCCTACGTTGGACTGAAAGCCTGGCAGGCCGGCTGGGCCGAGGCTCTGCATTTGTTGTGGCGCCCGTATGTGTTCGGCCTGCTACGCAATACCTTGGCATTGATGGTTGGCGTAACCCTCACCTGCGGCGTGATTGGTCTGTCGCTGGCTTGGCTGCTGGAGCGCAGCAATTTGCCGGGCCGGCGTCTATGGGGCGTGATTCTGTGCCTTCCGTTCGCAGTGCCGGCATTTGTCAGCAGTTTCACCTGGGTTTCGCTGAGCGCGCAGTTCGAAGGGCTGGGCGGGGCGATTCTGGTGATGAGCCTGTCGAAATACCCGCTGATCTTTCTGCCGGTAGCGGCAACCCTGCGCAATCTTGATCCGTCGCTTGAAGAGTCTGCCCGCACGCTGGGGCAGAATCGCTGGGGGGTGTTTTTCCGCGTCACCCTGCCGCTGCTTTGGCCGTCGTTGTTGGCCGGTTCGCTGTTGATTGCTTTGCACATGCTGGTGGAATTCGGCGCGCTGTCGATCATCGGCCTGCAAACCTTCACCACGGCGATCTATCAACAGTTCGAACTGGAATTCAGTAACGCCAACGCGGCGATGCTTTCTGCGGTGCTGCTGGCGCTGTGCCTGGTGTTGTTGTGGCTGGAGCTGCGTGTGCGCGGCAAAGGCCGGCATGTGCGCACCGGCCAAGGCGCGGCGCGTCAGGCTGAACAGGTTCGATTGGGGCGCTGGGCTTCGCTGGGTCAGTTGTATTGTCTGGCGCTGGCGATTGTCGGCAGCGGGATTCCGCTGGGGATGCTGGCGTACTGGCTGGCGGTGGGTTCGTCGGCAGCCTTTCCGGTAGCGGCGATCACCGAAGCATTGCTGTCGTCGCTGGCGTTGTCGCTGGGCGGCGCGGCGCTGTGTCTGGTGCTGGCAGTGCCGGTGGGTTTGCTGGTGGTACGTTACAAAGGCCAATTAGCGATTTGGGCTGAGCGTCTGCCGTACCTGTTGCATGCGCTGCCGGGCTTGGTGATTGCGCTGACGCTGGTGTATTTCGCCCTGCATTACGTGCCGGCGCTGTATCAGACTTCGGGGTTGTTGCTAATTGCTTATGCGCTGTTGTTTTTACCGCTGGCTCAAGCACCGATTCGTACTGCACTGAACAAGGCTGCGCCGCAGCTTGAAGAGGCTGCACGCACGCTGGGCGCTTCGTCGTTCACAGCGTTTTGCCGAGTGACGCTGCCGATCATCTTCCCGGCATTGGGCGCGGCGTTTGCGCTGGTGTTTCTCGATGCGATGAAGGAATTGACGGCGACGTTGCTGTTGAGTCCGACCGGGCTTAATACGCTGGCGACCGAGGTGTGGGCGCATACCGCGAATGTCGAGTTTGCGGCGGCGGCGCCTTATGCGGCGTTGTTGATTTTGGTGTCCGGGTTACCGGTTTATCTGTTGACGACGCGGATGTATCTGAGCCGCTAAAAGATCGCAGCCTGCGGCAGCTCCTACATGGGATTAATGTAGGAGCTGCCGCAGGCTGCGATCTTTTGATCTTAAGCCCTGAACTGCCCCAGACTGGCTTTCAGCTGTGCAGCCAAACCATCCAACACCTTGCCACTCGCCGTGGTTTCCACGACCGCCTGCGCCGCCTTCTCGGCCTGCGCATGAATCGTCTCGACTCGCCCGCGCACCGCCTGCGCACCCTGCGCCTGATGCGCTGCAGCCTGCGTCGCCAGGCCAATCGCCGCGTGCACCTGCTCGACCGACGTCTGCACCGATTGCTGCAACCGCGCGCTGTCACGCAACACCAGCAAACCTTCGCTGGCCTGACGCCCGGCCTGACCGATCGCCTCGACCGCCTCACGCGCGCCCTGCTGCAACGCGACGATGTGCGCCTGAATATCGCCGGTAGAACTTTGCGTCTTGCTCGCCAGCGCCCGAACCTCGTCCGCTACCACGGCAAAACCACGCCCGGTTTCGCCAGCGCGCGCCGCTTCGATCGCAGCGTTCAGCGCTAGCAGATTGGTCTGCTCGGCAATCCCGTGGATCACCGTCAGCACCACTTCGATCTGCTCACTCTGCTGCGCCAGTCGCTCAATGACTTTCGCCCCGGTATCAACCTGCCCCGCGAGCGCCTCGATCAGGCTGCCGACCTTGGCGGAGGTGCGAGTGTTTTCATCCGTGGCCTGACGAATATCCACCACCTGCTTCAGCGCCGCTTGCATGGCATGGCTTTCCGATTGCGCCTCATCAGCCATTTGCGACAGCGCGCGCAGGCTTTCCGCCACTTCGTCACGCTGCATCCCGGCCGCCGCATCGGCACCGGCATTGCGCAAAGTCATTGCGCCAATTTCGACGCCGGTGCGCTGCGCGACATCGCCCGCCTCGCGCACGATCGGCTGCAACTTATCCACAAAGCGATTGACCGCCGCGGCCATGTCGCCGATTTCGTCCTTGCTGTTGATCTGCACACGCTTGGTCAGATCACCCTCGCCCGCCGCCAGGTCATCCATCGCGGCATTGAGCATCTTCAGGCGATTGACCACGCGATGGCCCAACACCACAGCCAACAACAGCAGCACACCGCAGCCAACCAGCGCCAGGCCCAAGCCGATTCTCCAGCGCAGGGTCGCCGCTGCTTCTTGCACCGTGCTCGCGGTATTGGCCTTCATCTCGGCGGCGGTGGATTGCGCCGATTGCAGACGCGCTTGCATCGCCGTGGCGCTGTCCGCTGCAGCGCCTTTGAGGCTGTCGCCGACCAGTTGATCGCTGCTGGCGATCAGCGCCGAGAAACGTTTGTCCAGCGCTGCCAGATCAGTTTCCACCGAGGCCGTGGAAACGCCCATCAGCACCTTGCCGATTTCCACGCCATTGGGGTTGATCGAGGCTTCGAGGTAGTAGACCGACGGATCGTTTTTCGCCGCATCCAGCACTTTATCCAGCGCACGCTCGCCCTGACCTTTTTCCAGCAAGGCCTTGTTGATCGGGTTTTCGCGATTGAGATAACGGGTCAAGTGCTGGCCGGTGGCGTCGTCGTAGACCACGAACAGCACATTGGGATTGCGCTGGGCCCGGCGGGCGAATTCAGACAGGGTCGGCACGTCGCTGTCCCACATGGCGCGCGGCGCGACGGAGGCCAGCAACTGCGCCATGTCATTGGCCGAATCCTTCAGATCCTTTTCCAATGTCGTACGCAGTTGCGCCTGCTCGTCCTTCAGCCGCGAGGACAGACCGGCAGTCAGACGCTGGCGGGTGCTGGCGGACAGGGCGTCGAGGCTCGACGTGACTTCACGCCCCGCCTGCTCCAGTTCGCCCGAGAGTTTCTGGCTGTCGGCGCCGAGGCGCACAGCCAAATCTGCTTCCAGCGCCGTGACGGTGCTCCGTGTCAGGGCGACGGCCACCAGCACTTGCACCAAAAGAGCGATACCAAGGGTAACGAATACCGGGCGCAACAAACGGCTTTGTAACAGTGAGAGAACGGCCGACACTGTGAATACCTCTACTTCTGACGCCATTAATTTGATGGCACTCTTGTAGGAAGATTCACAGCAAAGGTCATGCCGTCCAACAGGCATAAACGACAAAGGCCCCGATTAAGGGGCCTTTGTTTTTTACATCAACGACTTATCAAGCGAACGGATGGCGCAGAACGATGGTTTCGTTGCGGTCCGGGCCCGTCGAAATAATGTCGATCGGTGCGCCGATCAACTCTTCGACGCGTTTGATGTAGGCACGAGCGTTAGCTGGCAGCTCTTCCAGGGTCTTGGCGCCCACGGTCGATTCGGTCCAGCCCGGCACTTCTTCGTACACAGGCTGCAGGCCTACGTAGCTGTCAGCGTCGGTCGGAGCAACGGCGTTGCCTTGCGCGTCTTTGTAGCCGACGCAGATGTTGATGGTTTCCAGGCCGTCGAGTACGTCCAGCTTGGTCAGGCAGATGCCCGAGATGCTGTTCACATCGATCGCGCGACGCAGGATAACGGCGTCGAACCAGCCGCAACGACGGGCACGGCCGGTGGTAGCACCGAACTCGTGACCTTGCTTGGCGAGGTGTGCACCGACGTCGTCGAACAGCTCAGTCGGGAACGGGCCCGAACCGACGCGAGTGGTGTAAGCCTTGGTGATGCCCAGGATGTAGTCCAGGAACATCGGGCCAACGCCCGAACCGGTCGCCACGCCACCAGCGGTGGTGTTGGAGCTGGTCACGTACGGGTAGGTACCGTGGTCGATGTCGAGCAACGAACCCTGGGCGCCTTCGAACATGATGTCCTTGCCGGCGCGACGCAGGTCGTGCAGCTCGGCAGTGACGTCGAGCATCAGCGGCTTGAGCAGCTCAGCGTATTCCTTGCACTCGGCCAGGGTCTTTTCGAACTCGATGGCCGGCTCTTTGTAGTAACCGACCAGCATGAAGTTGTGGTAATCCACCAGTTCACGCAGCTTGTCTTCAAAGCGCGGCATGTTCAGCAGGTCGCCGACACGCAGGCCACGACGAGCGACCTTGTCTTCGTAAGCCGGGCCGATGCCGCGACCGGTTGTACCGATCTTCAGCTCGCCACGAGCCTTTTCACGAGCCTGGTCCAGCGCTACGTGGAAGGACAGGATCAGCGGGCAGGACGGGCTGATACGCAGACGCTCGCGCACCGGTACGCCTTTCTCTTCCAGCTTGGTGATCTCGCGCAGCAGGGCGTCAGGTGCAACCACCACGCCGTTGCCGATCAGGCACTGCACGCCTTCGCGCAGCACGCCCGACGGGATCAGGTGCAGGACGGTTTTTTCGCCGTCGATCACCAATGTGTGACCAGCGTTGTGGCCACCTTGGTAGCGCACTACGGCGGCAGCATGTTCGGTCAGCAGATCAACGATCTTGCCTTTGCCCTCATCACCCCATTGGGTGCCCAGGACTACGACATTCTTACCCATAACACTTGTCCTCATTCGCGCAAACTTGGTGCCGGCGATGGCCGGCAGGAAAACTCAAGAAGCCAGTGGCGAAACTTGCCAAAGCCCGTTCTGCTGAATCAATTGCCGGTCGCAGTCCGCATCACGGGCGGCGGCCAAAGGTTGCCCAGGCAAAGCCTGAACGACACGCTGACCCTCACTGCGCAACTGGCAAACCTGCTGCCAGAGTGCCGCATCCGTACTGTCAGGCATCCAGATACCGCCAGACGGTAGCTCGATCTCAGCACGCCCCAGGGTCACCAGGGTTTTCAAATCGGTGGAGAAGCCTGTCGCCGGACGGGCGCGGCCAAAATCCGCGCCGATGTCGTCGTAGCGACCGCCCTGAGCGATGGACTGGCCAACGCCCGGCACGAACACCGCGAACACCACACCGGTGTGGTAGTGGTAGCCACGCAACTCGCCCAGATCAAAATACAGCGGCAGCTCCGGGAAACGCGCCGACAGACGCTCGGCGATCGCCAGCAAATCTTCCAGTGCCGCCAGCACCGGCGCCGGCGCATTGGCCAGACGCTCGCGCGCAGCGCTCAACACTTCACGGCCGCCGCACAGATCAACCAGCGCACGCAACATGCCGGACAGATCGGCCGGCAGGCCTTCGGTCAAGGTAATGACCTCGTCGATGGCCTTGCGTTGCAGGGCATCGAACAACTGCTGTTCGACTTCACCAGACAGACCGGCGGCACGCGCCAGACCACGGTAAATGCCGACATGCCCCAGATCCATGTGCACATCCGGCACGTCGGCCAGTTGCAACATGGCCAGCATCAGGCTGATCACTTCAACGTCGCTGCTCGGGCTGGCGTCGCCGTAAAGCTCGGCGCCCAACTGGATCGGGCTGCGCGAGGACGACAATGCCCGCGGCTGCGCATGCAGCACGCTGCCGGCGTAGCACAGACGGCTCGGGCCTTCGCGACGCAGGGTGTGCGCATCAATGCGCGCCACTTGCGGCGTGATGTCGGCACGGAAACCCATCTGCCGGCCCGATTGCGGGTCGATGACCTTGAAGGTACGCAGATCCAGGTCCTGGCCCGCGCCGGTCAGCAGGGATTCCAGGTACTCGATATGGGGAGTCACGACAAACTCGTAACCCCAGCTCTGGAACAGATCCAACACCTGACGACGCGCGACTTCAATGCGCGCCGCTTCCGGTGGCAGTACTTCTTCGATGCCATCTGGCAGCAGCCAGCGGTCTACCGTTGCCATTACGCCATTCCCCTTTGATCCGGGCGGCCAGCCTGCGGGCGAGCCTTGAGTGAAGCAGAAAATGACCGATCCGTTCAAAACGCACGCGCATGAACGACGCGGCGAAAGGCCTGTTACCGGCTTCGCCCATCACTTTCCTCGAAATACTCTCGGGCCATTCAACCCGATGCCTGCAACAAAAAACAGCAATCAAACGTGCAGACGCAAAAAAGCCGGGAATTTCCCGGCTGCCGCATCATACACACGTTTTCCCAAAGGATCACCCCGCCCGAGGTTTTAGCCGCCGGGCGGAATGATTCAGGTCAACGCCGTATCAAGGCTTGGACTTTTCCAGGTAACGGAAGAAGTCGCTGCTTGGGTCGAGGACCAGGACGTCGGATTTATTCGCGAAGCTTTCACGGTAGGCGCGCAGGCTACGGTAGAAACCGTAGAACTCCTGATCCTGACCATAGGCCTTGGAGTAGATCGCAGCGGCCTGGGCATCACCGTCACCGCGAATCTCTTCGGATTCACGATAGGCTTCAGCCAGCAGCACGCGGCGTTGACGATCGGCGTCGGCACGGATGCCTTCAGCCAGTTCGTTACCCTTGGCGCGGTGCTCGCGAGCTTCACGCTCACGCTCGGTGCTCATACGTTCGAACACGCTGCGGTTGACTTCTTTCGGCAGATCGATGGCCTTGACCCGGACATCGACCACTTCGATACCCAGCTCTTTTTCCGCCATCTTGTTCAGCGAGGCAGTGATGTCAGCCATCAGTGCGTCACGTTCACCCGACACCACTTCGTGCAGGGTGCGCTTGCCGAACTGGTCACGCAGACCGGATTCCAGACGACGCGACAGACGCTCGTCGGCGATTTGCTTGAGGCCCGAAGTTGCGGTGTAGAAGCGCTCGGCATCTTTCACGCGCCACTTGGCGTAGGCATCGACCATGACGGCTTTCTTTTCCAGCGTCAGGAAGCGCTGTGTCGGTGCATCCAGCGTCATCAGCCGTGCGTCGAATTTACGCACCTGGTTAACGTAAGGCACTTTCACATGCAGGCCCGGCTGAACATCGGCCTGAACCACACGACCGAATTGCAGCAGCACCGCACGCTCGGTCTGAGCGACGATGTAGAAGCAGTTCCAGCCAACCAGTAGCACGACGACGCCAACAATAAGGGCGATCAGCGATTTATTGCTCATCAGCGGGTCTCCCTTGTGCGCGACTGCGGCAGGTCAGTGACGTGCGGCGTGACATCCGTGTTGCTGGCGGCAGCCGAACCGGTGACCGGCGCATTGCTGCCCGAACTGTTCTGAATCATTTTGTCCAACGGCAGGTAAAGCAGGTTGCTCTGGCCGTTCTTGTTACCGGTCACGAGTACCTTGCTGGTATTGCTGAAGACTTCCTGCATGGTGTCCAGGTACAGACGCTGGCGGGTCACTTCAGGTGCCTTGCGATACTCGGCGACCAGTTTAGTGAAGCGATCAGCCTCACCCTTGGCGCGCGAGACCGTTTCGTCGCGGTAACCGTTGGCATCCTCAAGGATACGCTGGGCCTGACCACGGGCTTCCGGCACGACGCCGTTGGCGTAGGTTTCAGCCTGGTTGCGCGAACGCTGCTCGTCTTCACGGGCGCGGATCACGTCATCGAAGGCTTCTTGCACTTCACGCGGTGCCGCTGCGCTCTGTACGTTGACCTGAGTGACGGTGATACCGGTGCGATAGGTATCGAGGAAGCGTTGCAGACGCTCCTTGATTTCGCTGGCCATCAGCTCACGACCTTCGGTCAGCACCTGGTCCATGGCGGTGGAACCCACCACGTGGCGCAGGGCGCTGTCGGTCGCGTGCTGCAGGCTGATTTCCGGCTGATCAACGTTCAGCACGAAATCCTGCAGGTTGCTGATCTTGTACTGCACGGTCAGCGGTACTTCGACGATGTTCTCGTCTTCGGTCAGCATCTGGCCCTGCTTGGTGTACGCCCGCTCACGCGTGACGTTTTCCATGTACTTCTTGTCGATCGGCGGGAAGTAGATGTTCAGGCCCGGGCCGACGGTCTCGTAGTACTTGCCGAAGCGCAGCACCACGGCTTGCTCCTGCTCGTCGACCACGTACACCGCGCTGTACAGCCAGACAGCCGCGAGCACGACCAGGCCGATGCCGAGCAGGGCGCCGAAGCCACCACCACTGCGACCCGAACCACCGCCGTCATCACCGCGTTTCTTACCACCACCGAACAACCCGTTCAGGCTTTCCTGCAGCTTTCGGAAGGCCTCGTCGAGATCCGGTGGCCCCTTGCGGTCGCCGTTATTGCGGCGCTTGCCACCCCAAGGATCCTGATTATTCGAGTTGCCACCCGGCTCATTCCAAGCCATAGCGCTCTCCATCTGATAAAGCAAAGACGCACCCACGGCGCGCCGACCAATGCTACAGAATGCCTGCCGTTACGGCACAACCGCTTCTTCAGGCTTTTATTGCAAAGTGTGTTGCTCGATGAATTCCATCGGCTGCAATCCTTCGCGGCTTACCAGTCGATTCAACTCGACACGGGGCAAACGAACGGCCAGCAAACTGATGCCTTCTTCGTCGTGTTCTTCTTTCTGCACCGCACCGAGTTCGAAAAACTGCGCACGCAGTCGCGCGAATCGTTGCGGCAAGCGCAAGGTACCGATAAACAAATCACTGCCAAGTAACTCGGCGATGGCTTGCTCAAGCAATTCCAGACCACTGCCATCACGCGCCGACAGCCAGACCCGCTGGGGCTTGCCGTTTTCGTCGCGCTGGATTTGTGGCTCAACGCCTTCAAGCAAATCGAGTTTGTTATAGACCTCGAGGATCGGCAAGTCCTGGGCTCCGATCTCGCCCAGCACCAGCATCACCTGCTCGATCTGCAACATGCGATCCGGTTCGGCCGCATCGATCACGTGCAACAGCAGGTCGGAATTGCTCGACTCTTCGAGCGTAGACCGAAATGCCTCGACCAGCTTGTGCGGCAAGTGACGAATGAACCCCACCGTGTCCGCCAGGACAATCGGCCCCAGGTCGTCCAGTTCCAGACGGCGCAGGGTCGGATCGAGCGTGGCGAACAACTGGTCGGCCGCGTACACGTCGGATTTCGTCACGTTGTTGAAGAGCGTGGATTTGCCGGCGTTGGTGTAGCCCACCAGAGACACGGTAGGAATGTCCGCACGGGAGCGGCCGCGACGCGATTGCTCGCGCTGGCTGCGCACTTTCTCCAGCCGGCCCTTGATCTGACGCAGGCGCACCCGCAGCAGACGACGGTCGGTTTCGAGTTGGGTTTCACCCGGGCCGCGCATGCCGATACCGCCACCTTGACGCTCAAGGTGAGTCCAGCCACGAACCAGGCGCGTGCTCATGTGGTCAAGCTGGGCCAGTTCGACCTGGAGCTTGCCTTCATGGGTACGGGCGCGTTGGGCGAAAATATCGAGAATCAGACCGGTACGGTCGATCACGCGACACTCGAAAACACGTTCGAGGTTACGTTCCTGACTGGGCGTGAGGATGTGATTGAAAATCACCAGATCGGCTTCTTCAGCCTTGACCAGGTCGCGCAGCTCCTCGACCTTGCCGCTGCCGATCAGGAATTTGGCGGTTGGCCGATGACGCGGCACGTTAAAAAACGCAACGGTCTCGGCGCCCGCCGAATTAGCCAATTCCTGAAACTCCTGCGGATCTTCGCGCGCCTCAGGGTCCTGTCCATCCAAGTGAACGAGGATCACTCGTTCACCACCACCGTGGCGCTCAAAGAACAAAGGAGACTCCTATCAGGCGTTACCTGGCTCAGCGTCACCTGCTTCGGATTCGGTTGCGCTAGGCAGACGAATTGGACGAACCGGCACGACTGTCGAGATAGCGTGTTTGTAAACCATCTGGCTCACGGTGTTTTTCAGCAGGATCACGAACTGGTCGAACGACTCGATCGTGCCTTGCAGTTTGATACCGTTGACCAGGTAGATGGAAACCCCAACTTTCTCTTTACGTAAAGTATTCAAGTAAGGGTCTTGTAGCGAATGCCCTTTTGACATGTGCCGCACTCCTTTAAGGATTCAATAATAAAAAATAGGTAATTCAGATGGCTTTGGCCGTCACACCCCCAAGGATAGACGGCAATTGCAAGGACTCAGCTCAATATGGAGATGGTCCCAAGGTATTTCAAGGCGCGTGGCAGATTGTCGCAATCAAGACTGTCCAGCCAGTGTAAATCTTCCCAGCTGCGCAGCCAGGTGAACTGGCGTTTGGCCAATTGGCGCGTGGCGATGATGCCGCGCTCTTGCATTTCGGCCAACGTCAGCTTGCCATCCAGGTAATCCCAGACTTGGCGGTAACCTACTGCACGTATAGACGGCAACCCGGCATGCAGGTCACTTCTTTTACGCAGGGCTACGACCTCGTCGATGAATCCCTGTTCCAACATATTTGTGAATCTTTGTTTAATGCGCTCGTGCAATACCTGACGATTTGCCGGGGCAATGGCCAAGTTCGCGACAGTATAGGGCAATTGTTGCAGTCCCGAAGCGGCTGCTTCAGTACTTTGCGCAGATTGTTTCTGACGCAGGGCGGTCATGCTCTGACCGCTGACCCGATAAACTTCCAGCGCCCGACTCAAGCGCTGCGGATCGTTCGGGTGAATCCGCGCCGCCGACACCGGGTCGATGATCGCCAATTGATCATGCAAGGCTTGCCAGCCAAGGCGTGCAGCTTCTTCTTCGATCTGCGCGCGGATCTCCGCATCGGCCGCTGGCATATCCGCCAGACCTTCAACCAAAGCCTTGTAATAGAGCATCGTGCCGCCGACCAGCAGCGGAATTTTTCCGCGTGCGGTGATTTCAGCCATGGCTTGCAGGGCATCGCGACGGAAATCCGCAGCCGAATAGGCTTCGGCCGGGTCGAGGATGTCGATCAAACGGTGCGGATATTCGGCCAGCAGTTCTTTCGAAGGCTTGGCGGTACCGATGTCCATGCCGCGATAGACCAACGCCGAATCGACACTGATCAGCTCGCACGGCAGCACCTTGGTCAGCTCGATGGCCAGATCGGTCTTGCCCGCAGCGGTCGGGCCCATCAGAAAAATCGCTGGAGGGAGCTGATTCATCAACGACCGCGCAGGAACAGTTTGTCCAGATCGTCCAGGCCCAGTTGGGTCCAGGTCGGTCGGCCATGGTTGCATTGACCGCTGCGCTCTGTGTTTTCCATGTCGCGCAGCAGGCCGTTCATTTCCGGCAAGGCCAGGCGCCGGTTGGCGCGGATCGCGCCGTGGCAGGCCATGGTGCCGAGCAATTCGTTGAGGTGTGCCTGAATCCGGTCGCTGGTGCCGTATTCCATCAAGTCCGACAGCACGTCACCGACGAGGCGGTTGGCTTCAGCCTGCTTCAACAAGGCCGGAATCTGACGGATCGCCAGGGTTTCCGGGCCCAGACGCTGCAATTCAAAGCCCAGACGCTGGAACCATGCCGCGTGCTCTTCAGCACAATCGGCTTCGCGCTGACTGACGGCCAGCGACTCCGGCACCAACAAGGGCTGACCGCTCAAGCCTTCGCTGGCCATGGCGATTTTCAGGCGTTCATACATGATTCGCTCGTGCGCGGCGTGCATGTCCACCAAAACCAGGCCTTGGGCGTTCTCGGACAGAATGTAGATGCCCTTGAGTTGCGCCAATGCGTAACCAAGCGGTGGAATGTCTTCCTGACCGGCGGGCAGCGCGTTGGCGTTGGCCTCAGGCAACGGCGCAAAAAATTCGCGATAAGCAGCCTGAGCTTCGGCAGCCGGCGGCATGCCTGACTGCGGCCGCGGCGTGTACTGATACTGATAAGCGCCGCCGGCACTGGCGCCGGACGAGGTATTGAACGCCGGTTGCGCCTGCGGTTGCTCCAGCAGCGCATTGGCCGCCAGACGCATTTCACCTTGCGGGCCGAATTCCCCGGCATCGAGGCCGCTTGGACGAACGATGGCGGTGGTTACTGAGCCGGCCAGTTGATCTTCCGGACGCACATCGCCCAATGCGCGATGCAGCGTGCCATACAGAAAGTCATGCACCATGCGCCCGTCACGGAAGCGCACTTCGTGTTTGGTCGGGTGCACGTTGACGTCGACGGCTGCCGGATCGACCTCGAAAAACAACGCAAACGTCGGGTGGCGACCATTGAACAGCACGTCGCGATAGGCCTGGCGCACGGCGTGGGCGACCAGTTTGTCGCGCACTGCCCGGCCATTCACAAAGAAATACTGCAAATCCGCCTGGCTGCGGTTGAAGGTCGGCAAACCGACCCAGCCCCACAGATGCAAGCCGTTGCGCTCGATCTCGATGGGCAGCGCCTGCTCAAGGAACCCCGAGCCACAGATCGCCGCCACACGCCGGGCGCGGGCCGCATCATCGTGGGCCTCGTGCAGGCTGAGGATGGTTTTGCCGTTGTGACGCAGATGGAACGCGACGTCAAAACGCGCCAGCGCCAGACGCTTGATCACTTCTTGCAGGTGATCGAATTCGGTTTTTTCGGTCTTGAGGAATTTGCGCCGCGCCGGAGTGTTGAAGAACAGGTCACGGACTTCCACCGAAGTACCGACCGGATGCGCGGCCGGTTGCACCCGCGGCGCCATGTCACGGCCTTCGGTTTCGACCTGCCAGGCTTGCTCGGCATCGCGGGTACGCGAGGTCAGCGTCAGCCGCGCCACGGAGCTGATCGACGCCAGTGCCTCACCCCGGAAACCGAGGCTCATCACTTGTTCGAGGTCTTCGAGGTTGCGGATCTTGCTGGTGGCGTGACGGGCCAGCGCCAGCGGCAAGTCATCGGCGGAAATGCCGCTGCCGTCATCACGGACGCGCAGCAGCTTGACGCCGCCCTGCTCGACGTCGACATCGATGCGCTTGGCGCCGGAGTCGAGGCTGTTTTCCAGCAACTCCTTGATGACCGAAGCCGGACGTTCAACCACCTCACCGGCGGCAATCTGGTTCGCCAGCCGTGGACTGAGCAGTTCGATGCGCGCGGCAGCGTTCAGCACTTCGTTCATTCTTTGGACGCCAGTTCGGTGCCAGGAATGGTCAGGTGCTGGCCGACTTTCAGCTCATCGCTTTTCAGGTTGTTCGCGCTGCGCAATGTGGCCGGCGACACCTGATAGCGCACACCGATCATCGCCAGGGTTTCACCCGGGCCGACGCGGTGATCACGCGGGCCTTGGGCGATCTTGCCGGAGTCACGCAGCCAGGCAATGTAGGTGCCCGGTGGCGGATTCTGCTGGAAGAACTGCCGCACGCCGCTGCTGATCGAGCGCGCCAGCGCTTGCTGGTGGCCCGAGGCCGAGAGCTTGTTGGCTTCGTTGGCGTTGGAGATAAAGCCGGTTTCGACCAGGATCGACGGAATGTCCGGCGACTTCAGCACCATGAACCCGGCCTGCTCCACACGCTGTTTGTGCAGCGGGGTGACGCGACCGATGTTGGTCAGGACTTTCTGGCCGACGTTGAGGCTGGAGGTCAGCGAGGCGGTCATCGACAGATCGAGCAGCACGCCCGCGAGCATGCGGTCCTTGTCGTCGAGGCTGACGTTGCCGGCACCACCGATCAAGTCGGAACGGTTTTCGCTGTCGGCCAGCCAACGCGCGGTCTCCGAGGTTGCGCCGCGATCAGACAGGGCAAATACCGATGCGCCAAAAGCGGCCGCCGAAGGCGCGGCGTCGGCGTGAATCGATACGAACAGGTCAGCGCCCTTCTTGCGGGCGATTTCGGTACGGCCACGCAACGGGATGAAGTAGTCGCCAGTACGGGTCAGTTCGGCGCGGAAGCCTTTCATGCCGTTGACCTGACGCTGCAATTCGCGAGCGATCTGCAACACCACATCTTTCTCACGTTGACCGCGCGAGCCGGACGCACCCGGGTCTTCGCCACCGTGACCGGCGTCGATCACCACAATAATGTCGCGCTTGCCGGCCGGGGCTGGCGGCAGCTTGATCGCTGGTTCTGTCGGGGTCACCGGCACGGCTGGCACGGTTGCGACCGAAGGTGTCGGCGCAGGTGCAGGTTCGGCATCGGCTGCGTTATCGAACAGATCGACCACCAGACGGTTGCCGTATTGGCCATTCGGCGCCAGCGAGAAGCTTTTCGGGGTGACGGCTTTCTTCAGGTCAATGACCACCCGCAGATCGGTCGGCGTGCGCTGAGCCGAACGCATCGCGGTGATCGGCGTGTTGGCAGTCTGCACATTCAATGGCGCACCGAGGGTGGCACCATTGATGTCGATCACCAGCCGGTCAGGCGCGGTCAGGGTGAAGACGCTGTGCTGCACCGGTCCGCTGAGGTCGAAGACCAGTCGCGTGTTATCCGGCGCTCGCCACAAGCGCACGCTGTTGACCTTTGAATCGGCCACAGCGTTGACGGTTACTGCCATCAACAACAGTCCAACGGCAGCCACCAACGCGCGAAAGCGCATACCTAACCCCATCATTTAATTGGATTCCAATGCCAAAGCGGCACACCAGGCCTCGCCACGCGAGCCCTGGGATAAAATTTTCAGCGAACGCCCGCTGTCTTGCGGGCTAATGGTAATGGTCAGGTCAGGCTTTGGCAAAAAGCCTGCACCTTTATCGGGCCACTCGATCAGGCACAGGGCATCGTCTTCGAAATAGTCGCGGATGCCGAGAAACTCCAGCTCTTCCGGATCGACCAGTCGATACAGGTCGAAGTGGAAGGCGCGGACGTCGCCGATCTCGTAGGGCTCAACCAGGGTGAAGGTCGGACTTTTTACTGCGCCGACATGACCGAGCCCACGAATGATGCCCCGCGACAGCGTGGTTTTGCCCATTCCGAGGTTGCCTTCAAGGAAGATCAGGCCATGACCCTGGGTCACGCGGGCGATCCGTGCGCCAAAGTCGCTCATGGCTTGTTCATCGGCCAGGTACAGGGTTACTTCAGACACGGTGCATGCTCCTCCAACAACTGACGAATGGCTGGAATCAGATCACTGGCCGCCAGCCCACGGCCCAATTTGCCTTGTTGCATCCCCGCATTGGCGTGCAGCCAGACCGCCAGGCAAGCGGCATCAAAACCGTCCATGCCTTGCGCCAGCAGCGCACCGGTCAAACCGGCCAACACATCACCGAGTCCCGCAGTGGCCATGGCGGGATGGCCTTGGTGACACAACGCCAGACGGCCATCGGGATGAGCAATCAGGCTGCCCGCGCCTTTGAGCACGACCACCGCTGAGTATTTTTTGCTCAGCGCCAGCGCCGCCGCCGGACGATCCGCCTGCACCTGCGCTGTGCTGATTCCCAGCAAGCGCGCCGCCTCACCCGGATGCGGGGTGATCACACAGTCCTTGGGCAGATCAACGAAACCACTCGCAAGCAAGTTGAGCGCGTCGGCGTCCCACACTTGCGGCAATGCCGCATTGGCTGCCGCCGACAACAACGCACGCCCCCAACTGGCCTGCCCCAACCCCGGCCCCACCACCAGCACAGAGACGTTCTCCAGCAAAGCCATCAACTGATTGGCCGACGAAGTCCCGAGCGCCATCGCTTCTGGCACTCGCGTCAACGCTGCCGGGACATGTTCAGGACGGGTCGCCAGCGAAACCATGCCCGCGCCGCTGCGCAGGGCCGTTTCGGTGCTGAGTAAAATCGCCCCGCCAAAACCGTGATCGCCACCGATCAACAGCACGTGGCCGAAACGGCCCTTGTGCGCAGCCGGTGCTCGCGGTGCCAACCTTGGAAGGTTAGCCGTGGTGAGCCGTTGGGCGATCAGCGGAATGTCACGATAGATGTCGGCGCCGGCCTGCAAATCGTTAAACAGCAATTCGCCGACGTGATCCGCCGCGTCCCCGTTGAACAAGCCGAGTTTCAGGCCGATGAAGGTTACCGTCAGATCAGCCTGCACGGCGGCACCGAGCACGTGTCCGGTGTCGGCGCACAATCCAGAAGGAATATCGACGGCCGTCACCGGCAGGCCACTGGCGTTGATGGCCTTGATCGCCGACACGTAAGGCTCGCGCACATCCCCGCTCAGACCCGTGCCGAGCAATGCATCGAGAATGATCCCGCGCAGTTCGCTCTGAGCCTGCCAGCCCTGGACCGCGACACCTTCCGCCAACGCCTCGGCATGGGCCAGCGCAGCATCGCCCTGCAGGCGCTGCGGATCGCCGACCGCCAAAACGTGCACGTTCCACCCGGCTCGCCGGGCCATGGCCGCGACCAGGTAACCGTCACCGGCATTGTTGCCATGCCCGGCCAGCACCGTCAGTTCAGTCGCCGACGGCCATTGCCGCACCAGCGCTCGCCAGGTCGCATGCGCAGCGCGCTGCATCAGTTCGAAGCCCGGTGTACCGGCGGCAATCAGCCGTGCATCGAGTTCGCGCACCTGTGCGGCGCCATACAGCGCGTCGGGTAATTGATCTTTCGTGTGCGGCATGCGTCTTCGGGCTCCGATGTCTGGCAGAATTATACGCATCTCAGCTCCGGTTTCTCTCGCCTCATGTCCGCCATCACCACAGACCTGCCCGCCCTCGCCCAATCGATCAAGGATTGGGGCCGCGAGCTGGGCTTTCAGCAAGTCGGCATCAGCGGTCTGGATCTCGCCGAGCACGAGCAACACCTCGCGCGCTGGCTCGAGGCCGGCTACCACGGCGAAATGGACTACATGGGCGCCCACGGCAGTAAACGTTCGCACCCGGAAGAACTGGTTCCGGGCACGTTGCGCGTGGTTTCGCTGCGCATGGACTACCTGCCCGGCGACACCGAAATGGCCAAACGCCTGGCCCAACCGGAAAAAGCCTACGTCTCGCGTTATGCCTTGGGCCGCGATTACCACAAATTGATCCGTAAACGCGTTCAACAATTGGCCGACAAGATTCAATCCGAGATCGGTCCGTTCGGTTTCCGTGCCTTTGTCGACAGCGCGCCGGTGCTGGAAAAAGCCATCGCCGAACAGGCTGGACTGGGCTGGATCGGTAAAAACACCTTGGTATTGAATCGCAAGGCTGGCAGTTATTTCTTCCTCAGCGAATTGTTCGTCGATCTGCCGTTACCGGTGGATGAGCCGCACAGCACTGAACATTGCGGCCGCTGCACCGCGTGCCTCGACATTTGCCCGACCAACGCGTTCGTCGGCCCGTATGTGCTGGACGCGCGCCGCTGCATTTCGTACCTGACCATCGAACTGAAAAACGCAATTCCTGAAGACCTGCGCCCGCTGATCGGCAACCGCGTGTTCGGCTGCGACGACTGCCAGATCGTCTGCCCGTGGAACCGCTTCGCCAAACCTTCCGGCGAAAGCGACTTCAAGCCACGGCACAATCTCGACAACGCGGAACTGGCTGAGTTGTTTATGTGGGACGAGGATAAATTCCTCAGCAGCACCGAAGGCTCACCGCTGCGCCGCGCCGGGTATGAGCGCTGGTTGCGCAATCTGGCGGTAGGGCTCGGTAATGCGCCGTCGAGCATTCCGGTGCTGGAAGCGTTGAAGGCGCGGCGGGACTATCCGTCAGAGCTGGTACAAGAACACGTCGAATGGGCTCTGAAACAACACGGAATCGCATAATCCCCTGTAGGAGCTGCCGCAGGCTGCGATCTTTTGATCTTGAACGTCAAAAGATCGCAGCCTTCGGCAGCTCCTACATGGAATATCGCGTTACGGTTGATCGTTGTAAACGAACTTGGGCATTTCCCAGTGGAAGCGGATCGCCAGCAAGCGCAGCAGGAAGCCGCCGAACAGAGTAATGAGGATCGCCTGCTCGCCCGGCACGTTCAGATACAGGCAAAGCATGTAGCACCACGCCGCCGCGAACGAGACGCTGGCGTAGAGTTCTCGGCGGAAGATCAACGGGATGTCGTTGCAGAAGATGTCACGCAGGATGCCGCCGAAGACGCCGGTGATCACGCCGCTAACCGAGGCGACCAACATGCCGTGGCCCATTTCCAGTGCGGTCATGCAGCCGATCAGGGTGAAGGCCACCAGGCCGACGGCGTCGAGCACCAGAAACAGTGAGCGCAGGTGACGCATCCAGCGCGCGGTAAATACGGTGAACATCGCCGCCACCGAGGTCAGCACCAGGTATTCCGGGTGTTTGACCCACGTCAGCGGGTAGTGCCCGAGCAGCACGTCACGCACCGAACCGCCGCCCAACGCCGTGACGCAGGCGATCAGCACCACGCCAAACCAGTCCATGCCACGACGGCCGGCAGACAGCGCGCCGGTCATGGCTTCAGCGGTGATGGCAATCAAATAGAGCATCAGCAACATGGTGGCGATCCAGGCAGGAAGGCGCGCAGTCTAGCCATTTCGGCGCGGCACCAAAAGAGGGCGCCACAGCAAACACAAAACCCTGTAGGAGCTGCCGAAGGCTGCGATCTTTTGATCTTTGTTTTGAACCTGAAAATCAAGATCAAAAGATCGCAGCCTTCGGCAGCTCCTACCGGGATCGCATCAGAATTTGATGAAGTGCTTGCGGTAGTGCTGTAGCTCGGCGATCGATTCGCGAATATCGTCCAGCGCCAAATGCGTGCTGCCCTTTTTGAAGCTGTCGCGCACGTCCGGTGCCCAGCGTGCCGCCAGTTCCTTGAGCGTCGAGACGTCGAGGTTGCGGTAGTGGAAGTAGCTTTCCAGCCCTTTCATGTGGGTATACAGGAAGCGGCGATCCTGGCAGATGCTGTTGCCGCAGATCGGCGACTTGCCTTTCGGTACCCATTTCTCGAGGAAGGCGATGGTCTCGGCTTCGGCTTCGGCCATGCTGATGCGGCTGTCGCGCACGCGCTGGGTCAGGCCGGAGTTGCCGTGGGTGCGGGTGTTCCACTCGTCCATGCGGGCGAGCACTTCATCGCTGTGATGAATGGCGATCACCGGGCCTTCGGCCAGGGTGTTGAGGTCACTGTCGGTGACGATGGTGGCCATTTCGATGATGACGTCGTTGTCCGGATCCAGACCGGTCATTTCCAGGTCGATCCAGATCAGGTTCTGCGGGTTTTGCATAATGGGGCTCCTAGGCAATGCTGCGCAGTTTAGCCTAGGCAGCTTGCCGGGCGTGCTAAACTCGCGGCCGTTTTACCTAATCGCTGCATTCTTCAGACGGAACACCCATGGCCAAACGCCAACTCAATCGTCGTCAAAACTGGCGCATCGAAAAGATTCAGGGCGAACGCGCCGCACGCGCCGCCAAACGCGAGTCCTCGGCTGTCGAAGCCCTTGAGGGCGGCGACCTGGGCCCGGAACAAACCGGTCTGGTGATCGCTCACTTCGGTGTGCAGGTCGAGGTCGAGGCCATTGACGGCGAACAGGCTGGCCAGGTTTTCCGCTGTCACTTGCGCGCCAACCTGCCGGCGCTGGTGACCGGCGACACCGTCGTCTGGCGCGCCGGCAATCAGGGCATCGGTGTGATCGTCGCGCAATTGCCGCGTACCACCGAGCTGTGCCGTCCGGACAGCCGTGGCCAGTTGAAGCCGGTCGCCGCCAACGTCGACATGATCGTCATCGTCTTCGCGCCGCTGCCCGAGCCGCATGCCAACCTGATCGACCGTTATCTCGTAGCCGCCGAACACGCAGGCATCCGCCCGTTGTTGCTGCTGAACAAGTTCGACCTGATCGACGAGCAGAACGCACCGGCGCTCAACGCGCTGCTGGCGGTGTACCGCACGCTCGGTTATCCGGTGCTGGAAGTGTCGGCGCACCACGGTGACGGCATGGAACAACTGCAAAAGCAGCTCGACGGGCGCATCAGCGTGTTCGTCGGTCAGTCCGGTGTCGGCAAGTCGTCGCTGGTCAACAGCTTGCTGCCTGAAGTGGAAACCCGTGTCGGGCCGTTGTCCGAGCTGTCCGGTCAGGGTACGCACACGACGACTACCGCGCGGTTGTTCCACTTCCCAGGCGGCGGCGAACTGATCGACTCCCCGGGTATTCGCGAATTCGGCCTCGGCCACGTCAGCCGCGCCGACGTTGAAGCCGGTTTTATCGAGTTCAATGATTTGCTCGGCACTTGCCGTTTCCGCGACTGCAAACACGACCGTGAACCGGGCTGTGCGCTGCTCAAGGCGCTGGAAGATGGCCGCGTGCAGCAACAACGCATGAACAGCTACCGCTCGATCATCGCCAGCTTGCCTGAAAACGGCTATTAAACAGTCGTACCGGCAGCCCTTTGCCCAAGGGCTGCCGGATGTCGGTTTTCACCTGACACCTCCCTACCGCTTTTAAACATCAGGTTTTTCTGTAGGACTTCTGCACGCCTGTTTGCAGGACATTTCTCTTTCTCCGCCCAAGCCTTGTAGGCTCATTTCATGGGCCTACATTGAGTTCCTCGTCGCACGTTCGCGCCCCAGAGGAACCCCCATGCAAACCTACCATTTGTTCATCAGCCACTCGTGGAACTACTCCCACGCCCACGACAATCTGGTGCGCCTGCTCAGTGCCCACCCCGACTTCACCTACAAGAATTTCTCGGTGCCGACGCACAACCCGATCATGGGCGCACAGACCGACCAGCAGCTCGAAGAAGCCATCGAAAACAAGATTCGCCCCTGCTCCGCCGTTCTGATCATGGCCGGCATGTATTCGACCTACAGCAAGTGGATCAACAAGGAAATCGAGATCGCCAAGCGCATGGGCAAGGTGATCATCGCGGTGAAACCGTTCGGCGCCGAGCGTATTTCCACGGTGGTGCGTAACGCCGCACACGCCGAATGCGCGTGGAACACTAACAGCATCGTCGGCGCGATCCGTCTGCACACGGCGGCCTGATCATGCGCAAGGGACTGTTTATCGGCATCAACGACTACACCCATATTTCGCGCCTGAGCGGTTGCAGCAATGACGCCATGGCCATGGCCTCGGTGCTGAAAACCGACGCCGACGGCGACCCCAATTTCAAAAACGTCGTGCTGACCTCGGCGGAGGATTACCTGGGCCGGGAGATGCTCGAAGACCAGATCCGCGAGCTGTTTTCCGGTGACTGCAACGTCGCGCTGCTGTACTTCGCCGGGCATGGCGGCTTCGACACCGACAATGATGAGGGCATGCTGCTGCCCCAGGATTATCGCAACGCCAAGGACGGCATCCGCATCAGCGACATCCTCAACTGGGCGAGCAAAGCCACGCGCATCAAGAACAAAGTGATCATCCTCGATTGCTGCCAAAGCGGCGCCGCCGGCGAGGTGCGCGCCTTGCGCAGCGAAAGCAGTGTGGTCGGCGAAGGCATGACCATTCTCACCGCGTGCAAAAAGGAAGAGCCGGCCATGGAAGGTGCGCAACACGGCGTGTTTACCGGTTTACTGCTGCAGGCTCTGCACGGTGGCGCGGCGAATATCCTCGGCAAGATCACCCCCGGCAGCCTCTATTCCTTCGTCGACAACGCCCTCGACGCGTGGGAACAACGCCCGGTATTCAAGACCAACGTGTCGCAGTTCATTTCCCTGCGCGAAGTCTCGCCGCTGATCCCCAAAGAGATCCTGCGCAAACTGCCCGAGTGGTTTGCCGAAGCCGAATCGACCTATCCACTCGACCCCAGCTACGAGCCGACCGAAGCGACGTTCAACCCCGAGCACGGCGAGGTCTTCGCCCAGCTGCAAAAGTGCAATCGCCACAGCCTGATCGAACCGGTCGACGCCGAGCACATGTACTACGCCGCCCTCCACTCCACCGGCTGCCGCCTCACCGCGCTCGGCGCCTACTACCGCGAACTCGCGATTAAAGGACACTTTTGATGCCTGTCTTCATCAGCTACCGCCACATGGATCGTATGCAGGCCATGGCGATCAACAGTCGCCTGAAACAGGCGAACATCAAGACCTACCTGGATGTGCTCGACCCGGAATCGCAGACCACCGACGACATCACCGGCGTCATCACCCGCAACATCACCGAATGCACGCACTTGCTCGCGGTGGTGTCGGAGAGGACCGCTTTGTCGTGGTGGGTGCCGTTCGAGATTGGTGAGGCGACGATCAGCAACCGACGGATCTGCTCGTTCAAGACCGGGCCGGCGCAGTTGCCGTTGTATCTGGATAAATGGCCGAAGTTGAGTACGGACAGAGATCTGGATTTCTTTATCGATGCTTATCGCGAGGAAGTGACGAACAAGCGGTCGGTGATGCTGGATTCGATGAGTGAGTCGATGAAGGGGACTTACAAGAGGAATGCCGAGCAGTTTCATGATCAGTTGAAGAGCAGGATTCGGCGGGGGTTCTAAGACCTCACTTGTCTGGCTCCCGATCAATTTCGTAACGTTACGCAATTGATCGGCGAGGTGAAATTCCAGCCACAAAAAAGCCGACATCGCTGTCGGCTTTTTTGTGCGTCACTGCTTCGGCGCGGGGGCCGGGGCAGTGGCTGGCGGAGTGGCCGGCGCTGGCGCCGCACTCCCCGGTTCCGCCGGTTTCGGCGCGGCGTCATCAAACAGGTTCAACCGCTCGCGCAACTCATGCGCAGGCACCGGTTGCTGATCCGCCGGCAGCGCATTTGGATCAACCGGCGTTGCCGGAGCAGCGCCGTTTTGACCTTGATCTGCCGGTTTCGCTGGATCGGCACCTTGCGCACCTTCGATCGCGGCTTGAGCCTTTTTGGTCAAAACAACGATGTCGATACGGCGATTGACCGGGTTGAACGGGTTTTCCCGGTCGAACAACGCCGACGAGGCATAACCGACCACCCGCGCCACTTGCGCATCCGGATAGCTACCAGCGACTAACGCACGACGAGCGGCGTTGGCACGGTTGGCCGACAGTTCCCAGTTACCGAAATCGCCGGTGCCGATGTACGGCTTGGCGTCGGTGTGACCGCTGATGCTGATCTTGTTCGGCACCGCTTTGATGGTGTCGGCCATGGCCAGCAAAATGTCTTCGAAGTACGGCTTCAGGCGTGCAGAACCGGAATCGAACATCGGCCGGTTCTCGGCGTCCATGATCTGGATGCGCAAGCCGTTCGGCGTGATCTCGAAGAGGATCTGATCCTTGAATTTCTGCAGCTGCGGGTTTTCGTCGACCTTGTTCTGCAGTTCTTGCAGGAGCAGTTCGAGGCGCTCTTTCTCGACCATTTCGGCCATGCCTTCGACTTGCTCGGCGTCGACCGTGACCTTGTCCGGTTGCGGCTGGGACTTCACCTCAGGGTTGAGGGTGTTTTCCGGCGCCAGCGTCGGCGTGCCGCCCAGATCGATAATGTACGGCGTGCCGCTTTCGGAGAAGCCGACCGGGTCCTTGAAGTAACCGGCGATGGCGATCTTCTGCTCAGGCGTCGCGGTGGACAGCAGCCACAGCACCAGGAAGAACGCCATCATCGCCGTGGCGAAGTCGGCGAAGGCGATTTTCCACGCTCCGCCGTGATGCCCGCCGGCTATGCGCTTGACGCGCTTGATGATAATCGGCTGATTATTTTCCATGGCTTAGCGACCGCGAACGGCTTGTTCCAGCTCGGCAAAGCTTGGACGGTGGGCCGGGTACAGCACCTTGCGACCGAACTCGACCGCCAGCGACGGCGGCATGCCGGAAGCCGAAGCCACCAGCGAGGCCTTGATGGCTTCGTAGACGTTCAGCTCTTCCTTGGCATCGTGGGCCAGGGAGTGCGCCAGCGGGCCGAAGAAACCGTACGCCGCGAGAATACCGAAGAAGGTACCCACCAGTGCCGCACCCACGTGCAGGCCGATGGACTTCTGGTCGCCTTCACCCAGCGAGGCCATGGTCACCACGATACCGAGTACCGCCGCGACGATACCGAAACCGGGCATGGCGTCGGCAATGCCGTTTACCGCGTGGGACGGGTGTTCGAGGTCTTCTTTGAGGCTGTACAGTTCCATGTCGAACAAGCCTTCCAGCTCGTGCGGGGCCATGTTGCCGGACGACATGATGCGCAGGTAATCACAGATGAACGCGGTCATGCGTTCGTCTTTGAGCACGGCCGGGTACTTGGCGAAGATCGGGCTCGCGGCGGCATCTTCGATGTCGCCTTCAATGGCCATCATGCCTTCGCGGCGGCTCTTGTTGAGGATCTCGTAGATCAGGCCGAGCACTTCCAGATAGAAAGTGTGGCTAAAGCGCGAACTGAACATGCTCAGGGATTTCTTGAGCACGTGCATCGTCATGTAGCCGGGGTTGGCCTGCAGGAATGCACCGAGTGCAGCACCACCGATGATCATCACCTCGAAAGGCTGGATCAGGGCGGCAATCTTGCCGTGGGAAAGCACGTATCCGCCGAGCACGCTCGCGAATACGACGATGATGCCGATAATTTTAGCCATAGGTAGGAAAGTACTTACTGAGTCGGGTTCAAGGTCATATTCGGAAGTTAAAAAATCTCTTCTTCTACTTATCGGCAAAACTGCGCCAGACTATAGCCAGTTCAGGCGAAAAGCCAATTTAGCCCATGCCGGGCGCGTCTACAGTCAGTGAAGATCCCGTCCAGACATGGCTAATGAAACGAACGTCCCACACGTAAAACCAACCACCCTCGAAGGCTGGGTCAAACTGCTCGACAGCGTCCGCCTGCCCGTGCCGCAAGAGGCTCACGATAAAGTCTGCCGGGCGATCCGCGACAATCGCAGCTCGCTGCGCGACATTGCCGACCTGATGCAAGACAGCCCGGCGCTGGCCTTGAGCATCATCCGTGAGGCCAATCGTCACACCCACGGCACCATGGCCACGCCAGCGGAAAATCTTGAGGTGGCGATCAATCGCCTGGGCCTCGCCCGCACCGAAGAATTGCTCGCGCGCCTGCCCGCCGAACCGCAAATGCAGATCCCCAAGGCTCTGCGCCAGTTACAGATGATCAGCCAGCACGCGACGCAACAGGCCAACGGTTTTTTCGCCAGTCGCCTGGCGCGGCTGTGGCAGGACATTCATTGGGGCAGCCTGCTGTTTCTGTCGCCGCTGTGGCCACTGGCGCTCACTTATCCACAGTTGCTCGAAGAGTGGGAGCTGCGGGTTATCCACAAGGGTGAATCGGCACGCGTGGTCGAGAAGCAATTATTCGGCGTGCGCCTGCTGCGGATCGCTGAAGCGCTGGTTGCGGTCTGGCATCTACCGATCTGGGTGCAACAAGGCTATAAATTGCTGCTCAGCGAACAGCGTGAATTGGTGAAAGTGCTGCGCATCGCCCGCGACAGCGAACATCCGCTGCGCCAGCAGAATCGCCTGGATGACGATCCGACCTTGCGCCGCTGGCTCAACCAGCCGGCCAACACTGTGCTGCTGGCCAACGGTCTGGCGCTCTCGGCGCAACAGGCCTGGGACAGTCCGCACAGTGAACGCTGGCAGTACCTGACCAGCCTTTATCTGCAAATCTCGATGGATGACGTGCAGCAACAACTGCACCAGCAGGCGGCCAACAGTGCGCGTCAGCATGCGATGCCGGATCTCTGGCACCCGGCGGTTTCGCTGCTGTGGCCGTGGGGCACGCACCGTTTGCCGGCAGGCATGTTGCCCGCAGCGGCGCCGAGCGCTGAAGACCTCGGCCAATGGCGCCGCCAATGCGCCGAACTGCTCGCCGAACCGAGCCGCTTCACCAATGCCATGAGCCTGACCGTCGCCGCCCGCGATGCGCTGATTGCCAGCGGCATGCGTCGAGTGATGATCCTGATGGCTGACCGCACGCAGTCCAATCTGCGCGTGAATCAAACCGCTGGCCTGCCGAAAGAAGCGGCGGCGCTGAATTTTGTCGTCAGCCAGAGCAGCGTCCTGCAACGGCTGCTGGCGCAACAGGCGCAGGTGCGGATAACCCCGGAGAACAACGCGCAGTTCTCCGCCCTGCTGCCGCCGGGCCTGCGCACACTGTTTCGTGGCGAGCACTTGTTTCTGCGTTCACTGGTCAACAATGGCCGGGTGATCATGATTGTGGTCGCCGATCAGGGCGGCGGGCCGTTCGCCGACATCACCGTGCAAGCCTTTGGCAAAACCGCGCAGTGCATCGAAAAAGCCCTGCACAGCTTTAGCAGCCGCGGCCGATGAGGCTGCGCTACAATTCCCCCCTTTGTGCTCTGGAGACCTCGCATGTCTGACTTCTCTGGCTTGCCGCTCGTCATCGAACCGAGCGACCTGCTGCCTCGGCTTGAGTCTGAAGAGCTGATTCTGGTGGATCTGACCAGTGCCGCGCGCTACAGCGAGGGACATCTCCCCGGCGCGCGCTTTGTCGACCCCAAGCGCACCCAGCTCGGCCAGCCGCCGGCGCCGGGGCTGCTGCCGGCCAAAGCCGATCTGGAAGCGTTGTTCGGTGAGCTGGGCCATCGCAAGGACGCGGTCTACGTGGTTTACGACGATGAGGGCGGCGGCTGGGCCGGACGCTTCATCTGGCTGCTCGACGTGATCGGTCACGACAAGTACCACTATATAGACGGTGGTCTGCCGGCATGGCTGGCGGATGGCATGCCGATGTCGATTCAGATTCCACCGGCAGCCGGCGGCCCACTGCCGTTGACCCTGAACGAAGAGCCGACCGCGACCCGTGAATACCTGCAAAGCCGTCTCGGCGCCGCCGATCTGGCGATCTGGGACGCGCGCGGGCCGCTGGAATACTCCGGCGAGAAAGTGCTGGCCGCCAAGGCCGGACACATCCCCGGCGCGGTCAACTTCGAATGGACGGCGGGCATGGACAAGGCGCGTCAGTTGCGCATTCGCAGCGACATGCCGCAGATCCTCGAAGACCTCGGGATCACCAAGGACAAAGAAATCATTACCCACTGCCAGACCCATCACCGGTCGGGCTTCACTTATCTGGTGGCCAAATCCCTCGGTTATCCGCGGGTCAAGGGCTACGCCGGTTCCTGGGGCGAATGGGGCAACCACCCTGACACGCCAGTCGAGATTTAAGGTTTTTAAGGACAACTAATGAAAGAGCGTCTGTTTATCCTCAGCCAGTACCTGCTGCCTCATCACCTGCTGTCGCGCCTGGCCGGCTGCGTTGCCGAGTGCCGCGTGCGCTGGTTCAAGAATGCGTTCACCCAGTGGTTCGCCAAGCGTTATCAGGTGGACATGTCGCAAGCGCTGGTCGAGGACCTGACCGCTTACGAGCACTTCAACGCCTTCTTCACCCGTGCCCTGAAAGACGGCGCGCGTCCACTGGACGAAACCCCGGGCGCGATCCTCAGCCCCGCCGACGGTGCGGTCAGCCAGCTCGGCCCGATCGAACACGGTCGCGTGTTCCAGGCCAAGGGCCACAGCTTCAGCGTGCTGGAACTGCTCGGCGGTGATGCGGCCAACGCGGCACCGTTCATGGGCGGCGACTTCGCCACCATTTACCTGTCGCCAAAGGACTACCACCGCGTGCACATGCCGCTGGCCGGCACACTGCGCGAAATGGTCTACATCCCGGGCCGCATCTTCTCGGTCAACCAGACCACCGCCGAAAACGTGCCGGAGCTGTTCGCTCGCAACGAGCGTGTGGCGTGCATTTTCGACACCGAGCGCGGGCCGATGGCCGTGGTGCTGGTGGGCGCGATGATCGTCGCTTCGATCGAAACCGTGTGGGCCGGTCTGGTCACGCCGCCGAAGCGCGAGCTGAAAACCTTCCGCTACGACGAAGCTGCGCGTGCGCCGATCCATCTGGAAAAAGGTGCCGAACTGGGTCGCTTCAAGCTGGGTTCTACCGCGATCGTGCTGTTCGGGCCGGATCAAGTGAAGTGGGCTGAAGAACTGGCAGCCGGCTCGCCGGTGCAGATGGGCCAAGGCCTGGCACTGCCAAACGCCTGAGTACGCATCGACCGTCATGGATTCCCCTGACGTTCGATACCTCTGTAGGAGCTGCCGAAGGCTGCGATCTTTTGATCTTTGGACGCGGAGCGTCCACGGCTGCGTTCCCACGCAGAGCGTGGGAACGATCAAGATCAAAAGATCGCAGCCTGCGGCAGCTCCTACACGTTGTTATGTGTGCATCATCAATGACGAAGCGTTGAGGCAGAACACCCGCTCGCTTATTTGCTGCTATGGTTTTTGGCATGAGCCAAACCATATCCTCCCCACAGCTACGTGCGCCGACCCCGAGTCAGCCGCGCCTGTCGTTTTGCGAAGCCACCCCGCGCGACCTCAAGCGCTGGATCGCCGGCCTGCCCAAGGCCAATATCGGCGAAACCGCCCGCCAGTTGTATCAAGGCCTGGGCGAACTCAACCAGTTGCTCACCCCCAGCGACAATCGCCTGCAACTGCTCGAGCTGCTGCGTCCCGAGGTGTATTACGTCTGCCAGCATCTGGAGCGGCATTTCCTGCATCAGGCGATCATGCTCGACGAACGTTCGCGCAAGATCAGCAACCTCTGCCAGGCGCTGCAAAGTCATCTGGCGACGGGTTACAAACAGATCGTCCTGCGCATCGCGCCCAAGTACAGCAAAGATCGCGTGACGCTGGTCAGCACGGCACTGCAACGGGCGGCTCATGCGCTGAAAGGGCAACTGGTGCGCGCGACGCAACTGTACAGCCCGGCGCCGGAACAGCTGTGGTTCGAGCTGCATCAGTTGTATCGCTGCGCCTGTGAATTACAGCTGCAACAGCGGCGCGTGCCGGATGCGCTGGCCAGCCTCACCGCCGAACTGAGCCTCGAACAGACCTACATCGCCGCCCTGCTGCTGGGTAGCGCACGCTGCAATCAGTTGCGGCAGAACCAGATCGCCCGACTCGCCGAAGTGCTCGAACCGTGGAGCGCCCTGCTCAAACTGCATCCCGGCCGCGCCGACGATGGCTTGTTTGCAATCAGCGCGCAAATCGACGCCGGGCCGCGTTACCGCAACATGTTCCGCAGCGAACAAAAGGCTGGATTGCTCGGTTTCGATCCCCAGCCGCTGGTGAGCACCCTCGAAGCGCATTTGCTGCATCAGGACACGTCGACACCCTTGCCGATCCCGACCGGGCTCAGCTTCGACACTCTGCAACACCTGCATGCCGCGTGGGGCCAGACCGCCGAACGCAGCTTCCAGCGCACCGTTGGCCAGGGCAGCCTGACCGTGTGCGTGGGCATGAGCGCCCTGCACTTCCACCTCGGCGGCGAGCGCAGTTTCAGCGACATGCTCAAACATCCCGCCGCCCGCGCAGCGAATTTCAGCAACGCCGTGGCCAAGGGTGAAAAGGACAGCTGGAGTCAGGCGTTCGACGCGGCACCGCAAAACAATGAGCAGTTTCTGCCCTACGAAGAAATCCAGTACGACCACCTCGTCGAAGACGAAAGCAGCGCCGACGCTGCACCGCACTATCCGACTTATGCCTTGCCCGTGATCAATCACAGCCCGGGCGGCTATTGCCTGGCGTGGCCAAAAGAGGTGCCCGCCGAATTGCAGGCCGGGGAAATGCTCGGCATTCAGGACAGCGTCAGTCTGGGCTGGAGCATTGCGGTGATTCGCTGGATTCGTCAGGTGCGCGGTGGCGGCACGCACATGGGCATCGAGTTGGTGGCACCGCATGCGCAGCCGTGCGGCTTGCAGTTGGTGCGCTCGCGCGACGATCACAGCCAGTATTTGCGCGGGTTGTTACTGCCGGAAATCAGCGCGATCGACTTACCGGCAACCTTGCTGGCGCCGCGATTGCCGTTTCAGGAAGGCAATAAAGTACTGATCAACACCCAGGGCGAAGAACACCGCGCCGGCCTGGATCGGCGGGTGGCGAGCACGCACAGTTTCAATCAGTTTGCTTATCGCTCGCTGGAGGCCGCGCAGAATGGCGCGAGCGAGGAGGATTTTGATTCGTTGTGGAAATCACTCTAAAGCAAAAGATCGCAGCCTGCGGCAGCTCCTACAGGAAACCTATGTAGGAGCTGCCGAAGGCTGCGATCTTTTGCTCTTTATTTACAACTGCCCATCACGATCGCGAAAGCCCAGCAGATACAGCACACCATCCAGACCCAACGTCGAGATCGCCTGCTTCGCCGACTGCTTGACCAACGGCTTGGCGCGGAATGCCACGCCCAACCCGGCAATCGCCAGCATCGGCAGATCGTTCGCGCCATCGCCCACGGCAATGGTCTGCTCCAGACGCAAACCTTCCTTGTGCGCCAGTTCTTTCAACAGATCAGCCTTACGCTGCGCATCGACAATCGGCTCGATCGCCACGCCCGTGCACTTGCCATCCACCACTTCCAGTTCGTTGGCGAACACGTAGTCGATGCCAAGCTTGGCCTGCAATTGCTTGGCGAAATAGGTGAAGCCGCCGGACAGAATCGCGGTCTTGTAGCCCAGACGCTTGAGCTCGGCGAACAGCGTTTCGGCGCCCTCGGTCAGGCGCAACGATGCGCCGATAGAGTCCAGCACGCTGACATCCAGACCTTTGAGCAAGGCCAGACGCTCTTTGAAACTGGCACGGAAATCCAGTTCGCCAGCCATCGCCCGCTCAGTGATTTCCGACACTTGCTCACCCACGCCGGCAGCCTTGGCCAGTTCGTCGATGACTTCCGCTTCGATCAGCGTCGAGTCCATGTCGAACACCGCCAGACGCCGGTTGCGGCGGAACAGCGAATCTTCCTGGAAGGCGATGTCGACATTCAGCTCTTGGGCGACGCTGAGGAATTCGGCGCGCAAGGCCTGCGGATCAGCCGCTTCGCCACGCACGGAGAACTCGATACAGCCCTTGCCCTTGTCGGCTGGAGTGTCCAGCGGCATGCGACCCGACAGACGGTCGATATGGTCGATATTCAAACCGTATTTGGCGGTGATCGAGCTTACGGCCTGCAATTGGCCGGCGGTCACTTTGCGGGTCAACAGGGTGACGATGTGGCGCTTTTTGCCCTGATTGCCCACCCATTGCTGGTAATCCTCTTCGGACACCGGGGTGAAGCGCACCTGCTGGTCGAGCTCGTAGCCCTTGAACAAGATGTCCTTGAGCACAGACTTGCCCTGCTCGGAATCGGGAATTTCCACGAGGATGCCGAACGACAGCGTGTCGTGGATCACCGCCTGACCGATGTCGAGAATGTTCACACCACCCTGTGCCAGAACACCGGTTATGGCTGCCGTCAGACCCGGACGGTCGACTCCCGTGATGTTAATCAGGACGATTTCGCGCAACGCGCACCCCCGCAACTGGAAAAAAACCGCATTCTACCCACTTTCAGTGACCATCGGGCACCGCGAGCGCTTTGCCGGTCTAGGGCCTGTCGCTATACTGCGCGTCAACTTCACGGACAAAAGAGCCGAGCTCAGTGAACCGGCCCACGCCAGTTAAAACCGATAACTTCTTCCTGCTGATCTTCCGTGCACTGCGCCACCGCCGTGTACCGATTGCATTGCGCATTGCCAGCCATAACGTGATCCTGGTCGCTCTGGCCCTGGTGATTTATGCCGGCGTGATGGGTTTGCAATTCAAGCAGGCCATGCACGAGCAGGCCGATGCGCTGGGCGAAAGCCTGACCACGCAGACCGCCACCTCCGCCACGGAGCTGTTGGTGTCCAACGACATCCTCAGCCTCAACGTGCTGCTCAACAACCTGACCAAAAACAAACTGGTGGCCCACGCGGCAATCTATAGCGTGGATAACCGCATCCTCGCCGAATCCGGTCAGCGGCCCAAGCACAGCCTGCTGGGCGAAGCCGAAGGCATGTACGAGAGCAAGATCACTTTCCAGGACGTGACCGCCGGGCAACTGCGCATCAGCCTGGACATGGATCAGTTCCAGCAGCCGATGACCATCAGCCTGCAAAGCATGGGCATCCTCAGTGCGATTCTGTTGGCACTGTCGCTGGCCTTGAGCCTGCGCATGGGCCGCTACCTGACGACACCGCTGCTGCAATTGCGCGTCTGGCTGCGCCGCATCGACGAACACACGCCGGGCACCGACCGTCAGGACGAGATCGGCGATCTTGCCCGTCAGTTGCACGCCGACTTTGCGCCGGAGCCTGCGCCAATACCTGAGCCGGAACCCGAGTTCGAAGAAGAGGACGACGAGCCTGAGTTCGAAGTGCGCAACCTGCGCGATCCGAGCTTCGATGAAAGCCGTCCGATGGCCGCGCAAAAACCGGCGCCTCGTCATGTAGTCAGCACCGTTGAAGACGACGATGACGACGACGCGTTTGCCGACCTGCGCGACGAATCGCTCGATCAGGCCCCGCACCCGACTCTGCGCAAAGCCACCCCGAGCGTGCCGCAACACAGCGCCGTGCTCGCTGTGCAACTGGGTTCGCAAGAGCAATTGCGACGCCTGCCGCGCGCACGCCTGGAAGAGCTGCTGGAGCGTTATCGCGACTGCCTCGATCAGGCCGCTTCGCTGTATCAGGGCGAAATCGAAACCCTCAACGACGGCAGCACGCTGATGCTGTTCCACACCGAAGACAGCGGCGACGATTACCTCACCAATGCAATCTGCTGCGGCGAGCTGCTGCGGGCGCTGGGTCATCAGTTGCAGATTGAAGTCGCGGACAGCGGCATCACCCTGCAATTGCAGTTGGGCCTGACGTTGGGCGATGAGTTGTTCGGTTTGAGCCAGATCGATCTGCTGCTGACCGATTCGGCGCAGGATGCTCTGGCCCTGTCGCAACACAGCCGCAACCTGTTGCTGGTTGAACGCAAGATCGGTGACGACGCGCTGATCCGCCAGCGTGCGCGGATCCGCCCGATCGCCAGCCCTGAAGGCGCTTGCTGCGTTGAGCGTTTGATGGAGCCTTATCCGTCGATGCTGGAGCGGCAATTGGCGCGGATGCATGAACGCCGGGCGTAAGCCACAGGCCTGAAACACAGAAGCCCGCAGACAAGTGATTGTCTGCGGGCTTTTTTGTGGACCACACTGGCCCCATCGCGGGCAAGCCCGCTCCCACAGTGGGCGTGGGAGCCCACAAAAGAGCAGACAGCCGAAGACCCTGTGGGAGCGGGCTTGCCCGCGATGAGGCCAGCACTGACGAAAAAGATCCCCGCCCTCCAGACACAACAAAGCCCGCACAAGGCGGGCTCTGTTTAACTCGATCCAGGCTTAGAAGCGGAACACTTCCATGTCCGTACGAATCGGCGATGCCATCGGGATCTTGGGCTGCTTCTCGGCTTCCGCCGCCGGTGCTGCTGGCTTCGGTGCCGATTTACGCGGTGCTTCAGCGACCGGAGGCTGGTTGGCCAACGGTTTCAGCGCTACCGACAATTGCTCGGCCAGACGCTGCAACAAAATCCCCTGCGCCTGAACCTGCGAAGCCGTGCTGCCAGCGTGCAACTCTTGCAGATGGACAATGCGGTTATCACGCACCTGACCACGGCGGTCGATCAAGCGCCACTGCGCATCAAGAATCGCCGGCTGTTTCACGCCGGAATCCAGACGCGTGATGGTCAGCAATACCTGCACATCCGGGGTAAACCCGCTGGTGGCCGGTGCCAGCACCACACGTTGGCTGTCCAGATGACCGGCGACCTGACGCATCAGCAATTGATCGATATCCGACGAAAGGCTGCCAGCCCAACGACCATCGGTCGCCGCTTGCAGGCTGCCGTCCGGCTGACGTTGCAGCAGTGTTTCACGTTGCAGGTAGTCAGCGACGACTACCGGGCCCAACAAAACCGCCATGCCCGCGCTTTGCGCAGGCTGAACCGGACTTCCGCTGTCCAGTTGATACAGCGACACCGGCTGGTGAACGCTGCAACCCGCCAGGCCAAGAACGCCGGCGAGCAACAAAATAAGTGGAAGGCGTAGCGCAGTCATCATCCCGTCCAGGTGGCCGCCACAAGGCTGACCACAGTGAAAATACTCAATAAATATGAAGAACGCTCGGCCACGCCGGCGCTTGGAAAGGCCATATCATCCGTGAATATGCGTTCCGACTCCAGCGCCAAAGCGTCGATCTACGCGTTAAATCGTAGATCGAACGCTCTAGGGCGCCTAATTGAGGTTTTCGACGAGCAGCGCATCCACTCTCTGGAAGCCCCTTGGAAGCTTGTTGCCGCGACGTCCACGCTCACCTTTGTAGTGTTCGAGGTCATCGGCCTTCAGCGACAAGGTTCGTTTTCCGGCCTGCAACACCAACGTGGCGCCTTCCGGAATAACGGCGATGTCCGTGACATATTCTTCGCGACTGGCCACACGTTCACCGGAAATACCGATGATCTTGTTGCCTTTGCCCTTGCCTAATTGTGGCAGATCGCTGATTTTGAAGATCAGCAGGCGACCTTCGGTCGTGACCGAAGCCAGCCAGTTGTGCTCACGATCGGCCACCGGGCGCGGCGCGATCACCTTGGCGTTGTTCGGCAGGCTCAACAGGGCTTTACCGGCCTTGTTCTTGGCTTGCAGGTCTTCGCCTTTGACGACGAAACCATAACCGGCGTCGGAAGCGATCACGTACAACGCATCGTCTTCCGGCATCAACACGCATTCGAAAGTCGCACCCGGTGGCGGCGTCAGACGACCGGTCAACGGCTCGCCCTGGCCACGCGCCGACGGCAGCGTATGCGCGGCAACCGAATAGCTACGGCCGGTGGAGTCAATCACCACGGCTGACTGGTTGGAACGCCCCGCCGCCGAGGTCTTGAAGCCGTCGCCAGCCTTGTACGACAGGCCGGTGGCGTCGATCTCGTGGCCCTTGGCCGAACGGATCCAGCCCTTTTCCGACAACACCACGGTGACTTTCTCGTTCGGCAGCAGGTCGTGCTCGGTCAACGCTTTGGCTTCGGTACGCTCGACGATTGGCGAACGGCGGTCGTCGCCATAGGTTTCGGCGTCCTTGATCAGCTCGGTGCGCACCAGTTTTTTCAACTTGGCTTCGCTGCCCAGCAGCGCTTGCAGTTTGGCTTGTTCCTTGAGCAGTTCGTCCTGCTCGTCGCGCAGCTTCATCTCTTCCAGTCGCGCCAACTGACGCAGACGGGTATCGAGGATGTAGTCAGCCTGAATCTCGCTGAGAGCGAAACGCTCGATCAGCTTGGCTTTCGGGTGTTCCTCGGTACGGATGATGTGGATCACTTCATCCAGGTTGAGGTAGGCAATCAACAAACCGTCCAACAGGTGCAGACGACGCTCGACCTTGTCGAGGCGGAATTGCAGGCGGCGACGCACGGTCAGCACGCGGAATTCCAGCCACTCGACCAGCAAGGCGCGGAGATTTTTCAGCTGCGGTTTGCCGTCCAGACCGATGATGTTGACGTTGACCCGGTAGGTCGACTCCAGCTCGGTGCTGGCGAACAGGTGCTGCATCAGCGCTTCGTGATCGACGCGGCTGTTGACCGGAATGATGACGATGCGGCACGGATTTTCGTGGTCCGATTCGTCGCGCAGGTCAGCGATCTGCGGGGCTTTCGACGGTTTCGCCTGCATCAACGCGGCGATCTGCTCCAGCACTTTCGCACCGGAAACCTGGTGTGGCAGCGCGGTGACGATGATGTCGCCGTCCTCGACGTGGTACACGGCGCGCATGCGCACCGAGCCCTTGCCGGTTTCGTACATTTTCAGCAGGTCGGCGCGCGGCGTGATGATTTCCGCTTCGGTCGGGTAGTCCGGCCCCTGAATGTGCTCGCAGAGCTGTTCAACCGTGGCTTTCGGCTCGTCGAGCAGACGCACGCAAGCGGTCGCCACTTCGCGCAGGTTGTGCGGCGGCACGTCGGTGGCCATGCCCACGGCAATACCAGTGGTGCCGTTGAGCAGGATGTTCGGCAGACGCGCCGGCAGCACCAGCGGTTCCTGCAGGGTGCCGTCGAAGTTCGGGCCCCAGTCGGCAGTGCCTTGGCCCAGCTCGCTGAGCAGTACTTCAGAATAACGCGACAGGCGTGCTTCGGTGTAACGCATGGCGGCGAAGGACTTCGGATCGTCCGGCGCACCCCAGTTACCCTGGCCGTCGACCAGCGTGTAGCGATAGCTGAATGGCTGGGCCATCAGCACCATCGCTTCGTAGCACGCCGAGTCGCCGTGCGGGTGGAATTTACCGAGCACGTCACCGACGGTACGCGCGGATTTCTTGTGCTTGGAATCGGCGTCCAGCCCCAACTCGCTCATCGCATAAATGATGCGACGCTGTACCGGCTTCAGACCGTCGCCGATATGCGGCAAGGCACGGTCCATGATCACGTACATGGAGTAATTGAGGTAGGCACTTTCGGTGAAGTCAGCCAGCGACCGGCGTTCTACACCGTCCAGGCTGAGATCAAGGGGGTTGCTCATGCAGGCCTCATCGGTTCGTTGTCTGGCGCAGCAACATGGTGCCACCGCGCTGAGTAAATTCAAGTTTGTTCAAGGCGCTCATGCCGAGCAGCACCTGATCGCCATGCAGCCCCGGCGCCACCAGTGCGCGGACGTCCCGCAGCACGATGTCGCCCAGTTGCAGACGGGCAATTTTGGTCCGATAGCCCTGGCTCAGGCCGTTGGCCGTGCTCAGAGTCACACCGAAACCTTCTTCCAGCTTCAAGCGTTTGGCCAGATCCGCCGGGATCGCCACATCGGTTGCGCCGGTGTCGAGCATGAACTCCACCGGCTCGCCGTTGATCTGGCCGCTGGCGACAAAATGCCCTTGGGCGTTGCCGGCCAGCTTCACTTCGATAAAACCTTCGCCCTGTTCCGAACTGACTACCACGTTCGGGTTCTGCTGGCGTTGTTCCCACTGGCCAAAAAAGCGCGTCGCCAGAAACAGCGCCGCGCACCAGGCCATAATCATCAGCACCCGACCGGCGCGTTTGCCCGGGGGTTGCTCACTCATGTTCAGCCATTCCAGCCACCTTCAGGGACGGCAAACCGCCAGACAGTCGGGCGTGCCTCGCCATCGTTGCGCACGACGCCGTTGTTGTCGGTGCCGATCCAGGCGCCTTTGTCGTCGACAATCAGCGCCTCGGTCAATCCATGCCGGCCGGGGTATTGCCGATGTGCAACCAGCGCATCGGCAGCGAACGACCAGCACCGCTCCTGAGCACCACTCAACGCATGCCGACAGACCTTGAAGGCATTGCGATCAAGCAAAAACAGTTTGCCGTTGAACAGTGAAATATCGGAAAAATCCATTTCTACCGGCGTCGAGCCAGGAAACTGTGGCGGCTGCGGCGCGAGCCCCCCTTCACTCAGGGTCACGCAGACTGGCGCGCAGGCCCATTTGTCGACGGATCTTGCGATGTGCACCAAGCCCCTTTTCTGCCGCTCGCCGGCCAGCCAGATATCGTTGCCGACACCTGATATCGCCAGACCTTCAAACAGGGCGTTGGCATGCAGCAACATGCCTGCCTTGCGCGCCTCTTCTGCCATCTGCGGCGCAATATTGAGCCACGACGCCTGACCTTGCGGGGTGACTTGCAGCACTGCTGAATAGGTTTCGCTGAGAATGTAACGATTTCCCGCGTCATCGCAACTGATGCCTTCAAAGTCGAGGGCGGCGTTGCGCACCAGCGAGCGGTACAGCGTATGAATCTTCATCGCCAGCGTACGCCCGGCATCGGCCGGTACCGGCGGGACATTGATCGCCACCGCTTCGGCCTTCCAGACGTCCGCCCGGGAATCGAGCCGATAGATCTGATCGTCGTCGCGATCCGATATTGTCCACAGATGCTCACCGCAAAGGGCCAGCCCCGACAGATTACCGCCGCGCATACCGTCGACAGGGTGTTCTGAAAGCAGATGCAATTCAGGATCCCCGGCCAACGCGAACGAGGACCAGATTACACAAGTAGCAGCAATACCTTGCTTGATGTTCATCCCTGACACTCCAATGACTTTCGTGATGTTCCTCACGGAAGTATTGCAGGGATTGCCCGTGGCACCGGATTACTTTGCCGCTGCCCCCCTTCACGGCTTGGCGCTCCAGCCACCGTCAGGTGCGGCGAAGCGCCAGATGATCGGGCGCTTTTCGCCGTCGGCGCGCGCACCGTCATTGTTGTCGATGCCGATCCACGCCCCCTGCGCATCCACCACCAGGGCTTCCGCCAGGCCGTAGGCTTGTGAATAACGGCGCTGTGGCTGCAGGGCATCTTCAGCGTACGACCAGCATTGTTCGACTTTGGCGGTCACCGCATCGCGGCGGCAGATCTGAAACGCATTGCGCTCAAGGGTGAACAGCTTGCCGTTGAACAGTGACAGATCAGCGAAGTCGCGGGTGACGGCGCGGGCCTTGGGGAACTGCGGTGGCTGCATTTCGACGCCGGCTTCGCTGAGCAGCACGCAGGCACCGTCACAATCCCAGACCGTTTGCTGACGCTTGATCTTCAGCAGCCCCCGGCGCTCGCGCTCGGCAGCGAGCCATAACTGATCGCCCGCCGGATTGATCGCCAAGCCTTCGAACAGCGCATTGAAGTGCAACAACATGCCACTGGCGCGGGCTTCTTTCACCAGCATCGGCGAGATTTTCAACCATGACGCCGGGCCTTGTGGCGGCACTTGCAGCACGGCGGCATGGGCCTCGCTGACGATGAAACGATTGCCAGCGTTGTCGCAGGTGATGCCTTCGAAATCCAGATCACCGCCACGGATGAACGAGGCGGCCCAGGTGCGCGAGCTGATACCCCACGGCAGACCACTGTCCGGCACGGGCGGGACATCGATGCGCACCGTTTCGGCTTGCCAGACCTGATCGGCCGTCTTCAGACGGTAGATCTGATCGTCATCGCGATCGGACACTGTCCACAGTTCGTTGCCGCACAGCGCCAGCCCAGAGAGGTTGCCGCCGCGCATGCCGTCGACCGGATGCTCGGCGAGCAGGCGCAGTTCTTGTATCGGCTCGGCCGACACGGTCATTGAACTCAGCAGCAACGCACCCGCCAAGGCCCAGCCAAACTGCATCAGGTCAGCACCTCGGCGAGGTTGCCTTTGGATTCGAGCCAGGTTTTGCGGTCGCCGGCGCGTTTCTTCGCCAGCAGCATGTCCATCATTTCCGAGGTCTCGGCGTAGTCTTCGCCCAGCGTCAGTTGCACCAGACGCCGAGTGTTCGGGTCCATGGTGGTTTCGCGCAGCTGTGGCGGGTTCATTTCACCCAGACCTTTGAATCGCGTGACCTGCGGTTTGCCGCGTTTCTTCTCGGCAACCAGACGGTCGAGAATACCGTCGCGCTCGGCTTCGTCGAGGGCGTAGTAAATTTCTTTGCCCAAGTCGATGCGGTACAGCGGCGGCATGGCGACGTAGACGTGACCGGCATCCACCAGCGGGCGGAAATGCTGGACGAACAACGCGCACAGCAGCGTGGCAATGTGCAGACCGTCGGAGTCGGCGTCGGCGAGGATGCAGATCTTGCCGTAGCGCAGCTGGCTCATGTCCGCCGCGCCCGGATCGACACCGATGGCCACGGCGATGTTGTGCACTTCCTGACTGGCGAGCACTTCGCTGCCGTCGACTTCCCAAGTGTTGAGGATCTTGCCGCGCAACGGCAGGATCGCCTGGAACTCCTTGTCCCGCGCTTGCTTGGCGGAACCACCGGCGGAATCACCTTCGACCAGGAACAGCTCGGAACGCATAGGATCCTGGCCGGCGCAATCCGCCAGTTTGCCCGGCAATGCCGGGCCTGCGGTGACGCGTTTGCGTTCGACTTTCTTGCTCGCCTTGAGACGGCGGCCGGCGTTGTTGATCGCCAGTTCAGCCAAGGCCAGACCGGTTTCCGGGTTGGCGTTGAGCCACAGACTGAACGCATCCTTGACCACACCGGAAACGAACGCCGCCGCTTCACGGGACGACAGACGCTCTTTGGTCTGGCCGGAGAATTGCGGCTCCTGCATTTTCATCGACAGGACGAAGGCGATGCGCTCCCAGACGTCTTCCGGCGCCAGCTTCACGCCGCGTGGCAGCAGACTGCGGAATTCGCAGAATTCGCGCATCGCATCGAGCAGGCCCTGACGCAAACCGTTGACGTGGGTGCCGCCCTGCGCCGTCGGGATCAGGTTGACGTAGCTTTCCTGCACCGCGTCGCCACCTTCCGGCAGCCACAGCAGCGCCCAGTCGACGGCTTCTTTATTACCGGCGAAAGCGCCGCAGAACGGCTCGTTCGGCAGGCGTTCGAATTCGCTGACGGCGTCGACCAGATACGAGCGCAAACCGTCTTCGTAATGCCACTCGACTTTCTCGCCAGTGCCTTTGTCTTCGAAGCTGACCAACAGGCCAGGGCACAACACAGCCTTGGCCTTGAGCACGTGCTTGAGGCGGCTGATGGAGAATTTCGGTGAGTCGAAGTATTTCGGGTCCGGCGCGAAGTACACGCTGGTGCCGGTGTTGCGCTTGCCGACGGCGCCGACGATTTCCAGCTCGGTGGCCTTATAGCCATCGGCGAACGTCATCTGGTATTCGTTGCCGTCACGCTTCACGCGCACCCGGACTTCGGTCGACAAGGCGTTGACCACGGAAATACCCACGCCGTGCAGACCGCCGGAGAACTGGTAGTTCTTGTTGGAAAACTTGCCGCCCGCGTGGAGTTTGGTGAGGATCAGTTCAACGCCCGACACGCCCTCTTCCGGGTGGATGTCGACCGGCATGCCACGGCCGTCGTCACTGACTTCCAGCGAGTGGTCGGCGTGCAGGATGACCTGCACCGATTTGGCGTGGCCAGCCAGGGCTTCGTCGACGCTGTTGTCGATGACTTCCTGGGCGAGGTGGTTCGGCCGACTGGTGTCGGTGTACATGCCGGGGCGTTTGCGCACCGGGTCGAGGCCCGAGAGGACTTCGATGGCGTCGGCGTTATAAGAGCTAGCGCTGGGAGTGGCCATAGGGTCTCGTCGTCAGTCATTCATGAAATAGGGGCAAGACTTCACAGTGCGGTGAAATCGATTGCCTGATACACATCGGCACCAATGCCGGCAAAACTCAGCAACGCCGGCAATTGACCGGCAAAGCCTTGGAAACTGTGGTCGCCGCCGGCCTGAATGCGCAAGGCACAGGCGCGGTAATACTGCTGGGCGAGGCGATAATCCAGTGTTTCATCGCCGGTCTGCAACCAGACCTGATAGCGCTGGGCGTCCTGAGGCGCCGGCACTTCCAGTTCGGCCAAGGCCGTGACGTGGTCGTGGGTCAATTCCCAGGTTTCATCGGTATACAGGTTTTTCTGCGTGCCCAGATAGCCGTCGAACATCCGGTGCGGGCTGACCGCCGGGTTGACCAGCAGGGCTTTCAGGCCATGGCGCTCGGCCAGGTGAGTCGCATAGTAGCCGCCGAGGGAGCTTCCCACCAGCAGCGGGCTGCCCAGCTCGGCGATTGCCTGCTCCAACTGACCGATGGCTTCGCGCGGATGGTGATGCAGGGCCGGCACACGCAGTTGATCGCTCAAACCCAGTTGCTCCATCACCGTCACCAGCTGACAGGCCTTTTTCGAGGCCGGAGCGCTGTTGAAACCGTGGATATAGAGGATCGAACCGGACATTTGAGCTCCCTGAGTGTCGGCAAAAGATAGCGGAGTTTACAGGGAGTCAGGGCAGGATGGGCCATCCAAATGATGCCTTCCTGCATCCTGTAGGAGCTGCCGCAGGCTGCGATCTTTTGATTGTTTTTGAAGATCAAAAGATCGCAGCCTGCGGCAGCTCCTACAGGGATTATCAATATCCGTTGGAGCCGTAGTCGACGGTGAAGGCGAAATTGATGACGCGTTCGACACCGGTTTCCAGGCGACCATCCGGTAACAACCGCAACCAGCGATACCCCGGCGCCTGTTCGCCGACCTTGAAGTCTTCACTGCCCGGCTCGAACTGAATGCACGTCGAAGGTGAAGCCATCAACCGCACGCCATTACGCTCGCGATCAATCTCCTGATGCACATGCCCCCACAGCACCGCGCGCGCTTGTGGAAAACGATCCAGCACCTCGAAAAACGCTTCAGGATTGCGCAAACCGATCGGCTCCATCCACGCGCAGCCGATCGACACCGGATGATGATGAAAGCACACCAGATGATGCCGCTCCGGCGCTTCGCTCAGCGAGCGGGCCAGCAGTTGCAACTGATCATCCTGCAAATACCCTGGCACTGAGCCGGGTACAGCCGAATCAAGCATCGTCACGCGCCAGTTGCCGATATCCACCACCGGTTCCAGCAGCGAGCTCTGCACGGCGGCCTGCGCCATGATCAGCGGTTCATCGTGATTACCGGGAATCCAGCGCGCGGGCGCATCGATCTGCGCACTGATCTGGCGAAACTGCTGGTACGACTCCAGCGTGCCGTCCTGGGAAATATCCCCGGTGGCCAGAATCAGGTCGATCTGCGGCTGCTGGCCCAACACCAGCTCGATGACCTTTTGCAGGCTCTCGCGGGTGTTCATGCCCAGCAGCGTACCGTCCGCTTCCGCGAACAGATGGCTGTCGGACAACTGCACCAGCAGCGCCGAATCGGCGGGGGTCAACGTGGATACGCTCGGCAAGGCGTTCTCCCAAGGCAAGAGCACGGAATCGATCAAGTGCCGCAATTATGCTGGGGGATCAGTGAAAGAGGAAACCGCCTAACCGGACACAGTTCACAACTAGCGTACGACTTCGTACTCATGCCCCAATGCCAGGCAATGGCTCAGCCATTCCCCCAGGAACAGATTGAGCTGAGCCTTTTCATCCGGCTGGTGCATCGCCGCGTTCGGGTAAGGATAGATGCCGCGAAAGCGCCGTGCATGTTCGGCGCTGACCACTTCAGCCATGCGCGCGTCGTGATAGACCTGAACTTCCAGTTGCGGCACCGGCAGCCACGGCAGGCTGTGTTCCTGACGCACCTGCAACGTGGTGGTGTAAGGACAGGCCTGCAACACTTCGAGGGCCAGCACGCCGAGCATCTGCTCGCCCTGGGTCACGGCGATGCGCCGCGCCTCGGGTTCGTTGCGCATGTCCGGCAGCAGTCGCATCAGGCGCGCGTAGTTGGCCTCGCAGGCGGCTTGCAGCCCCGCGAGGTCGACTCGATAACGATCGCGCAACTTGTTTACAACCATAGCCCCCTCACTTCGGCGCGGTTCAGCGCCAGCCATTGCAAGGCGATGATGCTCGCCGCGTTGGCAATGCGTCCGTCACGGACGGCCTGCAAGGCATCTTCAAAGGCCCAGACCGTGACGCGGATATCTTCTGCCTCTTCTTCCAAGCCATGCAGGCCGCCAACGCCTTCGGTGCTGCAACGCCCCAGATACAAATGCACGAACTCGTTGCTGCCACCCGGCGACGGGAAATATTTGGTCATCGGCCACAGGGCCTTGATGTCCAGCCCAGCTTCCTCCTGCGCCTCGCGGCGAGCAACTTCTTCCGGCACTTCTTGCTTGTCGATCAGACCAGCGACCAGTTCGATCAGCCACGGGTTGTCGGTCTTGCCCATGGCACCGACACGAAACTGCTCGATCAGCACCACTTCGTCACGCTGCGGATCGTAGGGCAGCACGCACACGGCATCGTGGCGCACGAACACTTCACGGTTGATCTCGCGGCTCATGCCACCGGCAAACAATTCATGGCGCAGGTGCACACGGTCGAGCTTGTAAAAGCCCTCGTAGCATTTTTCGCGCCGCACGATATCGACGGCGGTCGGAATGGCGTTGGCAAAATCAGTCATGAGCATCCTCTTTACTGCAGATCCATTACGAGGTTGCTGTGTGACTGGCAACCTCGACTTCGCGCCATCCTAACGCGCCCGCACCGTTTGATGCAGCCCCTTTACCGTCAGCGGGATGGACGGTGGAGGCGAAACCCACTCTAATTAGCTTAGTGGCGAACTGACTGCTTCTGCGAGAGTCGAAGCGGATATCTTTTTGCCTTCCCTTGCTTTCGAAAGGACGCCCATGTCGCTTTTCAAAATTGCCTCCGTGGCCGCCATCGCCCTGACTCTGGGCGCCTGCGCCAGCCTGTTCCAGCCCAACTACCGCACGCCGCTGGAGACCACCCGCGACGCCTCGGAACAACTGAAACCCGGCTGTTCCAACCCTGATTGCCCGCTGGTGAACATCGACACCCTGCGCTTCCCGGCAGAACCTGCGCTGGACGGCATCATCGAAAAACGTCTGCTGCAAATGACCCGCACCGAGAAAAATGCACCGGTAGCGCCAACCCTGGCGGCCTATCGCGAGCAGTTTCTGGCCAGTGCCGGCCCGCGCAACAGCAGCTACCTGCAAGCGAAAGTACGCGAGCAGCATGACGGCTTGGTGATCATCGAGTTGTCGAGCTACCTCGACACCGGCGGCGCGCATGGCACACCGGGCCGTGGTTTCATCAACTATTCGCGCCAGCAGCACAAGGTACTGAACCTGTCCGACATGCTGATGCCGGGTCAGGAAGAGGCGTTCTGGAAGGCGGCGCAGGTCGCGCACAACAGCTGGTTGATCAGCACCAAGCTCGATCAGGAAGCGGAGTTCGTGAAGAACTGGCCGTTCGTGAAAACCCCGAACGTGGCGCTGACCTATGGCGGCGTGATCCTCAAGTACGACGTGACCACTATTGCGCCTTATGCGCTGGGCCACGTCGAACTGAAGATTCCTTATCCGCGTCTGAACGGCATTCTCAAGCCTGAGCTGTTTCCCGGCCGTAACTGAAGGCCCGACCGAGCACTAGCTGCAACAGCCCTGCCAGCACCAGCGCCGGCAGGGTTGCGCCGACATCCGGATACAGATTCGCCAGCAAGTGGTAGGTGCTCACGCCACCCAGCCACGCCAACAATGCCGGCCAGCGCAATGCGGCTGACGCGACCTGAGCACTGCGCTTGCGCAGAATGAAGTGATCCACCAGCACCACGCCGAACAGCGGCGCAAACACCGAACCGATCAACAGCAGGAAATTCTGGTACTGCGCCAACGGCGCCAGCAGGGCGATCAGCGTGCAGATCACGCCGATGGCCAAGGCCAGATGCTCGACTTTCAGACGCAACAGAATCCCGCTCGAAACCGCTGCCGAATGAATGTCGGCGAAGGCGTTTTCCGACTCATCCAACAGAATCAACAACAGCGGAATGCCCAGACCGGCGCCGGCCAAGGCCAACAGCAACGCATTGACCTCACCGCTCGGTGCGAAGGCCAGGGTGTAGGCGACGCCAAGGCTCATCAGCCAGAAGTTGCCGATGAAGAAACCGACCGCAGTGCCACCGAAGACATTTTTCGCACGCTTGCCGAAACGCGAGTAATCGGCGATCAGCGGCAGCCACGACAGCGGCATCGCGATGGCAATGTCGAAACCCACGGCGAATGGCATCGAACCGTCACCGGCACGCGACCAGAGATCCGCCAGATCGGCTTTGGCGAACAGGTTCCAGGTCAGCCAGATGCACGCTGCCAGCAGCAGCCAGATGCCCCACTTGCGCAGGATCTGCCGCACGAAAGTCAGCGGGCCGCTGACCGCGAGCAAGGTGGCCAGCGCGCCGAAAAACAACGTCCACAACACCGGGTTCGACCATAGCGAACCTTCGCTGAACGCCCGAGTGCCGAGCAGGCTGGCGGCGTCACGCATGACGATGATTTCAAACGAGCCCCAACCGATCAGTTGCAGCAAATTGAGCAGCGCCGGCAGGCTTGCGCCCTTGCTGCCGAGGCTGAGTTTGAGGGCAGCCATCGACGACAGGCCGGTGTCGCTGCCGATCACGCCAACGGCGGCCAGCAACAGCACGCCGACCAGCGTGCCAAGGAAAATCGCCAGCAGCGAACCGGACAGGCCCAAACCTGGCGCGAGCAATGCGCCGGTCTGCAAAACCATCAGGCCGATGCCGAGGGAGAACCACAGGGAAAACAGATCGCGACCGCCGAAGACACGCTTGTCGGCGGGCACGGCGAGGTCGGGGGAATAAGTGCTGGGTTGAATGCTCAAGGGTGTTATCTCAGAGGGACATTTGTTGTTGTGTGATCGTTCCCACGCTCTGCGTGGGAATGCCTCTAGGGACGCGGAGCGTCACGGGCTGCATTCCCACGCGGAGCGTGGGAACGATCAGTACGGGGTCAAACCTTTTTGTACAGCTGACTGCCTTCCTTCTTGAACCGCTCGGCCTGTTCCGCCAGGCCTTGGGCGACGTCCACGTCGACCGCTTCGATCCGCTGGTTGGCCGCGTATTCGCGGACTTCCTGGGTGATCTTCATCGAGCAGAATTTCGGCCCGCACATCGAACAGAAATGCGCGACCTTGGCCGAGTCCTTCGGCAGGGTTTCATCGTGATACGAACGCGCGGTGTCCGGATCCAGACCGAGGTTGAACTGGTCTTCCCAACGGAATTCGAAACGCGCCTTGCTCAAGGCGTTGTCGCGAATCTGTGCGCCCGGATGCCCTTTGGCCAAGTCCGCCGCATGCGCCGCGATCTTGTAAGTGATGATCCCGGTCTTCACGTCATCCTTGTTCGGCAGGCCCAAGTGTTCCTTCGGCGTCACGTAGCAAAGCATCGCGCAACCGAACCAGCCGATCATCGCCGCACCGATACCGGAGGTGATGTGGTCATAGCCCGGCGCGATGTCGGTGGTCAGCGGGCCGAGGGTGTAGAACGGCGCCTCGTCGCAGCACTCCAGCTGCTTGTCCATGTTCTCTTTGATCAACTGCATCGGCACGTGGCCAGGGCCTTCGATCATGCATTGCACATCATGCTTCCAGGCGATCTTGGTCAGCTCGCCCAAGGTCTCCAATTCACCGAATTGCGCTTCGTCATTGGCGTCGGCAATCGAGCCCGGACGCAGGCCGTCGCCCAGCGAGAAGCTGACGTCGTAGGCCTTCATGATTTCGCAGATTTCGTCGAAGTGGGTGTAGAGGAAGTTCTCTTTATGGTGCGCCAGGCACCACTTGGCCATGATCGAACCGCCACGGGAGACGATGCCGGTCACGCGCTTGGCGGTCAGCGGCACGTAGCGCAGCAGTACGCCGGCGTGGATGGTGAAATAGTCGACGCCCTGCTCGGCCTGCTCGATCAGCGTGTCGCGGAACAGCTCCCAGGTCAGGTCTTCGGCGACGCCATTGACTTTTTCCAGCGCCTGATAAATCGGCACGGTGCCGATCGGCACTGGCGAGTTGCGGATGATCCACTCGCGGGTTTCGTGAATGTGTTTACCGGTGGACAAGTCCATCACGGTGTCCGAACCCCAGCGAATGCCCCAAGTCAATTTCGCCACTTCTTCTTCGATCGAAGAACCCAGCGCGCTGTTGCCGATGTTGCCGTTGATCTTCACCAGGAAGTTACGGCCGATGATCATCGGTTCCAGTTCGACGTGGTTGATGTTGGCCGGAATGATTGCGCGGCCACGGGCGATTTCTTCGCGGACGAATTCGGCAGTGATTTCTTTCGGGATGCTCGCGCCAAAGCTGTGGCCGGCGTGTTGTTGCGTCAACAGGCCGGCAGCGCGGGCCTCTTGCAGCTTCATGTTTTCGCGGATGGCGACGTATTCCATCTCGGCGGTGATGATGCCTTTACGGGCGTAGTGCATCTGGCTGACGTTGGCCCCGGCCTTCGCGCGGCGCGGGTTGTTGACGTGGGCGAAACGCAGCTTGGTCAACTCTGCATCGGCGAGACGTTGTTGGCCGAAGTTCGAGCTCAGGCCTGGCAGGCGCTCGGTGTCGCCACGGTCATCGATCCACGCCGAACGCACATCGCCCAGACCTTTGCGCACATCGATCACTACGTTCGGATCGGTGTACGGGCCTGAGGTGTCGTAAACGGTGACCGGCGCGTTGATTTCACCGCCGAAATCGGTCGGCGTCACGTCGAGGCTGATTTCGCGCATCGGCACGCGGATGTCCGGGCGGGAGCCCTGAACGTAGACTTTTTGCGAACGGGTGAACGGCTTGACCGATTGCTCGTCGACCTTGGCCGAGTCACTCAGGTTGATCGCGTTTTTTGATTTTGTAGTCATCACGGGCTCTCCAGACAGCATCCAGGCAGTGGATTGTCGGAGCAGAACCTGAAAGGCACGGACGCACCAGGACTGGTGCTGTGCATCGTCGTCGAGCGTTCGATTGTCGAACAATTTCCCGGACGAAGCACAAGAGGACTCGCCGGGTGACGAGAAATCTTGTTCCCTACGCAGGCGCTAACCTGATCAGGTTCAACGGGATCCGAAATTATTCGATCTCAGCCTCATAGCAAGGCACCCCGACAAGAACCCGGCCAGTCTAGACACAACCGGCAAAGAACGCCAACACCGCAGCAAACACCATGATGAATGGCGCAAATACACGGGTTGGGCCGATTGTTGTGATCGGTTTGCGCAACTACACTCGCTTTGCCCCGCCACGCCTTGACGCTGTGGGGCCTGCGCCTTACCTTTGGCGCCCCGATTACTTCCATAATATTAATGCTAGGGATCGCCTCATGCTGCGCAAACTCTCACTGGCTGTTGCCGTGTCTTGTGCGTCCAACGCAATGGCCTGGGCAGCAGAAGCGCCCTTGTCGACCAAAACCGATCTGGTCAGCGTCTATCAGGAAGCGGTCGACAACAACGCCGATCTGGCCGCCGCCCGCGCCCAGTACGGCGCACAGAAAGAAGTGGTGCCACAGGCCCGCGCCGGCTTGCTGCCGAACCTGTCCGGCGGCGCCGAAACCGCCAATGTGCGCACCTCGATCGATCAGCCTTCGGCCATCGCCAACCGCAGCGCTCACTCGTATCAGGCGACCCTCGCCCAGCCGCTGTTCCGCGCCGATCGCTGGTTCCAGTACCAGGCCGCCAAGGACGTCAACGAGCAAGCCGCGCTGCAACTGTCGGCAACCGAGCAGAACCTGATCCTGCAATCGGCCGAAAGCTATTTCAACGTGCTGCGCAGTCAGGACAATCTGGCCTCGACCAAGGCTGAAGAAGCCGCGTTCAAGCGCCAGCTCGACCAGTCCAACGAACGCTTCGATGTCGGCCTGTCGGACAAGACCGACGTCCTGCAATCGCAAGCCAGTTACGACACCGCACGGGCCAACCGCATTGTTGCGCAGCGTCAGGTAGATGATGCGTTTGAAGCGCTGATCACCCTGACCAACCGTCAGTACAACTCGATTCAGGGCATCGTCCACTCGCTGCCGATCCTGCCGCCAGCGCCGAACGATGCCAAATCGTGGGTTGATACGGCGGCGCGTCAGAACCTGAATTTGCTGGCCAGTAACTACGCCGTCAGTTCCGCCGAAGAGACCTTGAAGCAGCGCAAGGCCGGTCACTTGCCGACCCTCGACGCGGTGGCCAAATACGAAAAAGGTGACAACGACGCCCTCGGTTTCGCCAACCCGAACTCGTTCGGTGCGCCTTACGGTGGCAACGTTGAACAGACCACCGTCGGACTGCAGCTGAACATCCCGATCTATAGCGGCGGCCTGACCAGTTCGCAAGTGCGTCAGTCGTATGCGCAACTGGATCAGAGCGAGCAGCAGCGTGAATCGCTGCGTCGGCAGATCGTTGAGAACACCCGCAATCTGCACCGCGCGGTGAATACCGACGTCGAGCAGGTACAGGCGCGCAAGCAATCGATCATCTCCAACCAGAGCGCAGTGGAAGCGACGGAAATCGGTTATCAGGTCGGTACGCGCAACATCGTCGACGTGCTCGATGCGCAGCGTCAGCTGTACACCTCGGTGCGCAACTACAACAACACTCGCTACGATTACATTCTCGACAACCTGCGCTTGAAACAGGCGGCGGGGACGTTGAATCCCGGGGATCTGGAAGATCTGCGACGCTATCTGAAAGCCGACTACAACCCGGACAAGGATTTCCTCCCGCCGGATCTGGCCAAGGCTGCCGAAGAACAACTCAAGGCCCGCCCATAAACAATCTGGAATGAATCCCCTGTGGCGAGGGGATTTATCCCCGATGGGTTGCGTAGAAGCCCCAAAACCATTCACCGCGGTGATTCAGTCAGATCTGGCAAACAGGATTTACGACTGCTGCGCAGCCGATCGGGGATAAATCCCCTCGCCACAGTAATATTCCAAGCGACTATTTGAGCAGCCGCGCCAAACCATCCAGCAAGCGCTGCAACGCGCCCTGGTTGCGGCGCATCACCGCCAGCCCGGCCTCGGCCATGCGCTGCGCATCACGCGGCAATTCGAACAAACGCTGCACTTCCACCGCCAGCCCTTCAGCATCATCGACCTCTGCCAACGCCCCGGCTTCACGCAATTGCGCGGCGATGTCGAGGAAGTTGAACAGGTGCGGGCCGCTGAGCACCGGTTTCGCCAAGGCTGCGGGCTCCAGCAAATTGTGCCCGCCATTAGCCACAAGGCTGCCGCCGACAAATGCGCTGTCAGCCAAGGCATACAGAAACAGCAATTCACCCATGGTGTCGCCGAGCAGTACAGAAGTCTGCGCATCGACATTGGCCCCGGTCGAACGTCGCACCGTGGAGAAACCTTCACGCTGACATAGCTCAAACACCGAGTTGAAACGCTCAGGATGGCGCGGCACCAGAATCAGCAACGCATCCGGGTGATTGGCCAGCAAACGACGATGGGCATCGAGCACCACTTCGTCTTCGCCTTCATGGGTGCTGGCGGCGATCCACACCGGACGCTCCAGCGCCTGCCATTGCCCACGCAATTCAGCGGCGCGTTGCAGCAGCGCCGGGTCAATGGTCAGGTCGAATTTGATCGAGCCCGTCACCTCGACCGTTTCCGGACGCGCACCCAATTCGCGGAAGCGCTGGGCTTCAGTTTCAGTCTGAATCGCAAAAAAACTCATCTCGGCGAGCATCGGTGCGGTCAGTTTGCGGAACCGCCCATAACCGCGTGCCGAACGCTCGGACAAGCGTCCATTGGCCAGCGCCACCGGAATCCCGCGCTTGGCGCACTGGTGAATGTGGTTGGGCCACAGTTCGGTTTCCATGATCACTGCCAGTTTCGGCTGTGCGCGATCAAGAAACCGCGCCGCCGCACACGGCAAGTCATACGGCAGGTAGCAATGCTGGATGCGTGGCTCGTTGGCGAACAGCGCCTGAATGCGTTCCGAACCGGTCGGCGTCATGCAGGTTACGGTGATCGGCAGTTGTGGATAACGTTGCAGCAGAGCGCGGATCATCGGCGCCGCAGCGATGCTCTCGCCCACCGACACCGCGTGCACCCAGATGCCGCCGGGTTGCAGCGTCGGCATGCCGTAGGAGAAACGTTCGCCAATCCGCTTGGCATACGCCGGCGCCTTGCGCGCCCGCAGCCACAGCCGAATCGCCACCAATGGCAGCCCCAGGTAAAACAGCGCGGTGTACAGAGTTCTATTCATGGCGGCGGAGTTTATCGACTTTTGTCGCCGATCGCCCGCAAGTGCACGGCAAAACGCTCCGCCAGCCAACGCGCCGCCGGGCCAAGCGGCTCGTCACGGCGCCAGACCAGTTCCACCACCAGCGCCGGCGGCGTCCATTCGCTGTCGAGTTCGACCATCAACCCCTGATACGCCGAGTACTGCACGACGTGGCGCGGCAACCACGCCCAACCGAGATCGCGCACCAGCCATTCGGCCATCACGTAATAGCTGTCGGCGCGCCAGACTTGCGGGCTGGCCGGTTCGTTGCCGGGGTAGACGCTGGTTTGCGTCGACATCAACAGTTGCCGATGCTGCGCCATCTGCTGACATGTGACATAGCTCTGCGTCGCCAACGGATGATTGATCCCGCAGACGGTGACCATTTCGACGCTACCAAGGACTCGGCGCTCCAGCGCTTCGGGGATTTCATCGTGATAGAACAGCAAGCCGAGATCGGCACGACGCTCGACCAGTTTGCGCGCGACTTCGCCCTGGGCGGCACTGGTCAGTTGCACTTCGAGGCTGGGAAATTGTTCGGCCAGCGCGCCGAAGCTTTCCACCAGCGCCTGATACGGCATCGCTTCATCCTGCGCCACGCGCAATTGCGCTTCCTGACCGCGCATCATCGCCATGGCCCGGCCGTTGAGGCGTTCGCACTGGCGCAGCACTTCCCGCGCTTCTTCGAGTAACGCTTCACCTGCTTCAGTGAGGGTTGGCTGACGACCGCTGCTTCGCTCGAACAGGCTGACGCCCAGATCGTCCTCGAGCATCGCGACAGCACTGCTGATCGCCGACTGCGCCTTGCGCTGCTGACGCGCCACGGCGGAGAACGAGCGTTGATCGGCGACCGCGATAAATGTGCGTAATTGATCTAGATTCCACTGCATGCTGCTCGCCCAACCCATCTTTCAAACAGATAGGTAATGACTTTACCGCATCTGAAGAATCACTAAAATGCCGACCTCAGACAGTAACGCTCCACTTGAGGAATACCCATGAACGCCTACGCCTACCTTGCCATCGCTATTTGCGCCGAAGTCATGGCCACCGTTTCGATGAAAGCGGTCAAAGGCTTCAGCACGCCGCTGCCTCTGCTGGTGGTGATCGTGGGCTACGCCATCGCGTTCTGGATGTTGATCCTGGTGGTGCGCACCGTTCCCGTTGGCGTGGCCTACGCGGTATGGGCCGGCATGGGCATCGTGATGGTCAGCGTTGCGGCGCTGTTCATTTACGGGCAGAAACTGGATATCCCGGCGATGCTCGGGATGGCCTTGATCGTGCTGGGCGTCGTCGTCATCCAGCTGTTCTCGAAAACCGCCGGCCACTAAAGACAAAACACATCCCCCTGTAGGAGTGAGCCTGCTCGCGATAGCGATCTGTCATTCAACATTTATGTCGTCTGATAGAACGCATCGCGAGCAGGCTCACTCCTACAGGTTTGCGCTCCCTCTGTTGATCATCGACAAATCCCCCTCTTTCCCGAGTCTGTATACTGCGCCCTCGTCTTGAACACCTGAGGTCGCTGCATGCCATCCGTTATTTCCACCGACGTTCTGATTGTCGGCGCTGGTGTCGCCGGCCTCTGGCTGAACGCGCGTCTGCGCCGTCAGGGTTTTTCGACCGTGCTGGTGGAAAGCGCCAGCCTCGGCGGCGGGCAGAGTGTGAAGTCGCAGGGGATCATCCACGGCGGCGCCAAGTACGCGCTGCACGGTGCGCTGACCGGCGCCTCGGAAGCCATCGCCGACATGCCGCGCCGCTGGCGTGAAGCGCTGGCCGGCAACGGCGAGCTGGACCTGTCCGGCGTGCGCCTGCTCTCCGAAGCTCACTACCTGTGGTCGCCCGGCACCCTCGCCGGCAACCTCACCAGTTTCTTCGCCAGCAAAGCCGTGCGCGGCCGCGTCGATCAGGTCAAGGGCGAGCAATTGCCGGCGGCCCTGCAAGACAAACGCTTCAAGGGCAAGGTCTACCGCCTCGCCGAACTGGTGGTCGATGTGCCGAGCCTGATCCAGCGCCTGGCCGATCTGGCCGGTGATGGCCTGCTCGCCGGGCAAACCATCGAGCCGCTGCTGGAAGCGGGCGTGCTGGTCGGTTTGAAAGTCGACGGCCGCGAGATCCGCGCCCAGCGCATCGTCCTCAGCGCCGGCGCCGGTACCGCGCAATTGCTTGAAGACCTCGGCCTGAGCCAGCCGGCCATGCAACGCCGGCCGCTGCACATGATCATCGCCAAAGGCCCGGGCCTGAAACCGCTGTACGCACACTGCCTGGGCGGCGGCACCAAACCGCGCATCACCGTGACCACGCACCCGGCGGCTGACGGTCAGTGGGTCTGGTACATGGGCGGCGACATCGCCGAAAGCGAAGGCGTACACCGCGAACCGGCCGAGCAGATCGCCACCGCGCAAAAGGAAATCGCCCAGTTGCTGCCGTGGATCGACCTCAGCACCACGCAATGGGCGACCCTGCGCGTCGACCGCGCCGAACCGCTGCAAACCGGGCTGACACGCCCCGATAACGCCTTCCTCGCCGAGCAGGGCCGGTTGCTGGTCGGCTGGCCGACCAAATTGGCGCTGGCGCCGGACTTCGCTGACCGCGTGATCGCTTCTCTTGAACGCGACGGCATCCAGCCACAAGCCAGCGAACCATTGCCGGCCTTGCCGAAACCACCGATGGGCGTTCCCGCCTGGGAGCAATTGCTGCCATGAGCCTTCCAACCCTGCACGACTTCCACCGTCCACTGGGCAGCACCGGTCTGACGGTTTCGCCGCTGGGCCTGGGCACGGTCAAACTCGGCCGCGACCAAGGCGTGAAATACCCCAACGGTTTTCAGATCCCCGGCGACGACGAAGCGCGGATGTTGCTGCGCCAGGCGCGCGAACTGGGCATCAACCTGATCGACACCGCCCCGGCCTACGGTCGCAGCGAAGAACGCCTCGGCCCACTGTTGCGCGGTCAGCGTCAGGACTGGGTGATTGTCAGCAAGGTCGGCGAGGAGTTTGCCGATGGCGTGTCGCACCACGACTTCAGCGCTGCGCACACGCGCATGTCGGTTGAGCGCAGCCTGAAACGTCTGGAAACGGATTTTATCGATCTGCTGCTGGTGCATTCCGACGGCAACGACATGGCGATCCTCGAGCACGAAGAGGTTTACGCGACACTCGCCGCGCTCAAGGCCGAGGGCAAGATTGGCGGCTTCGGCTTTTCCGGCAAAACCGTCGAGGGTGGCCTGAAAGCACTGGAGCAGGGCGATTGCGCGATGGTCACCTACAATCTGAACGAACAAAACGAGAAAGCTGTCATTGACTATGCTGCTGCCCACGGCAAAGCCATTCTGGTGAAAAAAGCCTTGGCCAGCGGTCACGTTTGCCTGAGCCCGGGCGTAGATCCGGTGCGCGCCAGTTTTGAGTTGCTGTTCGCGCAGCCTGGCGTGGCCAGTGCTATTGTCGGCACGATCAATCCGCTGCACCTCGCCCACAACGTTGCGACCGTAGCCCAGGTCCTGCGTGGTCACTGACGCCGCTTCGCGGCCTTAAGCAGGAGCCGATATGCCGCGCACGCTCATCAGAAAGAACCCGAGCAACTTCAAGACCCTGCCGCTGTTCGTCGAAGCCACGCCCGAAGGCCTGACCTACCAGAGCGTCGGCATGCCGCTGAACTTCGCCCAGACCTTGCAGCGGCGCAAACCGGTGAGCGTCGCCGATGCCGAGCGCTTCTCGCTGGAGTTGGCCAACCTCGGTGTGTCGGTGCGCCTGACCCTGCATTGGCAGAATCGCGACTACTGGGTGCTGGTGCGCCAGCGCCGGCAAGATCGCGGCGACGTGGTGCTCAAGCTGATTTCCGGCTACGTACCGGCGCACGAATTGAACATTCCGCTGCACACGGCGATTCAGGAAATTGCTGAAGAGTGTTTGCTGGAAACGCCTGAAGGCTGGCTCGGCGGGCGTTTCAACGACACCTGGCTGCCGGCGCCCTACTCATCTGCCCTGCATTATCGTGAGGCCTTGCCGTTTCGCCTGACCCCGTTGTCCGGGTCTGCACGGCCGGTGCGCTGCGCCAATCTGCAATTGCTGGAGCGACCACGCGCCTATGTGCATCTGCCGACCGCATCATTGCAATTGATCTACGACCTGCGCCTGGACGTGCCCAAGGAAGCCAAATCCCTGAGCCTGTTTCATGTCGATGAACGACTGGAAGGTGATCAACTGGTGGCGCGACTGGATCGCAAGCGGCCGGATCTTTATCTGATGCCGTTGCAGGACGGCCAACCGTTGCCGGAGTTGTACACCTTGAAAAAGGATCAACTGTACCCGGCGAGCACCCGCGGTTTATATCTGGCGGAAAGCTTTGCCCGTCAGGAGGGCTGGCTGGTGCGCGATGAGCGGATTCGCTGGAAGGACTGGTTGCGTCAGCAGGGACTGACGCCGCCGGAGAAGGCGACTGGTCTGGCGCGGTTGCGCGGCAAGGCCAGGCAACTGCTGAAAAAAATCGTACCGCGCAAAGCGATTTGAAATCTTCACATAATCTTGTGGCGAGGGGATTTATCCCCGTTGGGTGGCGAAGCCGCCCCAAAACCTGCGACCGCGGTTAGATTAATCGCGGTGACTGGTTTTACGACTGCTACGCAGCCGAACGGGGATAAATCCCCTCGCCACAATTGTCCTTCATCAGGACTTGCGGATTTTTTCCACAATCGCCGTGGTCGAGCTGTTTTCCACCAGCCCCAGCACTTTCACCGTACCGCCGTAAGCGGTGACGATATCCGCGCCAACCACCTGCTCGATGCCGTAATCCCCACCCTTGACCAACACATCCGGCTTGACCTCGCGCAGCAGGTTTTCCGGCGTGCCTTCAGGGAAGCTGATCACCCAATCTACTGCGCCCAGACCGGCGAGTACCGCCATGCGTCGGTCGACACTGTTGATCGGACGACCCGGGCCTTTCAGACGGCTGACCGAGGCGTCATCGTTGATCGCGACGATCAGGCGATCGCCTTGCGCGCGCGCCTGTTCCAGGTAGGTCACATGGCCAGCATGGAGGATGTCGAAGCAGCCATTGGTGAAGACGATCCGCTCGTTGTGCGCACGGGCATCGTCAACCGCCAGCAGCAGTTGCTCCAGACCCAGCACGCCACGCTCGGAGCCTTCTTCACGCTGAATCGCGCGGCGTAGCTCCGGGGCGCTGATCGCCGCCGTACCGAGTTTGCCAACAACAATGCCGGCTGCCAGATTGGCCAGCGCCACCGCGTGAGGCAGTTCTTCGCCCGCTGCAATTGCTGCCGCCAACGTCGAAATCACGGTATCGCCGGCACCGGTGACGTCGAACACTTCACGGGCACGTGCCGGCAAGTGCAGTGCCGGATGATCCGGGCGCAACAGGGTCATGCCGTGTTCGCCACGGGTCACCAGCAACGCGCCGAGCTCGAGGTCGTGCATCAGGGTCGCGCCCTTGCTCACCAACTCGTGCTCATCGGCACAGCCGCCGACGATGGTTTCGAATTCGCTGAGGTTCGGCGTGATCAGGCTGGCGCCACGGTAGATCGAGAAATCCTTGCCCTTCGGATCGGCCAGCACCGGAATGCCTTTGGCACGTGCGGCCTGGATCAGCACTTGATGGTTTTTCAGCGCGCCTTTGCCGTAGTCCGACAGCACCAGCACCTTGATGCCTTCGAGCAAGTCTTCGACCTGCGAGGCCAGGGCCAGCGCATCGGTGGCAAACGGTTCTTCGAAATCGATACGCAGCAATTGCTGGTGCCGGCTCATGACCCGCAGTTTGACGATGGTCGGTTGATGCGCAATGCGCTGAAACAGCGCACGCACACCCGCGCCCTTGAGACTGTTGCTCAGGCTGTCGGCGGCTTCATCATCGCCGGTCACACCGACCAGCGACGCCGGCGCACCCAGCGCGGCAATGTTCAAGGCAACGTTGGCAGCGCCGCCCGGACGGTCTTCGATTTGCTCGACTTTAACGACCGGCACCGGCGCCTCAGGGGAAATCCGTGAGGTACCACCATGCCAGTAACGGTCGAGCATGACATCGCCGACCACCAAGACAGGGGCTTGATCGAATCGCGGCATGGACAACTTCATGGAGCAACCCACATACAAAATGAACAGGGGCGCGATATTAACACAGGGTTGGCGCCGGCTTGCGCGCAGGCTGCAACAGGATGAAACAGGTGGGTTTTCTGCTCATTTTTTGAGCAGCAACGCCGCCAACTGCTGACAGGCTTCGGGCAGTTCAAGGGCTCCAGTGTCGATTCGGCATTCCGCACTCAGCGGGGGCTCGTAGGGACTGTCGACGCCGGTGAAGTTGCTGATCCGGCCTTCGCGAACCGCTTGATACAACCCCTTCGGATCGCGCCGCGCACAGACCTGCAACGAGGTACTGACATGCACCTCGATAAAATCCTCCGGCGCAAACAGTCGGCGTGCAGCCTCGCGCTCGGCGCGGAACGGCGAGATGGCCGCGACGATCACGATCAACCCGGCATCGACCATCAGCCGCGCCACTTCGGCCATACGCCGAATGTTCTCGCGGCGACAGGCATCGCCCATGCCCAGATCGCAGCACAGCCCACTGCGCACATTGTCGCCATCGAGCAAAAAGGTGTGCAGACCAAACTGATGCAGATATAACTCCAGCGCGTTGGCCAGCGTCGATTTGCCGGCACCGGAAAATCCGGTCAGCCACAGGCAACGCGGACGCTGCCCCTTGATTATGGCGCGGGCCTGATGCGACAGCGCCAGACCATAAGGGCGAATGGCCGGCGCTGGCGTCGGCAGCGACAGGGATTCATTCATAGCCGAGCAACTCGTAGTCACGCTGATAGGCCCGCTTCACCAGTCGCCGGGTGCGCGCGGTGCAAAATTCACGTGCGGGGATTGGCTGACGTTGCCGGGAGCTGTTGACGTGGGGCAACTGGCTGGACAGCCCCAATTGCTCGCAGACCAGCTGAAAGTCGCGCTGCAAATGCTCCTGATAGCCGATGAAATCCAGTGCCAGATGCCCCAGCGAGTCGGTGAGGAAATCGGTTTGCGCAGCAAAGTGCAATTGCCGGGAGATATTGTCGGGATGTAGCCAGCGCAAGACAAAATCTTCGAAATCCCGGTACTGCCTGACCAGTTGCTGCGCAGCCTGATCGCGGCCACTCAGTTCATTACCGCGCAGAAACGCAAACGCCGAGTACGCACGCTCCAGCGGATCCCTGACGAAAGCAAACTTGTAAGTCGAGGCAAACTGCTGGGGAAACTGCTCCTGATACCAGTACAACGGCAGATGCCCCGGACGCCAGCCGTCGAACATCGCTTCGCAGACACTGCTGCCGGCGCACTTGGGCACATGAATGAATAAACAGGAGTGCTGCTGGAAAGCCTTTGGAAACGCGAGACTGGCCGACATCGACTTGTTCACGACCTGCCGATCAACCACCGACAAGCGCCCAAGCAGGAAGGCCCGCTGCGGTTTTGGCAGCAGTTTCCATAGATAGCGTTGCAACATGAGAGTACCCGCGCGACGGGGATGTCCCCCTCGATAGATGTAAGAGTTCGTTGAGGAACCTTAACAAGCGCGGTGCCCGGTTTTATGCCGGTTTGGTCAAGAAGGGTAAAGGTCTGGATACAAACAACGTCCCACAACTGCAATCCACTTTCCATGTAGGAGCTGCCGAAGGCTGCGATCTTTTGATCTTGCTTCTATGAAAACAGATCAAAAGATCGCAGCCTGCGGCAGCTCCTACCGGGCCGCGTGAACATTATCAGGCGATGTCTTCAGCCGGGGCATCGAGGCCCATAGCGTTCAAACGGGCGTAGTAGCCATTCTGCGCCAGCAGCTCATCGTGGGTGCCGCGCTCGACGATACGGCCCTGATCCATGACCAGAATCAGGTCAGCCTTCTCGATGGTCGACAGACGGTGCGCGATCACCAGCGTGGTGCGACCCTTCATGACTTGATCGAGTGCCGCCTGAATATGACGCTCGGACTCAGTGTCGAGGGCCGAGGTGGCCTCGTCGAGAATCAGCAGCGGCGCGTTCTTGAGCAATGCACGGGCAATCGCCAGACGTTGACGCTGACCGCCGGAAAGCAGCACGCCATTCTCGCCGACCTGAGTGTCGAGGCCCTCGGGCAGTTGCGCGATGAAGTCCATGGCATAGGCATCACGCGCGGCTTTCTCGATGTCCTCACGCGGCGCGCCGGCCAGATCGCCATAGGCGATGTTGTTCGCCACGGTGTCGCTGAACAGGGTCACGTGCTGGGTCACCTGAGCAATATGACGACGCAGGTTGAGCAGTTTGTAGTTTTCGACTTCCACACCGTCGATGAGGATCTCGCCCTTGTCGTGGTGATAGAAGCGCGGAATCAGATTGGCCAGCGTCGACTTGCCGCTGCCGGAGCGACCGACCAGCGCGACCATCTGCCCCGGTTCCACCGAGAAGCTGATGTTGTCGAGTACCTGACGCTCGGTGTCCGGGTAGGTGAAGCTCAGGTTACGCACATCCAGACGACCGGTCACGGCATCGCGCTCGACGGTGCCGGTGTCGACTTCCGGCGTCACGTCCAGTTGTTCGAAAATGCTTTCCGCACCGGCCACGCCTTTCTGGATGGTCGAGCTGACTTCGGACAATTGGCGAATCGGTTTCGGCAGCAGGCCCGCCAGGGTGATGTAAGCCACCATGTCACCGGCCGACGCGTCACCGCGCAGGTACAGCACGAGGAACATCAGCACCGCCATGGCGCTGTAGATCACCAGTTGCAGCATCGGCGTGTAGATCGCGCCAGTGCGGGTCATGCGCAGCTGTTTGTCGGTGTTGCTCTGGCTGGCCTTGAGGAAGCGTTTTTCTTCGTAGATTTCACCGCCGAAGCTGCGCACCACGCGATAGCCCTGGATGGTTTCCGAGGCCACGTGAGTGACGTCGCCCATGGCCAGTTGGATCTTCTTGCTCTGCTTGCGGAATTTCTTGCTCGCGGTGCGCACCATCACGGCGATCAGCGGCAGGATCGCGACCATCACCAGCGTCAGTTTCCAGTTCATGAACAGCAGGGACGCGAACAGGAAGATCACGGTCATGCCTTCACGAATTACGACCTTGATCGCATCTGTTGCCGCCCCCGTGACCATGGTCACGTTGAAGGTGATACGCGAAATCAGATGACCGGAGTTATGCTTGTCGAAGTAGCGGTTGGGCAGGACCAGCAGGTTGTTGAACAACTGCACACGCAGGTCATGCACCAGGCCGAGGGAAACCTTGGCCAGAAAGTAGTTGCCCAGATAAGATCCCAGCCCCTGCCACGCGGCGATCAGGATGATCAGCAGCGGAACGGCCTGCAACAGTTGCAGGTCACGCAGGTAAGGTACGGTCGGAAACAGCACCGCTTCAGGGTTCGACAGGCCGTCGACGAAGTACTTGAGAATGTAACCAAGCATCGGCTGGGTCGAGGCGAAAATCAGGAATCCGACGATGCTGATCAGGAACAGACTGATGTACGGCCGGACATAGCCGAGCAGGCGGAAGTAGATTTTCAAGCTCGAAGGGCTTGCGGCAGGACTGGAGTCGGTCATATCACGCGAGAGTCGATAAAAAGGACGCTGACTTTAGCACAGCTTCTTCGGGGTTCTGGCAATCGGCGAAAGGCTGTTATTGTTAAGCAACTTTTCCAGCATCAAATAGCCATCATCCGAATGGTCGATCAACTTCAGGATTGAATCTCACAGCATGCAACTTCGCGGCTTCAGCAGTACGTCCAATCGAGTCTTCGATTTCATTAGCCTGTGGATTCTTCCCACCGGCTATCTCTTGCTCTTGTGCGCGCTGTTTTTCCTGCCGGGCCGAAGTCTGCATCACAAGCTGTTTTACGGTCTGTTCAGCATCCCCACGCTGATTGCCCTGTGCCTGCGTCCGCGCGAGCTCAAGGAGCTGCTGCGCGAGCCGATCTTCATCGCCCTTCTGCTGTTTGTCGCCTGGGCCTTGCTCAGCCTCAGTTGGGGGCCTGGCGGAGAACCGGTCGGCGGCATGTTCAAACCGCCGCTGCACACCTTGCTGCTGTTTGCCGGCTCTTATCTGCTGGTGCGGTACCGCAATGACATCCTGCAACCGCTGCTGTTTACCGCCGCTCTGGTCGCACTGATTGCCACAACGTGCTTCCTGTTCCAGTTCGCCCGAGTCTATGAACCCGGCATGCGCCTGGTGGGCGGTGGGGCCTTCGACAACCCACTGCTGAGTTCGCACCTGTTCGGTTTTTTCAGTGCCTACTGGCTCGCCGTGACCATGACCTGCAAGCGCCGCCAGATGATGTGGCTCAGCGTGCCGGCCATGGCGATCATGTTCATGGCGGTGATTGGCACTGGCTCCCGAACGCCACTGGTGGCGCTGACCATGGCCGCGCTGTGGCTCTGCTTCATCTGCTGGAATCGGCGTTCGCTGGGTTTGCTGGCAGCGCTGGCAGCCAGCGGCATTGCAGTGCTGACCGCTTTTTCGCAGATGATCATCGAACGCGGTGACTCTTACCGGCTGGAAATCTGGCAACAGGTTCTGCACCTGATCGGCGAACATCCGTGGATCGGCCATGGCTACAACGCCAGTCTGGCGATCGACCCGGGCGTCGGTTACAACTTTCAGGAACCGCACAGCTTTGTCCTCGGCGTGCTGTTTTACGTCGGCATCTTCGGGCTGCTGCCGTGGCTGTTCTTCCTTGCCTGGGGCCTGCTCAGCAGTTGGCGCCAGCGCGTGCAGCCGCTGTTGATCATGGCCTCGACCCTGCTGGTGTTCGGTATCGGCGCCGGGCTGACCGAGGGTGGCGGGATCATTTCGCGGCCCAAGGAGCACTGGTTCCTGCTGTGGATCCCGCTGGCACTGATCGCGGCACTGAGCATCAATCAGCGTGCACGTCGCCTGCTCACCTTGCCGGTGCAAAAGCTCTCGGCAACCGACCTGCAAGGCATGAGTCGCGAGGCGCAAATCATTGAAGAGGACGGCCTCGGCCCGAAAGTCCTGCGCCTGAACGACGGCACGTTCCTCAAGCTGTTCCGCCGTCGCCGCTGGTACACCTCGGGCAGCTTCAACCCGTATTCCGAACGCTTTGCAGTCAATAGCGAACAATTGCGCCAGATGGGCATTCCTACCCCGCAGGTGTTGAATCTGTATCGCCTGGCCGACGGCAGCAGCGCGGTGCATTACGCACCGTTGCCGGGCCACACGCTGCGCCAGGTGTTGCAAAGCATCACCGCGCCAGCGGTTCGCCAGGCGCTGGTCGAGCGCTTTGGCAAGTTCATGGCGCAACTGCATGAGAAGGGTGTGTACTTCCGCTCGCTGCATCTGGGCAACGTACTGGTGCTGGAGGATGGCGAATTCGGCCTGATTGATCTGGCCGATCTGCGGGTCTACCCTACCCCGCTCAGTCTGTCCTTGCGTCAGCGCAATCTGCGCCACATGCAACGTTACACCGTCGACAAGCGCTGGCTGTTCGAGGATCACTTCGAAGCGCTGCTCCAGGGGTACGCCACGATGGCGTCGAAATCCGCTGTGGATAATCTGCACAAGCAAGTGCTGGCCGGCAACACTCCGACCCAGGTTCATTGATGAACGAAACCAACCCGTTGATTGCGCTGGCAGCCTATCTGCTGGCGATCGTATCCGCTGCGCTGTTGTTGCGCGCGGTGCCAAAAATTGCCCGTCACCTGCAGCATTCCGGCGAAAGCCGCTATGCAAGCATCGATGGCCTGCGCGGCTACCTGGCGTTTGGCGTGTTCGTGCACCACTCGGTCATTACCTGGATTTTCCTGCGCACCGGGGTGTTCGAGTTTCCGCCGAGCAACTTTTACTCGATGCTGGGTCAGGGCAGCGTCGCGCTGTTTTTCATGATCACCGGGTTTCTGTTCTGGAATCGCCTGCTGGCCCAGGGTCGACAGCATGACTGGCTGGCGTTCGGGATTTCGCGCGTGTTTCGCCTGTATCCGCTGTACCTGCCGCTGATGCTGATCGTCTTCGTCACCGTGTTCCATCTGCAGAACTGGGAACTGAAAGAGCCCGGCGTACAACTGTTCAAGCAGATTCTGGCGTGGCTGACCTTCGACCGACCCGACGTCAACCAACACCCCCAGACCGGCATGCTGATCTCCAACGTCACCTGGACGCTGGCTTATGAGGTGTTTTTCTATTTGGCACTGCCGCTGGCCGGATTGGTTTTCATCTATCGCGGCAGCTGGCTGCAAGTGGTGCTGTGCCTGATCGGCATTTACGCCCTGTATCAGGTCGTGGGCTGGGAGCACTCGCTGAAGAAGCATTTCCTCGCCAGCTTTCTCGGCGGTATCGCCGCGGCGTACTGGATTCGTCGACCCGCACTGGTGGCGTGGAGCCGCACGCGTCTGGCCGGGTTCATCGCTTTGCTGGCACTGGTCATCGCCTTTACCGCGTTCAATCGTGCGTTCAAGGCAGCGCCGCTGTTTCTGCTGTCGTTGTTCTTCGTGATCGTCGCTTCCGGCAATTCCCTGTTCGGCGTATTGAAGCCGCGCAGCATCCGCTGGCTCGGCGAGATCAGCTACAGCACCTATCTGCTGCACGGTTTCGTACTGTGGCTGATGGTGCAGCGTCTGCCGCTGATGCTGAACCTGGACGCTACTGAAGCGTGGGTCTACCTGCCGCTGGTGGCGGCATGTACCTGCCTGTTGATTGTGATCAGCAGCGCGACGTTCCTGTACATCGAACTGCCAGGAATGGCCGCCGGCAAGAAACTCCTGCACTGGCTGCGCCAACGCCAGAAAGGCGAAAAGCGCCTGTCGGAGAAAGCCGCTCGCTGATCGCGAGCGGCAGCGGCTTCAGTCCTTTTCCAGCGGCGAAAACAGCAAACGCCCCAGACCGCGCCAGGTCTTCTTGTTCCACGCCTTGAACGGGATCTGCGCCAGCAGCTCGCGGGCCAGCTTGCGATTGCGGTTGGCGGTCTTGAGGAACATCGAATTCAGTGCCTTGTAACGCACTTCGTCGTACAGCGGATGATCGCTGAACAACGCATAGATGCGCAGGATGCTTTCGATCATGAAGCGGTGATTCTTGTACGAATTGGTGGCGTGCTTGCGATAGCGCGCCATCACCACGTTCAAGCCGTCGATGAAGTAACCGGCACGGGTCACCTTCAACTCGATGTACAGGTCTTCGAGGCGAATCGTCGGATCGAAGCCACCAACCTTGTCCAGCGCTTCGCGGCGGATCATCAAGGTCGGGGCCGGCGGGTAAGGCTTGCGCTCAAGGAACATGTCATCGAAGTCGAGGCGACGGAACGGCACATCGCGACGCTGGCGTTTTTCCGGGTAGAGGTTGCCATCTGCGTCCATCAACTCGATGTTGCCGGCGCAAATCCCGACCTCTGGCTTGCCGTCCATATACGCCACCTGAGTCGCGATGCGCTCCGGGTACATGATGTCGTCGGAGCCGAACGGCACGATCAGGCTGCCCTTCGCGCGCGCGATGGCGCCATTGAGCGTGTTGGTCAGGCCCTGATTCTGCTGCACACGGAAATCGAAACCGTACTGCGCCTGCAAGGCGTTGATGCGCTCGACGCTGTCATCCGTCGAGCCGTCATCGATCACCAGCAGTTCGATGTTCTGGTAGGTCTGCTTGAGGACGCTGAGAATGCTTTCCTCGATATACGGGCCGTGGTTGTACGAAGCGATGATCACGGTGACGAGGGCATTGGCTTCGCTCATGGCTTCTTGTTCGCTCATGGCTGCACCTTGCGCGCTTGTTCCAGGCCAGTGTCGATCAGGTCCAGGTACTCCTGACGGAACACCTCGATGTCATGCTGTTCCTGCAGATAGCGGTAGGCTTGTTCGCCCTTGGCCTTGAGTTCGTCATCGGACAACGCGAGGTACTGATCCAGCGCCGCGACAATACTCGGTACATCCTTGGGCGTAATCGCCAGACCGCCAGCGCCTTCGATCAGCGGCAACATCGCCGGCACGTTCGAGGCGATCACCGGCAAATGTCCGCTCATGCCTTCCAGCAAGGCCAGACCCAAACCTTCGGCCAGCGACGGCATGGTCCAGAGATCAAAGGCACGCACGTATTGCAGGGCGTTTTCCTTGAAACCGAGCAGGTGCGCGCGACCGCTCAGGCCCAGTTGCTCGATCTCGGCGGCCAGCGGCGCTTGCAGGCGCCCGGCACCGATGATTGCCAACTGGGTGTTCGGGTATTTGTCTTTCAGCGCGGCAAAGGCCTGCAACAGATAGGTATGGCCCTTGACCGAGACCAGCCGCCCCAGCGCACCGATCAGGCGCACATTCGGGTCGATGCCGAGCAGCTCGCGCGCTTTTTCGCGGCTGTGCTGCAAGCCTTCGGCCTGTTCGATATCGATGGCGTTGGTGATGGCGTAAGTGTTCTGGTCGGTGAACCCGCAATCGCAGTCCAGCAGGTACTGTTTGACCGCTGGTGAGACACCGACGAAGCGCCAGTGGCGGTCGATCAAACGCTGAGTCTGACGACGACGATAGAAGCGGTCGTACTCGCCAAAACCGTGGGAGATGCCAATGCACAGCGGCACCTTCAACCAACGGTTGAGCGTGAGCATCATGTTCACCGGTTTGAAGCGGTTGCAGATGACGACGTCGAACTTCTCGCGGCGGCAGAACTTGTACAGCGCCCACATCGCGCGCAGGCGCATGCCTTTGAGGGATTTGTCGGAAAACTCGAAATACACCGAACGATCGGCGCGGCTGACCGGCTCGCCAGGTGCGGGTTTGCCACGCAGAAACGCAGCGGTGATCTCATAACGATCCGACGGCAGCGCCTTGACGATCTGCTCGGCAAGGTCGGCGAAATCATGGGCTTTGACGTTGTAGTCAGGCTGCAACTGCAGCACCTTCGACCGTTGACTCATAACTTTCCCCGATTCACGCCTGATTCACCCGGTTTCAGCAGCCAAAGCAATTCCTGGCGTCTGACCGCTTTTCGAAAAAATTCGTTTTCGCCGTACACCGACGGCTTGCGACCGGCCAGCAAACGCTGGATCGAGCGGCGCAAACGACGCTTGAACGGTGCTGGCGGCTGCAGGTCATGCATCATGCCCAGCGCCATGGCCTTGTCACGTTGCTGCTCAACCGTCAGTGGCAGGCACAACGGCTGCATGGGTACAGCGGCGTCGAAAGCCGGCGGCAGCGCGATGCCGTCACCGGCATTGCCCATCGGCCAGCGATCGTTGTCGTGCAGATGGTTGGCGTAACCGAGCAGGGTTGGCTGCCAGTCGAGGCTGCTGAGCACCTGCAACACGGCTTGTTGGCTGCAAATATGATCGGGGTGCGGATCAAGCGTCGGATGCGGCAGGACGATCACGTCCGGATGTGCGCGCAGCAGCACTTCGCGCAGGTCGGCCAGCAAATTGTTCCAGGTCGGCGCGCCATCGACATCGCTCGGCAAGCTGAACGGGTTCAACTGACGGAACAGACGGGTATCACTCAGATCGGCTTCGCGTGAAGCAATCGCCTGATTCGGCGCTGCCTGCATCGCTGCCAGTTGCAGACAGAAGTAACCGAGTTGTACGCAGTTTTCCGCCGGCACACCGGCCCAGCGCGGCACCGCGAGGCTGTCCCAAGCGCGCAATCGACCCTTGAGTCGCGCGGCTTCGACCTTGTTCAGGCCCATCTGCTGATAGTGTTCGGCTTCGATTTCGCCAGCGGTCAGGGTGACGATCCAGGCTTCGTCTGCCTGACTGTACAAACCGTAGGCTGCCAGCTCGGCGTCGTCGGCGTGCGGGGCGATTACCATCACTCGCGAACGACGATAGTCCGCTTGCTCCAGCGCCCACAGAACCGCTTCGCCCGATAAGCGGCAGAAGCGCCCGCGCAAGCGCAGCCCGCCTTGCGACAAGGCTTGCGCCTGACCACTGAGGTTCAGATAGCGCAGGCCGTTGACGCCGCGTTCGAAGGTTTGCGCGTCAGGATTCGTGCCGCCCACCAGCTCGATGCGCGGGTCGAAGAAGCGTCCCAGCCACGTGCTTTTGACCTGCACCGAGAGAATCAGGGTGGCGTCATCCACCAGCATCACGCCTTCGTCCAGGCGCAATTGCTCGCCGTTCAGATGCACCTTTGGCTGCGGTGTATACGGTGGAAAGCTGTACTGGTAATCGTCTTTCGGCGAATAAAACAGGTGATCGGCGAACCACGCTTCATGGGCGATCCAGCCGACCACCGCCAGCAGCAGCGGCAACCACCAGGCGACCAGCACACCGATGGCGATCAATACGATCAGTGCGATCAGCAGGCCTATGCGTTTGTTGCGCCGGTGGCGCTTGAGCAGTTGCTGTTTGCGGCTCATGGGCTGACTCATACGGTGAACACCGGCACAGGATTGCACCAGCGATCCTTGTATTCACGGTCGGCGCGACCGAAGGAAAAGCGCAACGGCTTGTTCAGCGCGCGCGCATGCTCCCAGGCGCTTTGCGTATTGAGGAAGCTCAACACGCTGCCGGGGCTGAATTCACGGGTTTCGGGGTCGACGCCGCCATTGATGTACTCGACGCTGATCCACTCCGGCGCTTCAACGCGGTACACCAGTTGAATCGCGATCGGCGCCTCGTTGAGGAAGATCACCGAACCGATCAGCAGCTCGCGCAGCAGCTCGATGACATCAGCCATACGCGCTGCGCCGGTAGCGGGGAAACCCCAGCGGCGCTGAAACAGATCGCAGTAGATCGCCGCCAGTTCAACACTGGAGAAGTCGCTGACCGGACGCACCACGCCGCCCGCCTCTTCCAGCAGACGCAGTTCGCGGCGCTGGTTGTAGCGAAACTTCTTCGACAGTTCTTCGGGGGTACGGGCCATGGCCAGTTGTTCGGCCTGCAACTTCATGCCGCTGAAGCGGGTTTCATTGAGAGCCGACAGGTAGCGCGCGCGATGGCGCAGCGGGGCTTGGGCATCGACGGCGGCCGGCAGGATCAGCTCGGCGTTGCCGAGGTCGAACAGACCTTTTTTGCCGTTGCGTTTGAGCACGTCCTTGGACAGGGCCAGATCGCGGCCCCAGGTCGGGATCGCCGCTTTGACTTCGCCCTGCTGTTCCCAGGCCAGATAACGCACCGGAATGCCGGCGAGATCCGCCAGGCGCTCGACCACCAGCGGGTGCGTCGCGACACTGCCGCCAAATTGCTGCCAGGCGCTGGCATAGGTGGAGGCGTCAACGGGCGACCAGCCACGTTCGCGCCAGCCTTGGAATCGGTTGAGCATCAGCCCCTCGGTGCCAGATCGATAACTTGCGGCAGACGCCAGAAGGTGTCGCGCACCGCACGGTCGGAGAATTGCTCACGCAGACGTTCGAGCATCATCTCGGCGCACTGATGGCGCTGTTGATCATCCATACCGGCCAAATGTTGCAGGCCTTGGGCAAGGTGTTCGGCATCGCCTAGCGGGAACAGAATGCCCACGCCTTCGACCACTTCCTTCGCCCCGCCACACGCGGTGGCCAGCAACGGCACGCCGGCGGCCATGGCTTCCAACAGCACCATGCCGAACGGTTCGTGATCAGAGCTGAGCGCGAACACATCAAAGGCACGGAAGTAATTGCGCGCGTCTGGCACCTGCCCGAGGAACAGCACGCGATCGCCGATACCCAGCTCGCGCGCCAGCTCCTTGAGATCCTGTTCCAGGCGGCCCTTGCCGAGAATCACCAGTTGGCTGTTCTCGGGCAAACCCGGCAGCGCGGCGGCGAAACCGTGCAGCAATGTCGCCTGATCCTTGTCCGGGTGCAGCCGACCGACGTTGCCGACAATCCACGCATCCGCCGCCAGCCCCAAGGTCTCGCGGGCTTCGCGGGCAGACACCTGAGCAAATTGCAGCGCAGGCAGATCGATACGGTTGTACAGCGTCTGAATTCGCGCTTGCGGCCATTTCGGCAGGCAACGACGCATGTCGTCGCGCACCGCATCGGACACGCCAAGCAGGCTCAGGCGCTTGCGGAAAATGTGCGCAAAGAATTTGCGCGTACCGCGTTTGTAATCGTCAAACGCGTGGTGCACGCCAATCACCGGCAGCGACGTGCCGAGCAAGGCGATGTAGATCGGCTTGAAGCGATGGGCGATGCAGAAACTGAAATTGCGTGAAGCGGCGATCTTGCGCAGATCGCCGATGGCGCCCAGCTTCAGGCCACGAATGGCCTTGGAGCTGTACTCCATGAACAACACTTCATCAGAGGCACACGCTGCGGCCACCTCGCTATCGGCGGCCCCGGTCAGAAAGACCGTGGTCACCCGATAACCGGTGCCCGCGAACAGGCTGGCGTACTGCCGTGCGCAGTCGAGGAACGGCCCGTCATAGCCGTGACAGAACTGCAGCACATGGCGTTCAGCCGAGCGAGTCATAAGCGTTTGCGCCCTCTTTGACCACCAGAATGTCTTCCATGATCAGGTACTGCAGATCGGAGCCGAAGAACATGTTCAGCGCGTCGGTCGGCGAGCAGATCATCGGTTCGCCACGACGATTGAGCGAAGTGTTCAGCGACACACCGTTGCCGGTGAGGACTTCCAGCGCCTTCATCATGTCGTAGTAGCGCGGGTTGTATTCGCGCTTGAGCACCTGGGCACGCGACGTACCGTCTTCGTGGACGACTTCCGGCACACGGGTTTTCCACTCATCCGCGACTTCGAAAGTGAAGGTCATGAACGGCGCCGGGTGATCGATCTTGATCATCTGTGGCGCAACGGTGTCGAGCATCGACGGGCAGAAAGGCCTCCAGCGCTCGCGGAACTTGATTTGATGGTTGATGCGGTCAGCCACGCCAGGGATGCTCGGGCAACCGATGATCGAACGACCACCGAGTGCGCGCGGACCGAATTCCATGCGGCCCTGGAACCAGGCCACCGGGTTGCCATCGACCATGATCTTGGCGATCTGCTCAGGCATGTTGTCGAGCTTGCGCCAGGTCGGTTTGTTCTCGTGACGGGCACACGCGGCGATCACGTCTTCGTTGCTGTACGACGGGCCGAGGTAGACGTGTTCCATCTTCTCGACCGGCACGCCACGGGCGTGCGACACGTAAGCGGCGGCGCCAACTGCGGTGCCGGCATCGCCGGACGCCGGCTGTACGAACAATTCTTTGACGTCATCACGGGCGATGATTTTCTGGTTGAGCTTGACGTTCAACGCACAGCCGCCGGCGAACGCGAGTTTGCCGGTTTCCTTGAGGATGTCGCCCAGGTAGTGGTCGATCATCTGCAGCGAGATCTTTTCGAACAGCGCTTGCATGCTTGCGGCGTAGTGGATGTACGGCTCGTCAGCGATATCGCCTTCGCGTTTCGGGCCCAGCCATTCGATCAGCTTCGGCGAGAAGTAGAAGCCTTTGCCCTTCTCTTTGTAGCGACGCAGGCCGATCACGTTGGCGTAGTCGGTGTTGATCACCAGCTCGCCGTTCTCGAACGAGGCCAGACGCGAAAAATCATATTTGCTGGCATCGCCGTACGGCGCCATGCCCATGACTTTGAACTCACCGTCGAGCATCTCGAAACCGAGGAACTCGGTGATCGCGCCGTACAGGCCGCCGAGGGAGTCCGGGTCGAAGAATTCCTTGATCTTGTGGATCTTGCCGTTTTCGCCGTAACCGAAGAAGGTCGTCGCGTACTCGCCCTTGCCGTCAATGCCGAGGATCGCGGTTTTCTCTTGGAAACCCGAGCAGTGGTAGGCGCTGGAGGCGTGAGCCAAGTGGTGCTCGACCGGTTCGATCTTGATCTTTTTCGGATCGAAACCCAGTTGTTCCAGGCACCAGACGATCTTGTTGCGATAGCGCTTGTAGCGACGGTTGCCCATCAGGATCGCATCGAGGGCGCGATCCGGCGCATACCAGTAGCGTTTGGCGTAGTGCCAGCGGGCCTCACCGAACAGGCTGATCGGCGCGAACGGAATCGCTACAACGTCAACGTCGGACGGCTTGATGCCAGCCTGTTCGAGGCAGAACTTCGCCGATTCGTAGGGCATGCGGTTCTTTGCATGCTTATCGCGTACGAAACGCTCCTCTTCAGCCGCCGCCACCAGCTTGCCGTCGATGTACAACGCGGCTGAAGGGTCATGGCTAAGGGCGCCGGACAGGCCAAGAATCGTCAATGCCACAGGGGTCTAGCCTCTTTAGTCTGCATTCAGGCGCGATGCGCCTTGAAAATTGATGTGCCCTCGCACCGGGCGAGAGACAGCTAAAGGGCGGGATTATAGCGTAAACGTGGCGGGAATGACCCAGAGCTATTTGCCGAACAGCGGTGAGGATCAAAAGATCGCAGCCTTCGGCAGCTCCTACAGGAAATCGCATTCCAAATGTAGGAGCTGCCGAACAGCGATCTTTTAAATCTTCAGACTCGATCAATACTTTTCGGCAAACGCTGATCAATCACTTGATACAGCGCACTGCTTTCTGGCCAGTTGCGCATGAAGCGTGCGCGGTCGCGGGCGTAGGCCGGGGCGAAGCTGCCGAGGGAGCGGTGTTGGCACATTGAGTCGAGGTCGATCAGGGCCCAGCGATCGTCCTGCCAGAACAGGTTATGGCCCTTGAAGTCGCCATGGCTGATGCGCTCGGCGATCAGGCGGGCGAACAGTTGATCCAGTGCCTGCAGCTCGGATTCCGGGGCCTCGCCGTTTTCAACATACGGCGCAAAGCGCTCGATGATGTCCGGACCCGGCAGGTATTCGGTGATCAGATACGCGCGGCTGCGCAGCCACAGGAAACGTTTTTCCAGCACCGCCAACGGTTTCGGCGTGGCGATGCCGAGGAACGCCAGGCGATTGCCTTCACGCCACGAATGCCAGGCGCGGCTCGGACGCCAGAAGCGCTTGAGCCAATGTGCGAAATTCTTGATGTTGTAGCGCTTGATCACCAGTGTGCGCCCGGCCACGTCGACCTTGCCGACACTCGCGGCGCCACCGGTCTTGTACAAATGGCCCTGATCGAGCAGCGCATCGGCCTGTTCCAGCACCGGCACCATCGCCGCCTCTTCTTCGCGACGAATAGCGCGCAAGGCGAACGCTCCGCGCTGCACGGCAAACAGCGTGCACTCACGACCGACCTTGATCAGGTAATCGCGCAGACGCCAGGCGCGCACCTTGTCGATCTGCTTCTGCAACGCTTCCAGCGGCAGCGCGTGCTCGGCGTTGCTCAGCAGGTAATACACCAGCAATTCTTCGGTAAACGGCTCCAGCGCCTTGGGCAACTGGGCGAAAAACACTCCGAGGTTTTCCAGGACTTTCTGCCGCGACAATGGCTGGCCGGCAGTTTCCGCGCAGATGCCGGCACCGTCGATCAGATACAACTGGCCGCCATGGCGCAGCAGATTGTCCAGGTGCAGGTCTTCCTGCCACAGGCCCTTGCTGTGCAACTGCGCAATCGCGCCGAGTGCGTCGCCCAGCACCGCCGATTGTTCATCCGCCAGCACCGGCAACGACTCGACCTGTTGCCAGGCATCACCAAGGCTTTCCGCATCTTCAAGGAATTCGAACAGCAGCCAGCCGCCCTCGCCTTCCTTCAAGCCATCGGCCAACAGCAGCGGCGTGGTCAGGCCTTGCGCCGCCAGCAGTTTCACGCCATTGAGCTCACGCTGAAAATGCCGCGCCGCCTTGCTGCCGACCAGCAATTTCGCCAGCACCGGCCGACCGCGCCAAACACCGGCACCGACATAACGCTGCCCCGGCAGCACCCGCAGCAGACTTAGCAGCTGCAAATCGGCAGGCCCGGCGGCATCGGCCAGGGCAATCGTCAACGGCAGACTTGGCGTGCGCCCGGCGTTTTTCAGGTCGGACAACTGCATCAGCGGGTCTCCTTGCGACTGCGTCTTGCGGTCAGACGCGTAACCCAACTGTCGACCAGCGAACTGTCGCTCGGTTGATCAACATAGGCCGCGAGCAATTCGCGCAGTTGCGCCTCGCTCCACTGCGGCGCACGGCGCAGCAGCGGCTCCAGATCCTTGACCCGGTCGCGCTGACCGAACAGCAAGGGCCGGGTCTTTTCCAGGTCGATCAACTGCGCGCGATATTCAGCGCCGTCGGCCTGCAAAAAAATATGTTTCGGGTAAAAACAACCGTGCACCTGACGCAAGCCGTGCAGCAGCCGCGCCAGTTGCCCACAGGCCTTGAGGATCGCCGATTGCTGCGTGGCGGTCAGTTCCGACCAGCGCTGCAACAACGAATCGAGATCATCCCAGCCATCAAGGGCGCGGGTCAGCAGGATCGCGCGGACTTCACCGTCGACCTTGCGCTGCCCGAAGAACGCCGCTTGCAACGCCGGAATCCCCAGCGTGTTGTAGCGGCTGATGTTGCGAAATTCGCGGGCAAAACTTGGCTCGCCAAATGGCGCGTGCAAGGTGCGCGTCAGGTAGTTGCTCTGGCGCTTGAGGTAATAAGCGTGACCTTCCAGCTCCAGACGAAACACGCTGCTCCAGCCACCACCGTCGGTGTTCGGCTCGTCCACCGCTTCAAGCTGTTTGGCCCAGAGCGCGTCGAAGGTGCCGAGGCCATGGCGCTCAAGCAGCGCACGGTCTTCAGCGGCCAGAAAATCAGTCATTCGCGTCCCTCGAAAAATCTCACCACGTGGCGAATGCGCTTCTTGTCAGCGGCATCCAGGCGATCACGTCCACGGTATTGCAGATAGAAGCGCAGGCGCTGGGTGTTCGACAGATGATATTTGGCGACCTTGTCGAGGCAGGCCAGATCCTTGGTGATGCGGTACTTGAGCCAGAAACCGCGCCAGAAATCACCGTTCGGGCAGTCGATCAAAAACAACTGCGCCTGATCGTCGATCAGTAGGTTGCGCCACTTCAAATCGTTATGGGTGAAGCGGTGATCGTGCATGGTCCGCGTGTAAGCGGCCAGTTGCCGACTGACGCCATCGACCCAGGCGCGATCCTTGAGCTTGGGATCGTTGCGCTCGGCCAGCGCCGAGAGGTCTTCGGTGCGCGGCAATTCGCGGGTGATCATCGCGCCACGGTCGTACGCCGCGCCACGTCGCTCCAGACCCCAGGCCACCACTTCAGCGGTGGGAATGCCCCACTTGGCGAAGCGTTTGAGGTTCTGCCATTCCATCTTCACCCGCGGCTTGCCGAGGTAACGGCGCAAGCCTTTACCGGCGCCGACGTAGCGTTTGACGTAATAGTTGACGCCGTTGCGCTCGACACGGACGACTTCGGACAGTGGATCGCGAGTCAGCCGTTCGCCTTGCAGGGCAAACACCGCTTCGAGGCTGCCAAAGTCTTCGGCGAGTTCACTGTATTGCGGCTCCAGAATCCAACCCGCCATCAGAGCGCATCCCCGTAGCGCTGTTTACGCGCATAGAGCTTGTTGGCCTTGCCTTCGAGCCAGCTCAGCAACGGCGCTTCTTCAGCCAGGATCTGCCGCAGCGGTTGCTGAAAATAGCCTTTGAGGAAACGCAGCTTGTCGCGGCGAGTCAGACCGATGTCCAGCGCGGAAAAGTACAGCGCGGCCAGATCCTTGTTGCGCCAGCGCTGCGTGATTTTCGCGCGGGTCTGGGCACGGTGCAGGTCGATCACCGAAAGCTTGAAATCGTCTGCCGTCACCGGCTTATCGGTGTGCAGCAGAAAGTGGCAAATGTAGCAGTCGCGGTGATTGACGCCGGCGCGGTGCATCATGCCGGTCATGCGCGCGACTTCGGCGATCAGCGCGCGCTTGAGCTTCGGCTCCGGCGGCTGCTTGACCCAGTCGATGCTTAAGTCCTCAAGGCTGACGGTAGGCGCCAGCTCTTCGGTGACGATGAACGAGTGCTGATCCGCCGGGTTGCTGCCCTTCTCGCCGTACGCGACGGCGGTCATGGTCGGCACGCCGACTTCCTGCAGACGCTGGATAGCCTTCCACTCCTGACCCGCGCCGAGTACCGGCAGCTTGGCGGTCAGCAGGTTCTTGAAGATTTCGCCCCAGCCGATGCCACGGTGAATCTTGACGAAAAATCCGTTGCCGTCGACTTCCGTGCGCAGTGTCCGGCGTGCTTCCAGCTCGCGGTATACCTCGCCCTGCAAGCCTTCGACTTCGGCGAACGGGTCGCGTCCGGCCCAAAGGCTTTTGAACGGTTCAGCCAGCATCAACTTCATTAAGCGTGCTCCGCCAGAATCACATCGGCCGCGTGCTGCGGCATGCTGTAGAGGTCGGCCGTCTCGGCGAAGGCCAGACCATTGCGGCTCCAGGCCGCGCGTGCAGCGTCGTCTTTCAACATGTCAGTCAGGTATTGCGTCAACTGCGCTTGATCGAACGGCTCGTCCAGCACTCGCCCGGCGTCGGCCTCGGCGATGTAATGGGCATAACCGCAGACCGCACTGACCAGCACCGGCAAGCCGGCGACCAGCGCTTCAAGCAACACAGTACCGGTGTTTTCGTTGTACGCCGGGTGAATCAACAGGTCAGCGCCGAGCAGGAAACGCGGGATATCGCTGCGCCCTTTGAGGAACGTCACGTTATCGCCCAGACCCAACGTCGCGCTCTGCATCTGGAATAATTTGGGGTCATCCTGGCCGATTACAAACAGCCGGGTACGCTTTCTCAGTTCAGCGGGCAATGCGGCCAGTGCTTTCAGGCTGCGATCGACGCCTTTGGTTTTGAAACCGGAACCGATCTGCACCAGCAGCAGCTCGTCATCCTTCAGATTGAATTCAGCGCGAAAACCGGCGCGGATTTCGTCAGCATCCGCTGGACGGCGACGATCCTGAGCGATGCCCGGTGGCAGCAAGTGGAAGCGCTCAAGCGGCGTGTCGTAATGCTTGATGAACAGCGGCTGCTGCACTTCGGAAATCATCAGCACTTCGGTCTTCGCGTCTTTGGCGAACACCGCGCGCTCGTACTCGGCGAAGTGGCGATAGCGGCCCCAGCGACGGTACAGCGAGTTGCGCAGATTCTGCGCCTTGTCTTCGAAGCAACCGTCGGCGGCGTAATAGACGTCCAGCCCCGGCATCTTGTTGAAGCCAATCAGGCGATCAACCGGGCGCTTGGCCAGATCCGCTGCCATCCATGCGCTGAGTTTTTCGTTGCGACGATGATTGAAGAAGGCTTTGACCGGCGCCACCAGCACCTCAAAACCGGGCGGCACGTCGCCTTCCCAGATCAGCGTGTAGACGCGGATCTGATGCCCGCGTTTCTGGCATTCGAGGGCGATACGCATGAAGTCGCGCTGCAAGCCACCGAACGGGAAATATTTGTACAGGACGAATGCCAATTGCATCAGCGCAGCTCCTCAGCCATTAACAACGTGCTCAGTCGGCTGGCGACACGCTCGGGATTCAGACGCGTGAAGCACAGAGGCTGTTCACGCTTCAGGTCAAACTGACGGGCATCCTGCGCGGTCGGTTGATAGGTACATTTCTTTTGCAGGCACGGCGCGCACGGGAAGTCGCTGGCCAGGTGAATCTGCAATTTGCCGTAGGCGCCGGTCAGGCCCGGGTTGGTCGGGCCGAACAGCGAAATGGTCGGCACGTCCAGCGCCGCAGCCAAATGGCCGAGGCCGGTGTCCACCGCGACACAGGCTTGCGCCCCGGCGAGGACTTTGCCGACGCCGGCCAGATTGAGTTTCGGCAGCACTTCGGCATGTTTGAAACCAGCGGCGATGCGTTCGGCGCGGGCCTTTTCCTGGGGATTACCCCACGGCAGTTTGATGCCGACGCCGAGGTAACCGACGCGTTCAGTCAATTCGCGCCAATAGCTTTCCGGCCAGTGTTTGGTGTCCCACGTGGTGCCGTGCAGGAACACTACGAAGGCGTTTTTGCGCGGCAGCTCGACCAGACGTTCGACGTTGAGGCCGTAATCGCCCAGGCCTTTGGGCAGGTCGTAACCGAGGGCGATGGCGAACAGTTGGCGCACGCGTTCGACGGCGTGTTGGCCACGGGCCACGGCCAGTTTGCGATCGTAAAAACGCGCGGCCATCGGCTCGCGAGCCGAACCTTTGTCGAGACCGGCCACCGGCGCTTTGACGTAACGGGTCAGCCAGGCACTTTTCAGCAGGCCCTGAGCGTCGATCACCAAGTCATATTTGTTGGCGCGCACGCTTTGCTTGAAGCGTTTCCACTCGCCGCTGGTGATGGTTTTCCAGATGTTTTTGCGCCAGCGGCGGATCGCCACTGGAATCACTTTGTCGACGGCCGGGTGCCAGGCCGGGATCTCGGCGAAGCCTTCTTCCACGACCCAGTCGAATTTGATCCCGGGGATCGCCCTGGCGGCGTCGGTCAGCGCCGGCAACGCATGGATCACGTCGCCCAGCGATGAAGTCTTGATCAGCAGTACCCGCAACTTAATGAACCTCGACCACAGAGCCCTGCAATTTCTGCAAGGCATCGTTGACCGCGTCCGGCATCAGCTGGCGCAGGCAGTTGTAATGGCCGAAGCGGCAGGTACGGTCGAAGCACGGGCTGCAATCGAGACCCAGACGAACCACTTCGACGTGCTCGGCCAGCGGCGGGGTAAAGCCCGGTGAAGTCGAGCCGTAGACCGCCACTAATGGACGGTTCAGGGCGGCGGCAACGTGCATCAGACCAGAATCGTTGGAGACCACCGAGTCGGCGCAGGACATCAGGTCGATGGCCTCGGCCAGCGAGGTGCCGCCGCTGAGGTTGACCGATTCTTCGCGCAGGCCAGGGATCAACCGGGCGCGAATGTCTTCGCCGACCGCGTGATCGTTTTTCGAGCCAAACAACCAGACCTGCCAGCCTTCGCGAATACGCGCTTCGGCGACTTTGGCGTAGTGCTCGGACGGCCAGCGCTTGGATTCGCCGAACTCGGCGCCGGGGCACAGGGCCAATACCGGGCGATCGAGGCTCAGGCCGAATTTGGCCAGTGCGGCTTCGCGGGTCACCGGGTCGATTTGCAGGCTTGGGCGCGGATAGGGCTTCGGCAGCTCGGCGTTCGCTTCATAGGCCAGCGCCATGAAACGCTCGATCATCAACGGATAGCGTTCTTTGTCGAGGGTGCGCACGTCGTTGAGTAGGCCGTAACGGAATTCGCCGCGCCAGCCGGTGCGTTTCGGGATGCCGGCGAAAAACGGCACCAGCGCTGATTTCAGCGAGTTGGGCAGCAGGATCGCCTGATCGTACTGACCGCGCAGGGATTTGCCGATGCGCCGACGCGTCGCCAATTCCAGCGCGCCGTGGCCGAGCGGGAAGCTCAAGGCCTGGCGCACTTCGGGCATGCGCTCAAGGATCGGCCGGCTCCACTCGGGGGCCAGCACGTCGATTTCGCATTGCGGGTGGCGCTGTTTGAGACACTGAAACAGTGTCTGCGCCATCACCATGTCACCGACCCAACTGGGCCCAACGATCAGAATATTCATGTGGTTTCCAAAAACGAACCGGGGAGGCATTTACGCCTCCCCGCCTCGAGAATCACTGAGGGAACGGCGCTGCTTGCGATGGGTCATTACCTTCAACATAACTGTCGACTGTCACTCCGCTATCGCGAGCAGGCTCGCTCCCACATGGTTTTTTCGTCTTGCCTTGATTCTGCGTACACCGCAGATCCATTGTAGGAGTGAGCCTGCTCGCG
>NZ_JBODOE010000004.1:272341-272695 GCF_051913165.1 Pseudomonas sp. SM4 | reverse complement strand
ATGGGGCCGGCACATCCAAAATCAATGTTGCCTGACACGCCGCTATCGCTGGCAAGCCAGCTCCCACAGGGTTTTGCATTCGTTCCAACATCTGCATTTCAACGCAGATCCCTGTGGGAGCGGGCTTGCCCGCGATGGGGCCGGCACATCCAAAATCAATGTTGCCTGACACGCCGCTATCGCTGGCAAGCCAGCTCCCACAGGGTTTTGCGTCCAGTCACACATCTGCATTTCAACGCAGATCTATTGTAGGAGTGAGCCTGCTCGCGATGAGGTCGTTACGTTCAACATTGTTGTCGTCTGACACTCCGCTATCGCGAGCAGGCTCGCTCCTACAGGGTTTTGCATACGTTC
>NZ_JBODOE010000004.1:0-272241 GCF_051913165.1 Pseudomonas sp. SM4 | reverse complement strand
CAACATCTACGTTTCAACGCAGATCACTGTGGGAGCGGGCTTGCCCGCGATGGGGCCGGCACATCCAAAATCAATGTCGCCTGACACTCCGCTATCGCTGGCAAGCCAGCTCCCACAGGGTTTTGCGTCCAGTCACACATCTGCATTTCAGCGCAGATCTATTGTAGGAGCGAGCCTGCTCGCGATGGGGTCGTTCACTCAACATTGATGTTGTCTGACACTCCGCTATCGCGAGCAGGCTCACTCCTACAGGGTTTTGCATACGTTCCAACATCTACGTTTCAACGCAGATCACTGTGGGAGCGGGCTTGCCCGCGATGGGGCCGGCACATCCAAAATCAATGTTGCCTGACACGCCGCTATCGCCGGCAAGCCAGCTCCCACAGGGTTTTGCGTCCAGTCACACATCTGCGTTTCAGCGCAGATCTATTGTAGGAGTGAGCCTGCTCGCGATGGGGTCGTTACATTCAACATTGATGTTGTCTGACACTCCGCTATCGCGAGCAGGCTCGCTCCTACAGGGTTTTGCATTCGTCCACACATCCGTGTTTCAGCTTAGCCCCATCTCTTTCCAGATCCGCAACACCTGTCGCCGTTCTTCGACAAACTGGTCGCCTGCAATCACCCCCGGGTCCTTCTGCAAGGCCTGCCGGTGGGCGGCGGAGCGATAGGCTTTGTAGGCCTCGCGCAACAGGCTGGCGTCTTCGGCAGGCATCAGCCCTTCGTGCTCCAGCTCTTCCGAGATGCGGATGTTATCCGTCCAGCGCAGCAACGGGGGATGGCTGTGCGACCACGCCAGGGCCGCGTATTGCACCATAAATTCAATATCGACGATACCTCCGGCGTCCTGCTTGAGGTCGAACGGCGCCGTGGCGTCGAAGGCATTCGCCGCGGTGCCGGCCGCGGTGCTCTTGGTGCCGAGGTTGTCGCGCATCTTCGCGCGCATCTCGCTGACTTCCTGTTGCAACTTGGCCAGATCCCGCGCTTTGCCCAAAACTTGCGCGCGAACCTTCTCGAACGCCTGACCGACATCCTGACTGCCGACCAGCACCCGCGCCCGCACCAAGGCCTGATGCTCCCACGTCCACGCTTCATTTTCCTGATAGCGGGCAAACGCGCCGAGCGAACTCACCAGCAGCCCCGAAGCACCGGACGGCCGCAGACGCATGTCCACTTCATAGAGCTGCCCCGAGTTGGTCTGCGCCGTCAGCAAGTGAATGATCCGCTGCCCCAGTCGGGTAAAGAATTGCGCGCCATCAATCGGCTTGGCGCCGTCGGTTTCCGCCTGTGGATCGCCGTCGTGGATAAACACCAGATCCAGATCGGAACCATGCCCCAGTTCCAGACCGCCGACTTTCCCATAACCGACAATGATGAAACCGGGATCGCACAAGGTGCCGTCGGTGCGCAGCGGCGTACCGTGTTTGGCCACGGTCTGGCGCCAGGCCAACGCCAGCACTTGCTCAAGAATTGCCTCAGCGAGCCAGGTCAGGTAATCGCTGACTTTCATCAACGGCAGGCTGCCGGCGATTTCCGAGGCGGCAACGCGCAAGCGGTGCGCCAGTTTGAAATGGCGCAGGGCTTCCATTTGTTGTTCGAGGTCGTCTTCGGGGATTCGTGTCAGACGCTCACGCAACTCGGCGGCCAATTCCGGCGCCAACGGCGGTTTGAACAAACGCCCTTCGTTGAGCAATTCATCCATCAGCAGCGGGAAGCGAGTGATCTGCTCAGCGATCCACGGGCTCGCCGCACACAGCGTCAGCAAGCGTCGCAGCGCTCCGGGGTTTTCCGTCAGCAAGACTAAATAAGCCGAACGCCGAGCGACCGCTTCCACCAGCGGCAACACCCGTTCAAGCACCAGATCGGGGTTGGCATGCTCAACCGCTTGCGCCAGCAAACGCGGAATAAATGCATCGAGGCGCTCACGGCCCAAACGCTGCATCGCGCGCAATTGCGGGCTGCCACGCAAACCGGCCAGTGCCTTCAGGGCTTTGCTGGCATCAGCGAAACCGCCCTCTTCCAACTGTCGGCAAGCGGCCTCTTCGTCCTGCTCTTCTTCCCACAATGGCAACCATTCACCGCCGACCACCACTTCGCTTTCGGTGCCTTCTTCCTCATCGGGATCGGCAATCACCTGCGCAAAGTGCCAAGCGACGCGGCCGCGCCAGAACATCAGTTTTTCGTGGAAAGCCTCCCAATCGGCAAACCCGAGCATAAAGGCAATGCGCGCCTGATCCTGCGCGCCATCCGGCAGCATTTGCGTTTGACGGTCAGCGATTGCCTGAATCGCATGCTCGGTGTAACGCAGAAATTCGTAGGCTTCACGCAATTCGCTGATCACCGCTGGAGGCAAATAGCCCTGCCCCTCCAGCGTACTCAACACCTTTAATAGAGGACGCTGTTGCAGGCTCAAGTCGCGGCCACCGTGGATCAACTGAAAGGCCTGAGCAATAAACTCGACCTCACGAATCCCGCCGGAGCCGAGCTTGATATTGTCGGCCATGCCCTTGCGCCGCACTTCCTGCTGGATCAGCTGTTTCATGGTGCGCAGCGCTTCGATCGCCGAGAAGTCGAGGTAACGTCGATAAACGAACGGGCGCAGCATGTCGAGCAACTGCGCACCGGCGACCTGATCACCAGCCACTACCCGCGCCTTGATCATCGCGTAGCGTTCCCAGTCGCGGCCCTGATCCTGGTAATACTGCTCCAGCGCGTTGAAGCTCAATACCAGCGCGCCGGACGAACCGTACGGGCGCAGGCGCATGTCGACGCGGAACACAAAGCCGTCGACGGTCATCGGGTCCAGTGCCTTGATCAAGCGCTGGCCGAGACGAATAAAGAACTCCTGATTATCCAGCGAGCGCTTCACACCCACCGTTTCGCCGCCCTCGGGGTAGGCAAAAATCAAATCGATGTCGGAAGACAGGTTCAACTCGACGGCGCCGAGCTTGCCCATGCCGAGGATGACCATCGGCTGCGGCTCACCGCTGCGGCGGCCGGTCGGCGTGCCGAATTGTTCGCAATGGCGGCTGTACAACCATTGATAGGCTTGATCGATGGTGGCGTCGGCCATGTCCGAGAGGTCGCGGCAGGTCTGCACCAGATCGGCCTGACGGTTGAGATCACGCCAGATGATCCGCACTTGATGGCGCGCACGCTGGCGACGCAGGGCACGACCGAGTTCGTCTTCGGTCTGTGCCGCGTTCACCGCAGCGGAAATCTGCGCGCACAATTCACCCGGTGCATACGGCCGGTCGAGTTCGCCGGACTGCACCAGCGCAAGCAACATCAAAGGGTCACGAACGCTCTGTTCAATGACAAACTCACTGGCGGCGGTGACGCGGGCGAACTGTGCCCAGCGCTCTGGCGTCCAGTTGGCGAAGCCGTGATCGTCTTCCAGCTCGGCGACGGCCGTACGGAACGACTGCTCGGATCGAGTGACCAACGGCAGGAGAATGGCAGGCAGTTCGGCAAGCACGGGCAGGGTCATGGTCTATCCTTGATCGGCGTGTAAATGGCCGCTTGTAGTGAATGTTGAAAACCCGCTACGTGAAGGACTGTCGAACAAAAGTTAGAAATAGCTGAAATTTCTTCTTCTTTAGCATCCAGCATCAAAGTTTCACCTTTTACGGATGGTAATCGACCAACCTTAACGATTATTCTCACAACGCAGTCGGAGGCCACAAGCCTTTCATCTGTAGTTTTACTACTCGTCTATACATCCGAAAGGCTGAAATGCCGGAAGATTTGTAGTAAAACTACACGCCGCCGGAACAACCTGTCGGCAATCCAAGAATTTTAAATCGTCTGCCCACAAGGCCAGTCGCAAACTCAGGCAACCGATTCTGGAAGCCTTTCCGCCCTGGAGCAAGCCATGCAAGACCTCGATCCCGTCGAAACCCAGGAATGGCTGGACGCCCTGGAATCGGTTCTCGACAAAGAAGGCGAAGACCGTGCTCACTATCTGATGACCCGTATGGGTGAACTCGCAACCCGTAGCGGTTCGCAGCTCCCTTACGCCATCACCACGCCTTACCGCAACACCATCCCGGTAACCCACGAAGCACGCATGCCTGGCGACCTGTTCATGGAACGCCGCATTCGCTCGCTGGTGCGCTGGAACGCGATGGCCATGGTAATGCGTACGAACCTGAAAGATTCCGACCTCGGTGGTCACATCTCCAGCTTCGCTTCCAGTGCGACCCTGTATGACATCGGCTTCAACTACTTCTTCCAGGCCCCGACCGACGAACACGGCGGCGACCTGATCTACTTCCAGGGCCACACCTCGCCAGGCGTTTACGCCCGTGCGTTCATGGAAGGCCGCATCACCGAAGACCAGATGAACAACTTCCGCCAGGAAGTCGACGGTCAGGGCCTGTCGTCCTACCCGCACCCTTGGCTGATGCCTGACTTCTGGCAGTTCCCGACCGTATCGATGGGTCTGGGTCCAATCCAGGCGATCTACCAGGCACGCTTCATGAAGTACCTGGAACACCGCGGTTTCATCCAGCCGGGCAAACAGAAAGTCTGGTGCTTCCTGGGCGACGGCGAGTGCGACGAGCCGGAATCCCTGGGCGCGATCTCCCTGGCCGGCCGCGAGAAGCTGGACAACCTGATCTTCGTCATCAACTGTAACCTGCAGCGCCTCGACGGCCCGGTTCGCGGCAACGGCAAGATCATCCAGGAACTCGAAGGCGTGTTCCGCGGTGCTCAGTGGAACGTGACCAAAGTCATCTGGGGCCGTTTCTGGGACCCACTGCTGGCCAAAGACGTCGACGGCATCCTGCAACGTCGCATGGACGAAGTCATCGACGGCGAGTACCAGAACTACAAAGCCAAAGACGGCGCGTTCGTCCGTGAGCACTTCTTCAACACGCCAGAACTCAAGGCGATGGTTGCTGATCTGTCCGACGACGAGATCTGGAAACTCAACCGTGGCGGCCACGACCCGTACAAGGTCTATGCGGCGTACCACGAAGCGGTCAACCACAAAGAACAACCAACCGTCATCCTCGCCAAGACCATCAAAGGTTATGGCACCGGTGCCGGCGAAGCGAAAAACACTGCGCACAACACCAAGAAAGTCGACGTCGACAGCCTGAAGTTGTTCCGCGATCGTTTCGACATCCCGGTCAAGGACGAAGAGCTGGAGAACCTGCCGTTCTTCAAGCCAGAGCCAAACAGCGCCGAAGCCCGCTACCTCAGCGAGCGTCGCACTGCACTGGGCGGTTTCGTGCCTCAGCGCCGCGCACAAAGCTTCAGCGTACCGACCCCGGACCTGGACACCCTCAAGGCCATCCTTGACGGTTCCGGCGACCGTGAAATTTCCACCACCATGGCCTTCGTGCGAATCCTCGCGCAACTGGTCAAGGACAAGGAAATCGGCCCGCGCATCGTTCCGATCATCCCGGACGAAGCCCGTACCTTCGGTATGGAAGGCATGTTCCGTCAGCTCGGCATCTACTCGTCCGTCGGCCAGCTCTACGAGCCAGTCGATAAAGACCAGGTGATGTTCTACAAGGAAGACCAGAAAGGTCAGATCCTTGAAGAAGGCATCAACGAAGCAGGCGCCATGAGCTCGTTCATCGCTGCCGGTACTTCGTACTCCAGCCACAACCAGCCGATGCTGCCGTTCTACATCTTCTACTCGATGTTCGGCTTCCAGCGTATCGGTGACCTGGCCTGGGCTGCCGGCGACAGCCGTACCCGTGGCTTCCTGATCGGCGGCACCGCCGGCCGGACCACCCTGAACGGTGAAGGTCTGCAACACGAAGACGGTCACAGCCACCTGCTGGCCGCGACCATCCCGAACTGCCGCACCTACGATCCAACCTACGGCTACGAGCTGGCGGTGATCATTCAGGACGGCATGAAGAAGATGACCGAAGAGCAACAGGACATCTTCTATTACATCACCGTGATGAACGAGTCGTACCAGCAGCCAGCCATGCCGGCCGGTGCCGAAGAAGGCATCAAGAAAGGCATGTATCTGCTCGAAGAAGACACCCGCGATGCGGCGCACCACGTACAGCTGATGGGCTCCGGCACCATCCTGCGTGAAGTCCGTGAAGCGGCGAAGATCCTGCGTGAAGAGTTCAACGTTGGCGCTGACGTCTGGAGCGTTACCAGCTTCAACGAACTGCGTCGCGACGGCCTCGCTGTAGAGCGCAGCAACCGTCTGAAGCCGGGCCAGAAGCCTAAGCTGAGCTACGTCGAAGAGTGCCTGAACGGCCGCAAAGGTCCGGTCATCGCCTCTACCGACTACATGAAGCTGTTCGCCGAGCAGATCCGTCAGTGGGTACCGTCGAAGGAATTCAAAGTCCTCGGCACCGACGGTTTCGGCCGCAGCGACAGCCGCAAGAAACTGCGTCATTTCTTCGAAGTTGACCGTCATTTCGTGGTGTTGGCAGCCCTGGAAGCACTGGCTGACCGTGGTGATATCGAACCTAAGGTTGTGGCTGAAGCCATCACCAAGTTCGGCATCGACCCGGAAAAACGCAACCCACTGGACTGCTGAGGAGACATTTTGTGAGCGAACTCATTCGCGTACCTGACATCGGCAGCGGTGAAGGTGAAGTAATTGAACTGTTTGTGAAGGTCGGCGACCGTATCGAAGCCGACCAGAGCATCCTGACCCTGGAGTCGGACAAGGCCAGCATGGAAGTGCCGGCCCCGAAAGCCGGCGTCATCAAGAGCCTGAAAGTGAAGCTGGGCGACCGTCTGAAAGAAGGCGACGAACTGCTTGAGCTGGAAGTCGAGGGCGCCGCTGAAGCGGCCCCTGCTCCTGCCGCTGCGCCGGCTGCAAAAGCTGAAGCCAAACCGGCTGCCGCTCCTGCTGCTGCCGCGCCTGCCGCTGCCCCTGCTGCCGCTTCGGTTCAGCAAGTGCACGTGCCGGACATCGGCTCGTCGGGCAAAGCGCAGATCATCGAGATCCAGGTCAAGGTCGGCGACACCGTCGAAGCTGATCAATCGCTGATCACTCTGGAGTCCGACAAGGCGAGCATGGAAATCCCGTCGCCTGCCGCTGGCGTGGTCAAGGCCATCAGCGTCAAGCTCAACGACGAAGTTGGCACCGGCGACCTGATTCTGGATCTGGAAGTGGCGGGTGCTGCGGCCCCTGCTGCGGCCGCTCCGGCTCAGGCTACTGCACCGGCCGCTGCCGCTGCGCCTGCTCCGGCAGCCGCGCCAGCAGCACCGGTGGCTGACAGCGTTCAGGACATCCACGTTCCGGACATCGGTTCGGCCGGCAAAGCCAAGATCATCGAAGTGTTGGTCAAGGCTGGCGATACCGTTGAAGCCGACCAGTCGCTGATCACCCTGGAATCCGACAAGGCGAGCATGGAAATTCCATCGCCTGCCGCTGGCGTGGTGGAAAGCGTTTCCATCAAGCTGGATGACGAAGTCGGTACCGGCGACCTGATTCTGAAGCTGAAAGTCAAAGGCGCGGCCCCTGCTGCTGCCCCGGCTCCGGCTGCCGCCGCCGCTCCAAGTGCTCCTGCCGCTGCTGCTCAGGCTGCCGCTGCGCCTGCACCTGCTGCCGCTCCAGCCGCCGCCCCGGCCAAGCCGGGCGCCAAAGTTCACGCCGGCCCTGCCGTGCGTCAACTGGCCCGTGAGTTCGGCGTCGAGCTGAACGCTGTCGGCGCCAGCGGCCCGCACGGTCGTATCCTGAAAGAAGACGTGCAGGTTTACGTCAAAGCGATGATGCAGAAGGCCAAGGAAGCACCGGCCGCTGCTGCTGGCGCAACCGGTGGCGCGGGCATCCCGCCGATTCCGGTCGTCGACTTCAGCCGTTTCGGCGAAATCGAAGAAGTGCCAATGACTCGCCTGATGCAAATCGGCGCGTCGAGCCTGCACCGCAGCTGGCTGAACATCCCGCACGTGACTCAGTTCGATTCGGCTGATATCACCGAGCTGGAAGCGTTCCGCGTGGCGCAGAAAGCCGTTGCAGAGAAGGCTGGCGTCAAGCTGACCATCCTGCCGCTGCTGCTCAAGTCGTGCGCGCACATGCTCAAGGAGCTGCCGGACTTCAACAGTTCGCTGGCACCAAGCGGCAAAGCGATCATCCGCAAGAAGTACATCAACATCGGCTTCGCCGTCGACACTCCGGATGGCCTGCTGGTACCGGTCATCAAGAACGTCGACCAGAAGAGCCTGCTGCAACTGGCAGCCGAAGCCGCTGCGCTGGCCGCCAAAGCCCGCGACAAGAAGCTCACCGCTGACGACATGCAAGGCGCCTGCTTCACCATTTCCAGCCTCGGCCACATTGGCGGCACCGGCTTCACGCCGATCGTCAACGCGCCGGAAGTGGCGATCCTCGGTGTTTCCAAGGCAACCATCCAGCCAGTCTGGGACGGCAAAGCCTTCCAGCCGAAACTGATGCTGCCGCTGTCGTTGTCCTACGATCACCGTGTGATCAACGGCGCCGCTGCCGCACGCTTCACCCAGCGTCTGGGCAGCCTGCTGGCGGACATCCGCACCATCCTGCTGTAATCCCAGGCGGCCCTCCGGTAACGGCGGGCCGCTTGCGTTTCACGTTTTCGAGCGCCACACGCTCGTACCTCAACCCCGTCAGTTTGGCGGGGCTTTTTTTTGCCTGAAGTTTACTGACGGGGGCTTTTCCCACATAAAGCGCTGACATCGGCTACAGCTCCAGTCAACTTCGCGCCATTCTTTTTATCCCGCCGACAACTAGTCTTGCCAGCACCAGAACAACTTACTTACTTTTCTGCCACTTATATATTATTTGTCACTCATTCGAATGGATTCGAACATGTTAAAACCCACTGTCGGCCCGATAATCGGCCACACGACAACTAACCACGCGCGCATATTTATCCGTGGCGAACTGCAAAAAAACTTGCAAGTCTTTGCCGGCCTGCGTTATCGGGCCAGTAATACAGCGCAATGGTCAAACGCCCTGTTTATCAAACTTGATGAATCACGCGATCTATCCGACGTGTTCATCTTGAATGATTTGCAGGAGGACACCGAGTATGAGTTTCAAACCGGCTGGTTCTGCCCGATGAGCCCGGTACACACCGTCGACAGCGTTGCAGAACTGCCGCTGCAATGGCCACGGGAGCTCTATCGCTTGCGCACCCGATGCAGCAAGCCCTTGCAGGCACGGGCTTATATTCTCGGCTCGTGCCGCTATCTGCGACTGACGGCAGGCGTACCAATCCTGCCATTGCTGGGAGACCGGATCTTCACCTCGATCAATCAATTGATCGAGGGTGCCCAACCACCGATCAGCGCAACGGTCATGAGCGGTGACCAGATTTATGCCGATGACTTGAACCTGATCGCCCCCGACCGAAGTTATAAAGACATTCTGTGCAAGTACCGTGCAGCGTTTTCGCAACCAGGCATACAACGACTGATGTCCGGCACATCAACTTACATGATCCTCGACGATCACGAAATCGAAGACAACTGGCCGGCGAATGCAGACGCTGCAGACGATGAGTTATATCGCAACGCCATGACCGCTTATGAGTTATATCAAGTCAGCCACAGCCCGGCGTACGCACTGACAACTAACGGGCAACTTGATCATGCTTCGCTTGAGCACTACTGGTATCAATTCAGCGAGGGCGATATCGAATGGTTTGTGACCGACACGCGCACCCGACGCGACCTGTCGAGCGATGAACCCCGCATCCTCGATGAAGCCCAGGAACAGGCCTTGTGCGATTGGCTGATCAATAGCACGGCGCGGGTCAAATTCGTCGTGACCAGCGTGATGTTCTTCCCGGATCGCCAACTGAATGGCGACGATGCCTGGCAAGGCTTTGCCCAGCAGCGCCTGCGCCTGCTGGAAACGGTGCGCACGCACAGCATCAAAAATGTCGTGGTGGTTTCTGGTGATGTGCACGGTTCGCTGACGTCGCGGCTGAGTCATAGCGAAGATGCTGATTTCGAAATTCACACCGTGGTGTCTTCGCCGCTGTGCAACAGCAAACTGTTGCCGTACGCCAAGGCGTCGACGTTTGTCCTCGATCAACCGCTGGTACGCACGGCTGCAGGCAACTATTCACATGAATTGACCAGCGAAGTGATCAGTGAGGATAACTTTGCACACATGGTGGTTGAGGCTGATCATATTTTGATCAATTACCATGATCGTGATGGCAAACAATTGCAGTCAATTGCCATAAAGCTTCGCTAAGCCATAAAAATCGCAGCCTTCGGCAGCTCCCATATGGGGTCCGTTGCCCTGGAGGAGCTGCCGCAGGCTGCGATCTTTTGCTCTTTTCACCCCCACGCTGGAGAAATGTTCAGCGCAGCCGACACATTCTTATAGCACTTGGCCTTCATGTCTCTTGTCAGTCAGTGCCGCAATGATGCAACCTTGCCGCAGGCAACGTTTAAGAGGGCGAGAGCCCGGCGCGTTCAGCATATTTCCAAGCGAGTTCCCTTCATGAAGAGCCAACCCGATGCCGCCAGCCGTATGGCGGCCGAGGTAGTGACGCAGTTGCCTGTGCCCTCGCGGCTCGGCATGCTGCGTTTCGAGCGCTTGAATGAAGCCAGTTGGGCAATGCTGTTCCTCGACCCCAACTGCGAACGCCAATTCGGGCAACCGGCTGTCGAGCTGTGCGCTCTGGTCGGTGCCCCCTACGCCAGCCTGATGGAGCCGGAAGCGCGCTATCAGCTGCACGACACCATCCAGCAACAACTCGGCGCCAGCCCGCATTATCTGGTGCGCTACACCCTGCACACCCCGGCCGGCGCACTGAGCATCCTTGAACTCGGCGAAGCCTATAAACAACACAACCGCCATTTGCTGCGCGGCTACTTGTTGGCCGTCGGTGAAGCGCTGGATGAAGCATCGCCACTGCCTTCCGTCGACCTTGAAACCCAGAATTCACGTCTGCAAATCGCCCTGGAGCTGAACCAGCGCGCCCAGCAAGAGCAACTGCAACATCTGGAACGCGTGCGCGCCCAGCAGGACTTGATTCTGCTGCTCGCCCGTCAGCGCTACAGCACTCACAATTCTCTGCAAGAAGCCGCCGAACTGATCACCCGCTGCGCCTGCGATATCTATGAAATCGACTGCGCCAGCCTGTGGAATCTCGAAGGCCAGCAACTGGTGCCGATCTCGGCGTACCACCGCGCGACGCAGGAATACCTGCTGCCGGACGTGATCGACATCAGCAGTTTCCCCGACTACATGGAAGCGTTGCACAGCAGCCGTGCGATCGACGCGCACAACGCGATGCGCGACCCGCGCACTCGCGAGATGGCCGAGGCGCTGCGCCCGCGCGACGTCAACGCGATGCTCGACGCCAGTATCCGTGTCGACGGCCAAGTGGTCGGCGTGTTGTGCCTGGAGCAGACTGGCGTCACCCGCGCCTGGCAGTCCGATGAAATCGCCTTTGCCGGCGAGCTGGCCGACCAGTTCGCGCAAGTCATCAACAATCACAACCGCCGCACCGCCACCAGCGCCCTGCACCTGTTCCAGCGTGCGGTCGAGCAAAGCGCCAACGCGTTTTTGCTGGTCAATTGCGACGGCGTGGTCGAGTACGTCAACCCGAGCTTCACCGCGATCACCCAGTACACCACCGAGGAAGTCCACGGTCAGCGCCTGTCCGAGCTGCCGGCCCTGGAGAACCTCAGCGAACTGTTGTTCGACGCGCCCTCGGCGCTGGCCAAGAGCAACAGTTGGCAGGGCGAATTCAAGAGCCGCCGGAAGAACCTCGAACCGTACTGGGGCCAGTTGTCGATCTCCAAGGTGTATGGCGATAACCGTGAACTGACGCATTACATCGGCATCTACGAAGACATCACCCAGACCAAGCTCGCGCAACAGCGCATCGAGCGCCTGGCCTACACCGACAACCTGACCAACCTCGGTAACCGCCCGGCGTTTATCCGCAATCTGGACGAACGCTTCGCCCGCGATAGCGATACCCCGATCAGCCTGCTGTTGGTCGACATCGACAACTTCAAGCGGATCAACGACAGCCTCGGCCACCAGACCGGCGACAAGCTGCTGATCAGCCTGGCCCGACGTCTGCGCAACAGCCTTAGCCCGAGCGGCAGCCTCGCGCGTTTCGCCAGTAACGAATTTGCCGTGCTGCTCGACGACACCGATCTGGCGACCGGTCAGCAGATCGCCAACCAACTGTTGGCGACGCTGGATAAACCGATGTTCGTCGACAACCAGTTGATCAGCGTCACCGGCTCGGTCGGTCTGGCTTGCGCGCCGCTGCACGGCCGCGACCCGCAAACCCTGATGCGCAACGCCGGTCTGGCGCTGCACAAGGCCAAGGCCAACGGCAAACATCAGGTGCAAGTCTTCACCGAGGCGCTGAATGCCGAGGCCAGTTACAAACTGTTCGTCGAGAACAACCTGCGCCGCGCCCTGACCCAGAATGAGCTGGACGTGTTCTACCAGCCCAAACTGTGCCTGCGCAGCGGTCGTCTGCTGGGCATGGAAGCGCTGTTGCGCTGGAACCACCCGGAACGCGGCATGATTCGCCCGGATCAGTTCATCAGCGTCGCCGAAGAGACCGGCCTGATCATTCCGATCGGCAAGTGGATTGCGCGTCAGGCTTGCCGCATGAGCAAAGCGCTGACCGCTGCCGGCATGGGCAATCTGCAAGTGGCGATCAACCTCTCGCCGAAGCAGTTCTCCGACCCGGACCTGGTCGCCTCCATCGCCAACATCCTCAAGGAAGAAGCGCTGCCGGCCAATCTGCTCGAACTGGAACTGACCGAAGGCCTGCTGCTGGAAGCCACCGAAGACACGCACTTGCAGCTCGATCAGCTCAAGCGCCTGGGCCTGACCCTGGCCATGGATGACTTCGGCACCGGTTATTCGTCGCTGAGCTATTTGAAGAAATTCCCGATCGACATTATCAAGATCGATCGCAGCTTCATCCACGAAATCCCCGACAACCAGGACGACATGGAAATCACCTCTGCGGTGATCGCCATGGCACACAACCTGAAGCTCAAGGTCGTGGCCGAAGGCATCGAGACCGCCGAGCAATTGGCGTTCCTGCGCCGGCACCGCTGCGACGTCGGCCAAGGCTACCTGTTCGACCGCCCAATCCCCGGCGCCGAACTGATCCAGGCCCTCAAGCGCTACCCACGCGGCCCACTCTGCCTCTAACCCCCGCCACCCCCTCATGTAGGAGCTGCCGAAGGCTGCGATCTTTTGATCCTGTTTTTTAAAGACAAGATCAACAGATCGCAGCCTTCGGCCGCTCCTACATTGGGTAGTGCGAAGTCGGGCATCATTGGGCACACTGGCGGTCTGACTTTTTACATCCCATCCTGACTGAGAGGAACGATCATGGTTCTGCGCTCGGAAATTCTGGTGAACAAAAACGTGCTCCCGACTAAAGAACAAGCTCTGCCTGGCCGCGAAACCGCGATGACCCTGCCTGAAAAGCACTTCGTCTTCGAAGAAACCCCGCTGCTTGGCCCGTTTTTCCAGGACGTCGACTTTGCGATTTTCGGTCTGGGTTGCTTCTGGGGCGCCGAGCGCCGCTTCTGGCAGCGTGAAGGCGTGGTCAGCACGGTGGTCGGTTATGCCGGTGGTTTCACGCCGAACCCGACGTATGAAGAAGTCTGCTCGGGCCTGACTGGCCACGCCGAAGTGGTGCTGGTGGTGTATGACAAGGATAAAGTCAGCTACGAAGAGTTGCTGGCGATGTTCTGGGAACTGCACAACCCGACGCAGGGCATGCGTCAGGGCAACGACATCGGCACGCAGTACCGCTCGGTGATCTATGCGACTTCGCCTGCGCATCTGGATGCGGCGCTGAAGAGCAAGGCGACCTATCAGGCTGAACTGTCGAAGGCCGGTCTGGGTGAAATCAGCACCGAAATCGAACAGGCGCCGACCGTGTACTTCGCCGAGGCGTATCACCAGCAGTATCTGGCGAAGAATCCTGAGGGTTACTGCGGGATTGGCGGCACCGGCGTGTGCATGCCAGCGAGTCTGTCGGGCAATTAAGTAAGGCCTGAAAGCAAAAGATCGCAGCCTGCGGCAGCTCCTACATGTCCGTGATCGTCCGCACATTGGTGGACGACACTAACCACTGTAGGAGCTGCCGCAGGCTGCGATCTTTTGATCTTGCCGTTAATCAGCTCTCGGCAATCAACCAGTCCATCTGCCACCCGCCCTGGGTCTGCCCCAACTTCTTGGACAACCACGGCAGCAGCTCGCGCAATTCTTCCTCAAGCCCCCACGGCGGATTGGCAATTGCCATGCCCGAGCCGTTCAGGCTGTTCGGCGTGTCCAGCGGATGCACCAGCAACTCAACCCGCAGCAACTTCGGCGCACCGGTCCCGGCCAGATCCTGATAGAAACGACGCAGCGCGCGCTGGTCCTTGACCGGGTACCAGATTGCCGCCACGGTTTGGCGCATCCGGCCAATCGCCTCTTTCAACGACGCCGCGCAACGTTGCATCTCGTCGAGTTGCTCGAACGGCGGATCAATCAACATCACCGCCCGCTTTTCCTGCACCGGCAACATCGCCCGCGGCACGTGCCAGCCCTCCCCCAGATGCACCTTGACCCGACGATCACCGGCCATGTTGTCCTTGAGCAGCACGCCGTCTTCCGGGTGCTTCTCGTTGAGCATCACCCGATCCTGCGGCCGCGTCAGGCGTCGCGCCAGCTCCGGCGAACCCGGGTAATAGCGCAACTGGCCATCCGGGTTCATCTCGTGCAGCACCTTCATGTAGTCGGCGGTCAGCGCCGGCAGATCCGGCTGCTCCCACAAACGCGCGATGCCTTCCAGGTACTCGCCGGTGCGATTGGCCTGATCGCCCTGCAAGTCATACAGACCGATGCCGGCGTGTGTGTCGAGATAGGCAAACGGCTGCTCCTTGCGCGACATCAGGGCGATGAGGCGGGTCAAGGTCAGGTGTTTGAACACATCGGCGTGATTGCCGGCATGGAAGGCGTGACGATAATTCATGGCTGCTCCTGCGAAGGGCGCAAAGTTTACCTTTTACCGGGCGGCAAGTCAGGGCCTCACAGCCGAGCGGGCAATCACAGACAACAAGATCCTCTCGCCAAAGGGTCAGTTACTCGCTTAACTGACGCGTATTTCCCGACAGGACGTCAGAACTTCATGCGGCATCCGATCATTTTCTCTCTGTGCCTACTGTGCTCATCCCAAGCCCTGGCGGACGAGAACCACACCGATCAAGCCCGGCAAACCCTCAAGAATTACGGCTTGAGCCACTGCCTCCTGGCGCCATTCAATGAGCAATCCGCCTTGAGAAAAGACATCGCATTGGCCGCCGGTGCCTACTCGTTCATGGGCAAGGGCATGCACACCGTCCTGCAAAATGAAGACACGCTGCAGGTACTGCACGATCCCTATGAAGAGACGAGGAACCATGTGTCTGCGGCGTATGACCTGACCTCCGCCAACAGCAAATACTCCGATGAAAAAATGGTCTTCCATGCTTGCCTGCAGGTTTACAACTCAGAGGCGTTCGAGCGTTTCATTCGGGCTCAGGATGCTTACATCGTTGTTGATTGAGCCTTTTTGAGAGTCAAAAGATCGCAGCCTTCGGCAGCTCCTACACGGCGATTCATGTAGGAGCTGCCGCAGGCTGCGATCTTTTGATCTTGAGCCGTCAGGACGGCATGCCGCCCAACCTGCGCCCAATAACATCCAGCACATCACAGCCATCGCGCAGCGGGATCGCACAGAGCATGGCGAAGTCGCTGAGGATGATCGAGTCGCACTCGACCGAGCCGCGCATGCACAGGTTCTCCAGCACTTGAACCACGGCGCGGAGGCGGTAGTTGGCGGCGTCCAGGAGGATGTCGAGGGGCGCGTGGGTGTCGACGAACAGGGTGGGCATATCGCTGCAATTGCTGGTCAGGGCCATGAAGCGGTTGGCGGGATGGGGAGTGATCTTTTCGTAGGGTGGATCGGGTTTAAGCCTAGCCATATCAGTTGCACCTCAATAGGTTAAATGAGCCTGCCAATGACCTTCCTACAGGTTTGGGTGGCAGCCGTACGCGAGAGTAGGAAACTGAGAAACCCACCAAACTCAGCTACGCCGAAGCGTTCCCGCGCACAGCCGCCGTGAAAGATATTACGGGCACGAATTTAAGTGCCGTAATGAAACGTCGACGCTGATGCACGGTGAATTTGTCAGGGCTCCTACACCCTGCCACCACTCTCGCAGTGACAACGAAAAGACTATCCCTGCAACCCACCGCCCACCAGTTCATGAAAACCGCCGCAACTCGAAGGAAACGTCCGAAGCCTTCGCCCGGAAAACTCACACCGACTCTGCCAGCAAAAACGCCAATAACGCCGATTGCGACGAATCTTCCGACGCCGAAACCTGAAAAAACTGCCTGACCTTGCAGCGCAAAACCGCGTCGGGAAACGCCTCGAACAGCGCCGGATGCTCTTCACTGAGCCACTGCACAGCATTACCGACCTGAACATTAGCTCCGCCCGCCGCCAATACCGAATCAGGCACTGTCCACCATGGAAACACCCGCCCGCCAACCGGCGCCGCTCCTCCAATATCAATGGCCTGACCGTTAATCAGCCCACGCGAAATCACCGGCAACAACTGCGCCGCGCTGACCGCCTCGGACTGCAGGATCGGCGACAAAAACCGCCCATCCCAAAACCGGAAAAACACTGCTTTGCCGTCCGGCATCAGCACCTGAGTCAGACTGCGAAAATGCTCAACCACCGCTTCAAGGCTCGCCGAGGAAACCGCCAGCCACCCCCAATCAACAGACTCGGTAGCCGCCACCCAATCGAGAAACTCACTGTCCACAGCGACAATTCCCACGAAGGGCATCACCGCATCCCACTCGGCGTAAATAGTGTCCGCCCAGATTGGGCTCGACGCCCCTTGCCAAGCCCTGGATGGATTGGCGTCGCTGGTTTTGCTGAAAATCGCGAACAATTGCTCCGACGGTTTCAGCGGTACGTTCGCCAGCCACGCCGACGGCGCTAGACATTCAGACGGCACAAACACCCTCCTTACACCGCGCGCACTCTTCGCAGAACGGTGCATCGCCTTTCAGGCTCATGATCTGTGCCGGCGTGAGCATGGCGGCGGGCGCTGCCGCCAGTTTCTCCGGCAACCCCGGCATAACGGGCGCGGCACTCATGGGCACCATCGGTGCGCCACCGACCATGATCGGCACGCTGCTGAAAATCCCCCCAGGGCCGATGTTGATCCACTGCCCACCGGCCTGAATGGTTGCGCTCGCACCACCATCGATGACCACTTGCTGGCCAGCGCTGACATGAAATTGCCCGCTGGCACTGAGCGCCTGACTGCTGACGCGAATATGCCGGTCGCCGGTCACGGTCAGGTGATCGTCCTGCCGCACTTCGGTTTGCCGCTGGCCGTGGGTGATGCGTTGTTCATCGGCCTTCAATTCATGCCGCGCGGTGCCGGTGACGACAATGCTGCGCTGGTTATCGACCTGCACCTGTTGATCGTGCAACACGTGCTGCGTCCAGTTGCGCTGGGCGCGCAGGTAGATTTCTTCGGCGCCTTTGCGATCCTCGATGCGCAGTTCGTTGTAGCCACCGCCGCCGGGGCTGCTTTGGCTGCGGAAGATGCTGCGGGTCTTGTCGGCCGGAAGATCGAGCGGCACCGGCGTCGCGGCGTTGGGCAGACAGCCCATCACCAGCGGTTTGTCGGCATCGGCGTCGATGAAGCCGACCAGCACTTCCATGCCGACCCGTGGAATCAGCACGCTGCCATAACGATCATGGGCCCAGCCGGTGGCAACGCGCAGCCAGCAACTGGAATGCTCGTTCAGCTCGCCATCACGATCCCAGGTCAATTGCACTTTGACCCGGCCGTACTCATCACAGTGGATCTCGGTGTCTTTCGGGCCGGTGACAACCGCCGGTTGATAACCGAGCATTCGCGGTTTTTCCGGGCCCAGCGGCGGGCGAAAGAACACTGCCCACGGCGTGGCGAGAAAGGTATTACGGTAACCCTGGAATTCTTCCCCATCACTGGTGACCGATTCCTCCAGCACTTGCGGCTGACGGCCATGGTGCTCGACGGCGGTGAGTAGCCACAGATCATTCCAGTCGTGGCGCGGATGGTCAGTGAGCTGTAGGAAATGTCCGCACACCAGTGAGGATTCGTCGCTGATGCCTTCGGCCTGACGGTAATCGGCGACATGCCTTTCGAGTGCGCGCTGGGCGAGGTGCTTGCCGGTTTCACGGTCGTTGAATTGGCCGGGAAAGTGGTAATCCTCCAGTACCGGGCGTTGCTCGCCGTCAACGCGACTTTCCAGTTGCAGGCGCGGCTTGATGAAGTTGTAGTCGCGCCGCGTGACCACGCTGCTGCGGGTTTCCACGCGCACGTTGAAACGCTTGATCGCCGGGGCGCCACCGGCCATGCCGCTGCCGGGCAGATACAGCGTCGGCTCGGCGAGTCGCGGAAACACGGTCTGGTCATCGCCGAACACCAACAAGTGGCCTTCCGGGCTGTGCTGAAAGTGGTAATGAATGCCCACTTCGGCGCACAAGCGCTGGATGAACGCCAGATCACTCTCGGCGTACTGCACACAATAATCACGCGGCGGGTAGTCGCTGCCGAGTTGGAACTGGAAGGCATCGCGCAGGATCGCGTGATCCTTGAGGATCCGCTCAATGATTTGCGGAACGCTGAGGTGCTGAAAAATACGCTGATTGATCCGATGCCCAAGGTACGTCAGACGCGGTACCAGGCTCACGTGATAACGCGTCAGACGTTTCCCGGAATCGCCCTGCCCGACCTGATAAATCTGACCGTGGACGCCGGAACCGTCGGCATCAAAACTCAGAAACGCCTGACAGTGCAGCAGGCTTTCAAGGTCCAGATCGGGTCGCTCACTGACCAGCTCCAGCTCGAAACGAAAGGGTTGGCTGATGGCTTCCTTACCCGTGAACTCAAGGACCTTGAGGTCATGTTGGGCGCCTTCGAGGGTCAACGTGAAGCGCGGTTGATTGGCAGGCGCGAACATCCGATGTTTCTCTGCAGAGTGAGGGCGGGCGATTCTGCATGAGGGGCAAGGGGTATTGAGTGGGTGACGGGGAAATCAGATTTGCCCTACTTCCATTTACGAAAGCCCCTGCAAAAACCGGCGCCTTCGACTACAGACAAATCCCCCAACTTCACCACCAAACCCTGTGGGAGCTGGCTTGCCAGCGATGGCGGTGTGTAAGTCACCCAATGTGTTGGATGTGTCGACCTCATCGCTGGCAAGCCAGCTCCCACAGGTTTCTCCAGTGTCCGCAAGAAATTGCAGGCAATAAAAAACGGCCCGTCTCCTGTAGGAAACGGGCCGTTTTCAGGTGAGCGTCAGCTCAGAACAATTACTTGTTCAGGTGGAAATCTTTTTCCGCCGCTTCGAAGCGCTGCACCATGCCAGTGGTCGGCGAGCCGAGCTTGCTGACGATGAAGATGGCCAGGCTGGCGAAGATGAAGCCCGGGATGATTTCGTACAGACCCATCACCTCGAAATGCTTCCACACCACAACAGTGATTGCGCCGACCAGGATACCGGCCAGTGCACCGTCGCGGGTCATGCCTTTCCAGATTACCGAGATCAGCACCACCGGACCGAACGCGGCACCGAAACCAGCCCAGGCGTAGGACACCAGGCCCAGTACGCGGTTTTCCGGGTTGGCCGCCAAGGCGATCGCGATCAGTGCAACCAACAGCACCATGGCGCGGCCGACCCAGACCAGCTCCAGTTGCGAAGCGGATTTACGCAGGAAGGTTTTGTAGAAGTCTTCGGTCAGGGCGCTCGAGCACACCAGCAACTGGCAGCTCAGGGTGCTCATCACAGCGGCCAGAATCGCCGACAGCAACACACCGGCAATCCATGGGTTGAAGAGGATTTTCGCCAGTTCGATGAACACACGCTCGTGGTTCTCGGTGACGGGACCGGCCACTTCCGGGTGCGCCGAAAAGTACGCGATACCGAAGAAGCCCACCGCCACGGTGCCGCCCAGGCACAGGATCATCCAGGTCATGGAGATGCGACGCGCCTTGGCGATCGATTTCACCGAATCCGCCGCCATGAAACGCGCGAGGATGTGCGGCTGACCGAAGTAGCCCAGACCCCAGCCCATCAGCGAGATGATGCCGATGAAGGTGGTGCCTTTAAGCATGTCGAAGTTGCTTGGGTCCTGTGCTTCGATCGCCAGGAACGTGGTGTCGACGCCACCGGTGGCCAGCAGCACGATGATCGGCGTGAGGATCAGCGCGAAAATCATCAGCGTGGCTTGTACGGTGTCAGTCCAGCTTACCGCGAGGAAACCGCCGACGAAGGTGTAGGCAATTGTCGCTGCAGCACCGGCCCACAGCGCGGTCTCGTAGGACATGCCGAAGGTGCTTTCGAACAGACGGGCGCCAGCGACGATGCCGGATGCGCAGTAAATGGTGAAGAACACCAGAATCACGATCGCTGAAATAATGCGCAGCAGGCCGCTTTTATCTTCGAAACGGCTGGAAAAGTAGTCCGGCAGGGTCAGGGCATCACCGTTGTGCTCGGTCTGCACGCGCAGACGGCCGGCGACGAACAACCAGTTCAGGTAGGCACCGACGATCAGGCCGATGGCGATCCAGCTTTCGGACAGACCGGACATGTAGATGGCGCCCGGCAGGCCCATCAGCAACCAGCCGCTCATGTCGGAAGCACCGGCAGACAGTGCAGTAACAACGCTGCCCAGGCTACGGCCGCCAAGAATATAGTCAGAAAGGTTGTTGGTGGAGCGATAGGCCATGAAGCCGATCAGCACCATTGCTGCGATGTAGATCACGAACGTGATCAGTGTTGGATTGCTTACGCTCATTAGTTACGCCCTGGCTTTGTTTTTATGTAGCAGCGGTGATCAACCGCACGCAAACGACGACGTTTGGCAGACGATTTCAGATCCCGCGCATTTAGGACTGATGTTTCCCCAGGAAAGCCACCAGCCGATGCACCGGTTTATACCGGTTGCACCTTGGGCGCGAATGCTATGCAACAAAGTAAAAAAGGTGCAACCAGTTTCGTGAGAATTAGTTGCACCTAGTCGGATATACCGAGAAATAAGCGGTTTTTGCTCCCTTTTAGCGCAGTCCGAGCGCTTTGCTAGAAGCAAAAGCACCAAGCAAGTGCGGCACTTCAGTACCAGAAAATAATTCCTGACGAAGCGTTTATTTTTCCGACAAAAAAAGGGTTGCACCCGGTTGCACCTCTTTCAGCGCGCGGCTAATCTTGCGGCCAGCTGATGCCACGCAACTGTGGCAACCATGAGGATAAAAATATGGCTACCACCACCCTTGGGGTCAAACTCGATGACCCAACCCGCGAGCGCCTGAAGGCGGCCGCGACCTCGATTGATCGCACACCGCACTGGCTGATCAAGCAGGCAATTTTCAATTACCTGGAGAAACTCGAGGGTGGTGCAACCCTGACCGAGCTGAACGGTTTGACCGCCAAGGACGCCGATGAGGCAGGCGAAGTCCACACCGATCACGCCCACCAATGCTTCCTCGAATTTGCCGAGAGCATCCTGCCGCAGTCCGTTCTGCGCGCTTCGATCACCGCTGCTTACCGTCGCCCTGAACCGGAAGTGGTGCCGATGCTGATCGAACAGGCTCGCCTGCCGGTCGCCATGGCTGAAGCCACCAACAAGCTCGCCGCTTCCATCGCGGAAAAACTGCGTAACCAGAAAAGTGCCGGCGGTCGTGCAGGCATTGTTCAGGGTCTGCTGCAGGAATTTTCCCTGTCGTCCCAGGAAGGCGTGGCGCTGATGTGCCTCGCCGAAGCGCTGTTGCGTATCCCGGACAAGGGCACTCGCGACGCACTGATCCGCGACAAGATCAGCACTGGCAACTGGCACCCGCACTTGGGCAACAGCCCGTCGCTGTTCGTCAACGCCGCCACCTGGGGCCTGCTGCTGACCGGCAAACTGGTCTCGACGCACAACGAAGCCGGCCTGACCTCGTCGCTGAGCCGCATCATCGGCAAGAGCGGCGAGCCGATGATCCGCAAGGGCGTCGACATGGCCATGCGCCTGATGGGCGAGCAGTTCGTCACCGGCGAAACCATCGCCGAAGCGCTGGCCAATGCGAGCAAGTTCGAAGCCAAGGGCTTCCGTTATTCCTACGACATGCTCGGTGAAGCGGCGCTGACCGAACACGACGCGCAGAAGTACCTGGCGTCGTACGAACAAGCCATTCACTCGATCGGCAAAGCCTCCCACGGTCGTGGGATTTATGAAGGCCCGGGTATTTCCATCAAGCTGTCGGCACTGCACCCGCGTTACAGCCGTGCGCAGTACGAGCGCGTGATGGACGAGTTGTACCCGCGCCTGCTGTCGCTGACCCTGCTGGCCAAGCAATACGATATCGGCCTGAACATCGACGCCGAAGAAGCCGACCGTCTCGAACTGTCGCTGGATCTGCTTGAGCGCCTGTGCTTCGAGCCGCAACTGACCGGCTGGAACGGCATCGGTTTCGTCATCCAGGCTTACCAGAAGCGTTGCCCGTACGTGATCGACTACGTGATCGATCTGGCCCGTCGCAGCCGTCATCGCCTGATGATCCGTCTGGTGAAAGGCGCGTACTGGGACAGCGAAATCAAACGCGCCCAGGTCGAAGGCCTGGAAGGCTATCCGGTGTACACCCGCAAGGTGTACACCGACGTTTCCTACATCGCGTGCGCACGCAAACTGCTGTCGGTACCGGAAGTCATTTACCCGCAGTTCGCCACGCACAACGCCCACACCCTGTCGGCCATTTACCACATTGCCGGTCAGAACTATTACCCCGGCCAGTACGAATTCCAGTGCCTGCACGGCATGGGCGAACCGCTTTACGAACAAGTTGTAGGCAAAGTTTCCGAAGGCAAGCTGAACCGTCCGTGCCGCGTGTACGCGCCGGTCGGTACTCACGAGACCCTGCTCGCCTACCTCGTACGTCGCTTGCTGGAAAACGGCGCGAACACTTCGTTCGTCAACCGTATTGCCGATCAGTCGATTTCGATTCAGGAGCTGGTGGCCGATCCAGTGGCGCAGATCGAGCAGATGGCGACCGTGGAAGGTGGTTTCGGCCTGCCGCACCCGCGCATTCCGCTGCCGCGTGATCTGTACGGTGCTGAGCGCGCCAACTCCAGCGGCATCGACATGGCCAATGAACATCGTCTGGCTTCGCTGTCCTGCGCCCTGCTCGCCACTGCCCACACCGACTGGAAAGCTGCGCCGATGCTCGGTTGCGCTTCCAGCACTGAAACCCCTGCGCCAGTGCTGAACCCGGCCGATCACCGTGATGTGGTCGGTCATGTTCAGGAAGCCACTGTCGAAGACGTCGACAACGCCATTCAATGCGCGCTGAACGCAGCACCGATCTGGCAGGCCACCCCGCCCGCCGAGCGTGCAGCGATTCTGGAACGTGCCGCTGACTTGATGGAAGGCGAGATCCAGCCACTGATGGGCCTGCTGGCTCGCGAAGCCGGCAAGACCTTCGCCAACGCCATCGCCGAAGTCCGCGAAGCCGTCGATTTCCTGCGTTACTACGCGGTGCAGGCGCGCAACGATTTCAGCAACGACGCCCACCGTCCATTGGGCCCAGTCGTATGCATCAGCCCGTGGAACTTCCCACTGGCAATCTTCAGCGGCCAAGTCGCTGCGGCACTGGCTGCCGGCAATCCGGTATTGGCCAAACCGGCTGAGCAAACCCCATTGGTCGCGGCTCAAGCCGTGCGCTTGCTGCTTGAAGCCGGCATTCCGGAAGGCGTGCTGCAATTGCTGCCGGGGCGCGGTGAAACTGTCGGCGCCGGCCTGGTCGGTGATGAACGCGTCAAAGGCGTGATGTTCACCGGTTCCACCGAAGTCGCGCGTCTGCTGCAACGCAACATCGCTGGCCGTCTCGACAGCCAGGGCCGCCCGATTCCGCTGATCGCCGAAACCGGTGGCCAGAACGCGATGATCGTCGACTCCTCGGCACTGACCGAGCAAGTCGTGATCGACGTGGTGTCCTCGGCCTTCGACAGCGCCGGTCAGCGTTGCTCGGCGCTGCGGGTACTGTGCTTGCAGGAAGATTCTGCGGATCGTGTCATCGAAATGCTCAAAGGTGCCATGGCAGAAAGCCGTCTCGGCAACCCGGAGCGCCTGTCCGTGGACATCGGCCCGGTGATCGACGCCGAAGCCAAGGCTGGCATCGACAAGCACATCCAGGGCATGCGCGACAAAGGTCGCAACGTCTACCAAGTGGCGATTGCCGACACCGAAGAGGTCCGACGCGGCACCTTCGTCATGCCGACCCTGATCGAACTGGAAAGCTTCGACGAGCTGCAACGCGAGATCTTCGGTCCGGTGCTGCACGTGGTGCGCTACAAGCGCAAAGAGATCGATCAACTGATCGGCCAGATCAACGCGTCCGGTTATGGCCTGACCTTGGGCGTACACACGCGCATCGACGAGACCATCGCCAAGGTGATCGACAACGTCAATGCCGGTAACGTCTACGTCAACCGCAACATCGTTGGCGCTGTGGTCGGCGTGCAGCCATTCGGCGGCGAAGGTTTGTCCGGTACTGGCCCGAAAGCCGGTGGCCCGCTGTACCTGTACCGTTTGCTGGCGACACGTCCTACCGACGCCATCGAACAATCCTTCGCTCGCGGTGATGCTGTTGTCGCCCCGGACGTTCGTTTGCGCGACGCCATGAGTAAACCGCTGAACGCCCTGAAAGCCTGGGCTGAAAGCAACAAGTACGCCGACTTGAGCACGCTGTGCGTGCAGTACGCGGCGCAATCGCAGAGCGGCATCACCCGCGTACTGGCCGGCCCGACCGGTGAGAAAAACAGCTACGCCATCCTGCCGCGCGAGCACGTGCTGTGCCTGGCCGAGGTTGAAGGCGATCTGCTGACGCAACTGGCAGCAGTGCTGGCGGTAGGAGGTTCGGCGGTATGGCCGGAGTCCGACATCAGCAAGGCATTGTTCGCACGCCTGCCGAAGGACATTCAGGAGCGGATCAAGCTGGTTGCTGACTGGAACAAGGATGAGGTGGTGTTCGACGCGGTTCTGCATCACGGCCATTCCGACCAGTTGCGCGGCGTTTGCCAGCAGATTGCCAAGCGTGCCGGCGCGATCGTTGGGGTTCAGGGCTTGTCCCAGGGCGAGACCAACATTGCGCTGGAGCGTCTGGTGATCGAGCGGGCGTTGAGCGTTAACACTGCGGCAGCGGGTGGTAATGCGAGCTTGATGACGATCGGCTAATACCGAAAAGCCGGGCACCTGCATTGGTGCCCGGCATAGCAATAATCCCTGTGGGAGCTGGCTTGCCAGCGATAGCGATGTGTCAGTCACCGTTAATGTTGACTGAACTGCCGCCATCGCTGGCAAGCCAGCTCCCACAGTGTTTTGGGGTGTTTGTTAAGTCGGCGCGCGGCTCCAACATCACGCCCATCAATCATCCTGTTCAGCCTTTATCAGCGCGCCTAGACTCGGCCCAACCCCAATTTCAGGTAGGCCGCCATGTCCGAGACGCTGCTCAGTTCCCGCAATCTGGCTTTCGAGCTGTATGAAGTCCTTGATGCCGAGGGCCTGACCCGGCGTGAGCGCTTTGCCGAGCACAACCGCGAGACCTTTGACGCCGCCATCGGCACCGCGCGCAACATCGCCGAGAAGTACTTCGCGCCGCACAACCGCAAGGGTGACGAGAACGAGCCGCGCTATGAAGACGGCAAGGCGATTCTGATTCCTGAAGTGAAACCGGCGGTGGATGCCTTCCTTGAGGCTGGATTCCTCAACGCCGCGAGAAGTTTCGACGCCGGCGGCATGCAACTTCCTACATTGCTGTCGCAAGCCTGCTTCGCGCATTTCCAGTCGGCCAACGCCGCTTCGACGTCTTACCCGTTCCTGACCATGGGCGCGGCAAATCTGATTGAAAGCTTTGGCACCGACGAGCAGAAACAACGCTTCCTGCAACCGATGATCGACGGGCGCTTCTTCGGCACCATGGCCCTGACCGAACCCCACGCCGGTTCGTCGCTGTCGGATATTCGTACACGCGCCGAGCCGGCGTCTGACGGCAGCTATCGCCTCAAGGGCAACAAGATCTTCATTTCCGGCGGCGATCACCCGCTCTCGGAAAACATCGTGCACATGGTCCTGGCCAAACTGCCGGACGCGCCTGCGGGCGTTAAAGGCATTTCGTTGTTCATCGTGCCGAAGTTTCTGGTCAACGATGACGGCAGCCTCGGCCAACGCAATGACGTGCTGCTGGCCGGGTTGTTCCACAAGATGGGTTGGCGCGGCACCACTTCCACAGCGCTGAACTTCGGCGATAACGGTGAGTGTGTCGGTTATCTGGTCGGCGAGCCGCATCGTGGTTTGAGCTACATGTTCCAGATGATGAACGAGGCTCGGATTGGCGTCGGCATGGGTGCGGTGATGCTCGGTTACGCCGGTTACCTGTACTCGCTGGAGTACGCCCGCGAGCGTCCGCAGGGTCGCGTGCCGGATAGCAAGGACCCGACCACTGCGCCGGTAGCGATCATTCAGCACGCGGACGTCAGACGCATGCTGCTAACGCAAAAATCCTACGTCGAAGGTGCCTTTGACCTCGGTTTGTATGCCGCCCGTTTGTTCGATGACACCACCACGCTGGAGACCGAAGCCGAGCGCAAACAGGCGCATGAGTTGCTGGATTTGCTGACACCGATCGTCAAATCCTGGCCATCGGAGTTCTGCCTGAAAGCCAACGAACTGGCGATCCAGATTCTTGGTGGCCACGGTTATACCCGTGAATACCCGGTGGAGCAGTACTACCGCGATAACCGCTTGAACCCGATCCATGAAGGCACCCACGGTATTCAGTCGCTGGACTTGCTTGGGCGTAAATTGGCGCAGAACGGTGGTGCGGGACTTAAACAACTGATTCGCCTGATTGCCAACACTGCTGAGCGCGCGAAAGCGTATGAATCGCTGACCGCACTGCGTGAACCACTGGAAAAACTAGTGGCGCGCCTGCAAACGGTGACCATTGGTTTGCTGACCGATCTGGCGCAGGGCAAGGTCAACAGCAGTCTGGCGAATTCGGCGTTGTACCTGAAAGTGTTCGGGCACACGGTGATTGGCTGGCGCTGGCTGGAACAGGCGATTCGTGCCGAGGAAGGGTTGGCCAAGGGCAATGCGGCGGATGCCGACTTTTATAAGGGCAAGTTGCAGGCGGCGCGGTATTTCCTGACCTGGGAAGTACCGGGTTGCCATCATGAGCTGGCGCTGCTGGAGACGCGGGATGATACGTGCCTGGCGATGCAGGATGCGTGGTTCTGATCCGGGATATTTGTAGTGGCTGAAATCCAATCGCGAGCAGGCTCACTCCTACATTTGGAACGCTTTCCCCTGTAGGAGTGAGCCTGCTCGCGATGGCGTCAGCTCAAACAATGCACCTCTCAGCTCAATTTGAACCCACCCATCTGCCGCGCCAGATCATCCGCCAGTTTCTGCAACATCTGGCAGTCTTCACGACAAGCCCGAACCTCACCCGCCGTCGCCCGCGCCAGATCGGAAATCCCCTGCACATTGCGGTTGATCTCTTCGGTCACCGCCGACTGCTCTTCCGTCGCCGTCGCCACCTGATGGTTCATGTCGCTGATGCGCTCGACCTGCCCGGTAATCGCAGTCAATGAAGCCCCGGTTCGCTGGCTCGACTCAACCCCGGTGCCCGTCGCGGCCTGGCCGGTGCGCATCGACGACACGGCATTTTCCGCGCCCTGTTTAAGGCTGCCGATCATCTGCTGAATCTCGTCGGTTGACGCCTGCGTGCGCCGCGCCAAGGTGCGCACTTCATCGGCGACGACGGCAAAACCCCGGCCCATATCGCCAGCACGCGCCGCTTCGATCGCCGCGTTGAGCGCCAGCAAATTCGTTTGCTCGGACACCCCGCGAATCACCGCCAGCACCGAGTCGATCGATGCCACTTGATGCGCCAGCTCACCCACCGCGCCTGCCGCCAAGCCAATCTCGTCCGACATGCTTTCAATATGCCGAATCGAGCCACCGACCACTTCACGCGCCTGCATCGCTTCATCGCGCGCGGTTTGCGAGGCAAGCGCCGCGTTGCCAGCGTTCTGCGCGATTTCCTGCACGGTCAGGCCCATCTCATGAACCGCCGTCGCGACCATGTCAGTCATTTCCTGCTGACGACCGGAACGCTCTGCGGTGTTCTCGACGACTTTCGCCACCTGCCCGACAGCGGTGCGCAAACGCTCGCTGGTGGCCAGCACTTCGCCGATCATCCCGCGCTGACTGTCGAGGAAACTGTTGAAACCCCGGGCGAGGTCGCCCAGTTCGTCAGCGCGACTGGAATCTAACCGGTGGGTCAAATCTCCCCCACCGCTACCGATTGCTACCAGCGCGGCTGTTACCTGACGAATCGGCCGCACCAGACCTTGCGCCAGCCACACCACCAGGGCGAGGCAAACCAACGCCACCGCCAGACCGATTCCGCCGCTCATCCACATCGCTTTGCGGGCCTCGGCGTAGATCTGTGATTGCGGCACTTCGGCCACGAGGGTCCAGCCTAAATCACGCAAGGGCAGGCTGAAGGCGAGGAAGTCTTCGCCATCCCTCTGGAAGCTGCTGCTGATCGCCGTTTTTTGGCCCATGACGGCCTGCGCTGCATTGGCGCCGATCTGCTCGGTCAAGGTGCGTTTACCACTGAACTGCGCTTCGGGATGCACCTGAATCAAACCGTCGGAACGCACGAGATAGACCTTGCCGCGCTCACCGAAGCTGAAGTTGTGGATCAGCTCCGAGAGCTCTTTCATGCTCAGCCCAAGCCCCGCCACCCCCACCACTTTGCCGGCCTGCTCGACCTTCAAATCGATGAACAGCGCCAACTCTCCAGTGGCCCCGTCGTTGTCGATATTCAAGGTGCGCGGCTGATTGCTGTCGAGGAAAGAATAGAACCAGGCATCGGCCGGTTTGGAGCGACTGAGGGTGCGATCCAGGCCTTTTTCGGTGATGTAATGATTGGAATCGGTGCCGATGATCAAAGCGGTAAACGCTTTGTGTTCGGCGCGGATGCCTTCCAGATACTGCGCAAAGGCTGCTGTTTTGCCGCTGTCTTCACCCGATGCGAGCCAGTCGCGAACCATGGTGTTGCTGGCAATATCTTTGGCCGCCGTCAGCGGCTGAACAAGGATACGTTCGATGTCGTTGCGCGTCGCTTCGATGCTCGACGGCAGGGCTTGCTCGACCAGATAGCTCTGGGCGAGGCGATTGACTACCAGGGTATAAATGCCAACCACGATCAGGATACTGACCAGCAGGGCGGTGCCCATGCTGAGAATCAGCTGCCATTGAATACTGCGTCGCCACAACTGCATGGAGCACCCCCAGGAGATAAGAGGCGGAAACACTGCAACTGTCGTGCCGATTGTATACAAAGACACAGAAAATCAATCTCAATCAGCAGCTTGTTTCGCATGCAAACAAGAAAAAACTGTCATATCTAACAGGTTACAAGCATCGAATAGCTGGGTATGTTTTGAGAAGTGCCAATTTAGGCACGCACATCTCGATTGCATCAAGCAGAGAGGGGCCGTCATGCACGAAGAACCATTGGAATTCTCACAGCCACTGACCACCCAGGAAACCGACGCCGTTCTAAAATTTGTGAATGTTGGAGACGAGGTCAGGATCGCCGGAGAAAAACACAGTGTCGTCAAAAAAGAATTTCAGGTGAGCGGCAGCCATTATCTCGTCCAAATTACCTTGGACACTGGCGAAACCTCCACTACCACACATTCAATTACCCACGAGGAGTTCAGTAATCTTATACGCGAGGGTGACTACAGGAACTCGAACGGAAACATCAGCGTGGCAGACTCAGTGTGGTACCAAAAAGACGGCCACCTATGGGTCAAATACGCCACTTGGGACAAGGTATGATCATTTGTCTGCTTCGAAGATAGTGACGCCTCCTGACCAAGAGGCGCCCTTTACCTTCATCAGCCTTGCTGGCCGATAGTCTTGGCGATGGTGTCGACCGTGGCGCTGACTTGCTCTTGGTAACGGTCGAGTTCTTCCTGGTGCAGCTTCTTCATTTCGATCTGCTGCGAACACAGATTCATCGCTGCCAGCACCAGCAAGCGGTCGCCGATCAGCGTCGGGTATTTGCGTTTGGTGTCGGCCAAAGCGGCCTTGAGCATCAGTGCCGCGTCCAGCAGGGTCTGTTCTTCCCCGGCCGGTGCCTTGATCGAATAGTCCTCCCCGAGAATGGAGATGACTTTTACCCCTGCTGTGTGGTGGTTCATGCGCTGACAGGACCGGCGTTGACGCGATCAACCAGGGCTTGAATACGTGCTGCGGTGGCGCCGTGCTTTTCTTCCTGTTCCATCAGGTTCAGTTGCAGGCTTTCGTTTTCATCCTTGGCCTGAGCCAGTTCCGTGGACAGATTCTGGTTGGTTTGCGCCAGGGTCTGGTTCTGTTGCACCAGGTCGCTGACGAGCTGTTCCAATTGACTGAGGGATGCTTCCAACATTTTGATCTTCCAGGCATTTTCAAAGGGCGCGTACGATAAAGAAAAGTCACCACGGATGCCAGGGTTAAACCGGCGCAAGGCCTTGATTTTCCTGGCGGGCGAGCGTTCCCGCGAGCTTTAAAGACTGTGATTTGCCGATCTTGTTCCTGCACTTCGTCGATCAAGGCTGTCTGCGACAAATACGCACATGGACTAAAGAGTTCATTGGGCTGACCGATAAGTCACCCATACAGCAGTTTCAGCCCGCATGGACGCGGCCCTTCCTGGTATCCGCACATGTCCCTTCGCAATATGAATATCGCCCCTCGGGCGTTCACCGGCTTTGCCCTGATCGGCGGCCTGATGTTGATTCTTGGCGTGTTCGCCCTGAACCAGATGAGCAAAATCCGCGCGGCCGCCGAGGACATCTCGTCGAGCAGCGTGCCGAGCATCAAAAACCTCGACGAGTTCACCCAACTGACCTTGCGCCTGCGGGTGTTGTCGTACCGCTTGCTGGTCAACCGCGAACCGGACGTGCAGCAGAAGACCGTTGAGTTGCTGGACATGCGCAACCAGCAGATCCGCGCCGCTCAAACGGCCTACGAGCCACTGATCGGCAGCCCCGAGGAACGTTCGGCCTACGACCAGTACGTGCAATTGCTCGGTCAATACCGCCAGATCGAAGACCGCATGAAGAGCCTGTCGCGCAACAATCAGGTGGACGAACTGCGCAACCTGCTCAACACCGAGTTGCTCAACAACTCCGAAGCGATGAACACCGTGCTCAACCGCCTGATGCAGATCAACGGCGAGCAGATCAGCGAGACCAATCAGCAAGCAGCCGATCAGTATTCGTCGGCGTTCGATCTGGTGGTGACGTTGCTGGTGATCGCGACCGGCCTGACCTTCCTCTTCGCCTGGCTGCTGACCGTCAGCATCACCAAGCCAATTTCCAAAGCACTGGACGCTGCGGAAACCATCGCCGAAGGCAATCTGACCCAGCCGATTCACGTCGATGGCAGCGACGAAGCCGGTCGCCTGCTGGCGGCGATGGCCAAGATGCAATCGAAACTGCGTGACACCTTGCAGCGGATTTCCGGTTCGGCCACGCAACTGGCGTCGGCAGCGGAAGAGCTGAACAGCGTCACCGATGAAAGCGCACGCGGCCTGACGCAGCAGAACAACGAAATCGAACAAGCGGCCACCGCGGTCAATGAAATGACCAGCGCCGTGGAAGAAGTCGCACGCAACGCCGTGAGCACGTCGGAAGCCTCGAAGAACGCCACAACGTCGGCCGGTGACGGTCGTGATCTGGTTCAGGAAACGGTCAGCGCCATCGAACGCATGAGCGCCGATGTGCAGAGCACGGCCTCGTTGATCGGTGATCTGGCCAATGAATCCCGTGACATCGGCAAGGTGCTCGACGTGATCCGTGGCCTGGCTGACCAGACCAACCTGCTGGCCCTGAACGCGGCGATCGAAGCGGCGCGTGCCGGTGAAGCCGGTCGTGGTTTTGCCGTGGTAGCGGATGAAGTGCGTGCCCTGGCGCACCGCACCCAGCAGTCGACCAGCGAAATCGAACGGATGATCGGCAGCATTCAGAGCGGCACCGAGCACGCCGTGGATTCGATGCGCAACAGCACCGAGCGCGCCGAATCGACGCTGAACATCGCCCGTGGCGCCGGCATGTCGCTGGACACCATCAACACGGCGATCGTCGAGATCAACGAACGCAACCTGGTGATCGCCAGCGCGGCCGAAGAGCAGGCGCAAGTGGCGCGCGAAGTGGATCGCAACCTGGTGAACATTCGTGATTTGTCGGTGCAATCGGCGACCGGCGCGAATCAGACGAGCGCGGCGAGTAACGAGCTGTCGCGGCTGGCGCTGGATCTGAACAACATGGTTGGGCGTTTCAGCCTCTAACTGCTGAAGAAACTCCTTTGTGGCGAGGGAATTTATCCCCGATCGGCTGCGCAGCAGTCGTAAATCCCTCGCGCGAGGTGTATCTGATACACCTCGCACTCAGCGTTTGGGGCGGCTTCGCCACCCAACGGGGATAAATCCCCTCGCCACAGTCATCACTCGGCAAGCGTTCAATGTGATGCCAACGCAAAAAGCTTTTTGACAGCATCACATTTCAACAGGTTAGAATCGCTGGCACGCAGACTGCATGGTCAGTTTGCGCCCGTCTTTATGTCTCTGGAGTAGTGCCTTTGAATGCGACGACCATCAACAGCCTGTTCTTGATCGGCGCGTTGCTGGTAGGTGCAAGCATTCTCGTCAGCTCTCTTTCCTCCCGTCTCGGCATTCCGATTCTGGTCATTATTCTTGCGGTCGGCATGACCGCCGGGGTCGATGGCGGCGGGATCATTTTCGATAACTACCCGACGGCCTATCTGGTCGGCAACCTCGCACTGGCGGTGATCCTCCTCGACGGCGGCTTGCGCACGCGGGTGTCGAGTTTCCGCGTGGCGTTATGGCCGGCGCTATCGCTGGCCACGGTCGGGGTGTTGATCACCACCGGGCTGACTGGCATGGCGGCCGCATGGCTGTTCGACTTGAACCTGATTCAAGGCCTGCTGATCGGCGCCATCGTCGGCTCCACGGACGCCGCCGCGGTGTTCTCGCTGCTCGGCGGCAAAGGCCTGAACGAACGGGTTACGGCCAGCCTGGAAATCGAATCCGGCAGCAACGACCCGATGGCGGTGTTTCTCACCGTGACCCTGATCGACATGCTCGCCAGCGGCCAGACCGGCCTGCACTGGAGCCTGCTAACGCACCTGATCCGCGAGTTCGGCATCGGCGGCGTGATCGGTCTCGGCGGCGGCTGGGTCATGCTGCAATTGGTCAACCGGATCAATCTGGCCAACGGTCTCTATCCGATTCTGGTCATTGCCGGCGGTCTGGTGGTGTTCGCCCTGACCAACGCCTTGCACGGCAGCGGCTTCCTCGCGGTGTATCTGTGCGGTCTGGTCATCGGCAACCGCCCGGTGCGCAGCCGTCACGGCATTCTGCACATGCTCGACGGCATGGCGTGGCTGGCGCAGATCGGCATGTTCCTTGTACTGGGGCTGCTGGTGACGCCGCATGATTTGTTGCCGATCGCCCTGCCCGCCCTCGGTCTGGCGCTGTGGATGATTCTGTTTGCGCGGCCACTGTCGGTGATGGTCGGCCTGCTGCCGTTCAAGGCCTTCCACGGTCGCGAAAAAGCCTTTATTTCCTGGGTCGGCCTGCGCGGCGCGGTGCCGATCATTTTGGCGGTGTTCCCGCTGATGGCCGGGCTGCCGAATGCGCAGCTGTACTTCAACCTCGCATTCTTCATCGTGCTGGTGTCGCTGCTGGTGCAGGGCACGAGCCTGCCGTGGGTCGCCAAGCTGTTGAAAGTGACGGTACCGCCGGAGCCGGCGCCGATTTCCCGGGCGGCGCTGGAAGTTCACGTCACCAGCGAGTGGGAGTTGTTCGTGTATAAGCTCGGCGCGGAGAAATGGTGCATCGGTTCGCCCCTGCGCGAGCTGAAAATGCCCGAAGGCACGCGCATCGCGGCCCTGTTTCGTGGCCAGCAATTGCTCCATCCGTCGGGTAGTACGGTGCTGGAAGTCGATGATTTGCTGTGTGTTATCGGCCATGAACACAACTTGCCAGCGCTCGGAAAACTCTTCAGCCAAGCGCCGCAACGCGGTCTCGATCTGCGTTTCTTCGGCGACTTCGTGCTCGAAGGAGACGCCCAGCTTAAAGCGGTTGCAGCGCTTTACGGGTTGCCGGCTGAAGGCATTGATCCGGACATGACCCTGGGCACCTTCATCGCCCATAAAGTCGGTGGTGCACCGATCGTCGGTGACCAGGTGGAGTGGAACAACACCCACTGGACGGTCGCGGTCATGGACGGGAACAAGATTGGCAAAGTGGGCGTCAGATTCCCCGAAGGAAGTCGCCCGGGCCCCGGACTCTTCCTCTAAACTGCGTCCACTCTCACTTGCTTGACCGGTCTCTATGCCTACCCTGCGCTCCTTTTTCGCCGCGGCCCTGCTGGGCCTGAGTCTTACTGTCGGCCCGCTGTACGCCGCCGAACCGCCGTCCAGCGAAGCCGTACAGGCCAGCCTCGACAAGCTTGCCGACAGCAAACTGCCGGATGCCGACAAAAAGACCCTGCAATCCGTCCTGCAGAACACCCTCAATCAGCTGAACAACCAGCGTGATTACGAACAGAAGCTGATCGATCTCAAACAGCAACTGGCAACGGCGCCCAAGCAGACCATCGAAAACGCCCGCGAGCTGACGCGTCTCAAGGCCACCGCCGTGGTGCCGGTGGCGCAGCGTTTCCCGCGCGAATCGATTCCGCAGCTGGAGCAGATCCTCACCGATCGCTCGACCCAGCAAAGTGACCTGCAAAAAGCCCTGGCCGACGCCAACAGCCTGATCATCACCGCGCAGACCCGCCCGGAGCGTGCGCAGGCGGAAATTTCCGCCAGCCAGACGCGCATTCAGCAGATCAACAACATCCTCAAGTCCGGCAAGGATGCGGGCAAGACCGTCAGCGCCGAGCAGCGCGACCAGTTGAACGCCGAGCTTGCCGCGCTGAATGCGCTGATCCCGCTGCGCCGCCAGGAACTGGCGGGCAACAGCCAGTTGCAGGATCTGGGCAATGCCCAGCATGACTTGCTCTCGGAGAAGTCCGACCGCCTCGACCGCGAGATTCAGGAACTGCAGACCCTGATCAACCAGAAGCGTCTGGCGCAATCGCAGGAAACCGTGACCCAGCAATCGATCGAAGCGCAGAAGGCCGGCGGCAGCAGCCTGCTTGCCAGCGAAAGCACGGCCAACCTCAAGCTCTCCGACTACCTGCTGAAAAGCACCGACCGCCTCAACGAAGTCACCCAGCAGAATCTGCAGACCAAGCAGCAACTCGATACCTTGACCCAGAGCGATTCGGCCCTCGACGAGCAAATCAACGTGCTCAAGGGCAGCCTGCTGCTGTCGAAGATCCTCTATAAACAGAAACAAGCCCTGCCGCGCCTCAAGGTCGACCGCGACCTGGCGGACCAGATCGCCGACATTCGTCTGTATCAATTCGAAGTCAGCCAGCAACGCGAATTGCTCAGCAACCCGGCGACTTACGTCGACAACCTGCTGGCGACCCAGCCGCCGGAACAGATCACCCCGCAACTGCGTAAGAGCCTGCTCGATCTGGCCAATACCCGCGCCGACTTGCTGGAGCGCCTGAACCGCGAACTGAGCGCGGTGCTCAACGAATCGATCACCCTGCAACTCAATCAGAAACAACTGCTGAGCACCGCGCAAAGCCTGCGCGCGACCCTCGATGAGCAGATGTTCTGGATCCCCAGCAACAAACCGCTGGACGTGGAATGGATGCGCGGTGTGCCGGAGCGTCTGAAGCGGCAGGTCGACACACTGCCGTGGGCATCCAGCCTGAGTGAGCTGACCGACGGCCTGACCCAGCGCCCGCTATTGTTCCTGCCCCTGGCATTGCTGATCGGCGCGCTGCTGTGGCGTCGCAAAAGTCTCTACGGGAAACTCAACAAGGTTCACCAGGACATCGGTCACTTCAAACGTGACAGCCAATGGCACACGCCGCAGGCGATCCTGATCAATATTCTGCTGGCGATGCCAGTGGCCTTGGGGCTGGCGCTGTGTGGTCTGGCCCTGCAGATCGACGCCCGGGGACAAAACGCCAACATGGGCGCGGCACTCCTGCAAATGGGTCAGGCGTGGCTGGTGTTCTACACCGCTTACCGGATCCTGGCGCCGGGCGGCGTGGCGGAACTGCACTTTCGCTGGGAAAAACCCCAGGTCGAATTCCTCCAGGGCTGGGTCCGTCGTCTGGGCCTCGTGGTTCTGGCCTTGGTGGCGGTGGTCGCCGTGGCCGAATTGCAACCGGCGGCATTGGCCGACGACGTGCTGGGAATGCCGGTGGTGCTGATTTGCTACGCCCTGATGGCATGGCTGCTCAGTCGTCTGCTGATCAGCAGCCCGGCCCACGAAAACGCCTCGCTGTTCCGTAAAGTGGTAGGCGTGATGTTCACCTTGCTGCCGATCGCCCTGTTTGTGGCGGTGTGCTTCGGCTACTACTACACCGCGCTGAAACTCAGTGACCGCTTGATCAACACCCTGTACCTGCTGATGTTCTGGCTGGTGATCGAAGCGACTTTCGTCCGAGGCCTGAGTGTCGCCGCGCGTCGCCTGGCCTATCAGCGCGCCCTGGCCAAACGTCAGGCGGCGAAAGAAGCCGGCGACGGCGAAGCGGTGATCGAAGAGCCGACCCTGGACATCGAAAAGGTCAACGAACAGTCCCTGCGCCTGATTCGTCTGGCCCTGCTCGGCGGTTTCATCGCGGCGCTGTACTGGGTCTGGTCGGACCTGATTTCGGTGTTCTCGTACCTCGACAACATCACGCTCTACGAATACACCAGCGGCACCGGCGCTAACATGAGCATGGTGCCGATCAGCATCGGCGACATGCTCGGCGCGCTGATCATCATCGGTATTACCTTCGCCCTCGCGCGCAACTTGCCGGGTCTGCTTGAAGTGTTCGTGTTGTCGAAGCTGAATCTGGCGCAGGGCAGTGCCTACGCGACCACGACGCTGCTGTCGTATGTGATCGCCGGTGTCGGTTTCGTCTCGACCCTGTCGACGCTTGGCGTCAGCTGGGACAAGTTGCAATGGCTGGTGGCGGCACTGTCGGTCGGCCTCGGTTTCGGTATGCAGGAGATCTTCGCCAACTTCATCTCCGGCATCATGATCCTCTTCGAACGCCCGGTACGGATCGGTGACACCATCACCATCGGCAACCTCTCGGGCACGGTGAGCAAGATCCGCATCCGCGCCACGACCATCACCGACTTCGACCGCAAGGACATCATTGTCCCGAACAAGACGTTCATTACCGGGCAACTGATCAACTGGTCGCTGACCGACACCATCACCCGCGTCACGCTGAAACTCGGCGTCGACTACGGTTCCGATCTCGATCTGGTCAAGGAACTGCTGCTCAAGGCTGCCCGCGAGAACCCGCGCGTGCTCAAAGAACCCGAGCCGCACGTGTACTTCCTCAACTTCGGCGAAAGCACCCTCGACCACGAATTGCGCATGCACGTGCGCGACCTTGGCGACCGTAACCCGGTGCTCGATGAGGTCAACCGCTTCATCAATCGCGAGTTCAAGAAGCAGCACATCAACATCTCGTTCCGCCAGATGGAGGTTTACCTGAAGAACCTGCACGGCCAGGAATACAAGTTGGTGCCGATCGAGGCGGACACGAAAACCATCGTGGCGGTGCCTGACGAGCAAAAACCGCTGCAAGAGCCGCCGTCGAGCAAACTCGACTAACCGGTCTATTCCCAGCAGAATGCTCGGACATTCTGCTGGAGCCGGCCCTTGAAAGCCCTCGACGAACTGACCTTCGACAATCGCTTCGCCCGCCTCGGCGACGCGTTCTCCGCCCACGTGCTGCCCGAGCCGATCGACAATCCGCGCCTGGTCGTCGCCAGCCCGGCAGCCCTGGCCTTGCTGGATCTCGATCCGGCGACCGCTGAAACACAGGAATTTGCCGAACTGTTTGGCGGCCACAAACTGTGGGCCGATGCCGAGCCGCGCGCGATGGTCTATTCCGGGCATCAATTCGGCGGCTACACGCCGCAATTGGGTGATGGTCGCGGTTTGCTGCTGGGCGAGGTCTACAACGCAGCCGGCGAGCACTGGGACTTGCACCTCAAGGGCGCCGGGCAGACACCGTTTTCGCGCATGGGCGACGGTCGTGCGGTGCTGCGCTCATCGATCCGCGAGTTCCTCGCTTCCGAAGCCTTGTACGCGCTGAACATTCCGTCCTCGCGGGCAGCCTGCGTGATCGGCTCCGACACCCCGGTCTGGCGCGAAAAGCAGGAACGCGCGGCGATGGTGCTGCGTCTGGCGCCGAGCCACATCCGCTTCGGCCACTTCGAATATTTCTACTACACCAAGCGCCCCGAACAACAGAAAGAATTCGGCGAGCACGTGCTGGCCATGCATTTCCCTGAATGCCTTGAGCAGCCGGAACCGTATCTGGCGATGTTCCGCGAGATCGTTGAGCGCAACGCCGAACTGATCGCCAAGTGGCAGGCCTACGGCTTCTGCCACGGCGTGATGAACACCGACAACATGTCGATCCTCGGCATCACCTTCGACTTCGGCCCGTTCGCCTTCCTCGATGATTTCGACGCCAACTTCATCTGCAACCATTCCGATGATCAGGGCCGTTATTCGTTCAGCAATCAGGTGCCGGTCGGCCAATGGAACCTCAGCGCGCTCGCGCAGGCATTGACGCCGTTTATCAGTGTCGAAGCCCTGCGCGAGACGCTGGGTTTGTATCTGCCGCTGTTTCAGGCGCACTACCTGGACCTGATGCGCCGACGCTTTGGTTTCATCACGGCTGAAGACGATGACCAGAAGCTACTGGAAGACTTGCTGCAACTGATGCAAAACAGCGGCGTCGACTACACGCTGTTTTTCCGCCGACTTGGCGAAGACTCACCTCAGCAGGCAGTCGCCCGCTTGCGTGACGATTTCGTCGACATCAAGGGTTTTGATGCTTGGGGCGAGCGCTACATCGTCCGTGCTGCCCGCGATGGCGACGCCGATCAAGAGCAGCGCCGAACGCGGATGCACGCGGTGAATCCGCTGTACATCCTGCGCAATTATCTGGCGCAAAAGGCTATTGATGCGGCGGAACAAGGGGATTACGCCGAGGTACGCCGACTGCATGCGGTGCTGAGCAACCCGTTTGAGGAGCAGCCGGGCATGGAGAGTTATGCGGAGCGGCCGCCGGAATGGGGCAAGCATTTGGAGATCAGTTGTTCTTCGTAGGCGCTTCAGCTTAGCGGGTCGATTGCGCTGATTACACGGTCGACGATGTCAGACATTGTCACGTCATCCAGTCGCTCGATGAATTTGGCCGTGCCGTCTCGCACCCGCTGTTCTATGTCAAAACTGCGAACCTGATTACACACCGCTACACCATTGGTTTCGTGGCCAGTAATGGCCACCGCCAAACCCATATTCCGGCTGAAATTCCCACCGCTAGTAACAGGCACCGTCATGCTCACGCCCAATGCGTTGATCTCTCTGGGCGTAATCACCACAAAGCGATGTCTGTTCATCATCTCCCGCCCCGCCACTGGGTTTGGATCAATCCAGTAAACGTCACCCCGCTGAGGGGGCTGTCGGCGCACCATCAACCCAGCTCCCGGCCGACAGAATCACCTTCAAGAGTCTCGCTAGTCTGGGCGTTAAGTTTCTGCAATTCTTCCGCGCCTTCGAGTAGCTCGGACAAACTATAACGCTTACGCGTAGCGGCTACGGCTGGACGAGCAATCAGTTCGCCATCGACCACATTCAGCTCTAGCTGTGCGCCAACCTCCAGATGCAACAACTTTAAAAGCGTGGGCGGAATCGTAATGACGGCAGCGCCGCCTTGGCGGCGTATCTTGGAAGTTACGGACATTATGGCGCTCCGATTTGATGCATGGGAATCATCGATTCCTGGATTAATGCAACAAAAGTAGCACGCAGATAAAGACAAAGCGATCTCCTCACGACAAGCGTAAAACGCCGAATTGGTCTTCAGACTAGCCATCGATCCCGGAACGGTTTTGAGAAAAATGTGAGCAGTTGCGACATTGATAAGTTGGCAGATCGACTCCAAATCAGTTCTATAGACTGCCTATCAGAGAACCAATCATGACCACCCCACTCCTCATCCCCTGCCCCTCCTGCAACGGCCTCAACCGCATCCCCGCCGAGCGCCTCGCCGATCAACCCAAGTGCGGACGCTGCAAATCCGCAGTCCTGCTGAGCAAGCCTTTCGAACTCAAGCAAGGCGATTACGCCAGTCAGATCGAGGGCGATCTGCCGTTGTTGGTGGATGTCTGGGCGGATTGGTGCGGGCCGTGCAAGTCGTTTGCGCCGGTGTTCGAGCAGGCGGCGGCACAGTTGGCAGGCAAGTGTCGGTTGGCCAAGCTCGACAGCGAGGCGAATCAGCAGTTGTCGGCGCAGTTGGGGATTCGCTCGATTCCGAGTCTGATTCTGTTCAAGAACGGCCGCGAGGTGGCGCGGCAGAGTGGTGCATTCCCGCTGCCGCAATTGATGGCGTGGCTGCGTAGCCAGGGCATCTGACCCACCACAAATCCAATTGTAGGAGTGAGCCTGCTCGCGATGGCGTTCGTCCAGCCAACATCTATGTGACTGACACACCGCTATCGCGAGCAGGCTCACTCCTACAGGGGATCTGCGTTGCTCAGGGAATCAATGGTCTTCGAGCAGGTTGTGCAATTCGACGAATTGCTGGGTCAGCTTGTGGCGCGGATCGAGGTGGATCAGCGGCGTGCTGGCTTGGTGCGACTCGCGCATGCGCACCGAACTGGTCAGGTACACCGGCAGCACCGGCAATCCTTCGGCAATCAGCTCGTCGAGAATCTGTTGCGGCAGGCTGGCGCGGGCCTGGAACTGGTTGACCACGATGCCTTCGACTTCCAGGCCTTCGTTGTGGTCATCTTTCAGTTCCTCGATTTCAGCCATCAAACCGTATAGCGCCTGACGCGAAAAGCTGTCGCAATCGAAGGGAATCAGCACTCGATCAGCAGCAATCAGCGCTGATACCGCGTAAAAATTCAGCGCCGGCGGCGTATCCAGGTAAATCCGGTCGTAATCTTCGGCCAACTCATCGAGCAACTTACGCAGCTTGTTGATCTTGTGCTTGGCCTCAAGCTTGGGCTGCAAGTCGGCCAGTTCGGCGGTGGCGGTGATGATATGGAGGTTGTCGAACGGGGTTTCGTAGATATCCGCCTGGTTCTTCTTCGAGAACGGCCCCGAGGACAGCGTCTGCTTGAAGAAGTCGGCAATGCCCATCGGGATGTCGTCGCCGGTGAGCCCGGTCAGATACTGAGTGGAGTTGGCCTGGGCATCGAGATCCACCAACAGCGTGCGATACCCCTCGCTCGCGCTGACCGCCGCCAGATTGCAGGCAATGCTGGATTTGCCTACACCACCTTTCTGATTGAACACCACGCGCCGCATGACAAAACCTCCGTGTATCAAAGAATGACCGAGTGTAGATGCGCGCGACCTCGCTTCGCTACCTTCACGGACATGGACTACAGGGTCAGGTGCAAATATCCACAGACTGACGGCGTAAAAACTGCCTTTGATCGCCGAGATGGCCGACAGACAGGCCGCTGATAATCTGGATAATGGCCAAGTGACAGTTTTTTCGCGAACCAATCGGTACATTTCGTTGGGCAATATGTAACCAGCATTTGCTACACACTGCCCGCACCGGGATAATGCGCGCCACCCGGCGCCCAGCGCCACGTCAAGCCTGCTGCGGCTCCGGCGATTCAACGCGTCAACAAATGCCCGCAGGGGCGGGATGAATGTCCGTGATCAACTTCAACATCGCCCAATGGCGCGCGTGGGCTCCCGGGCTCGACAGCGTGGACGCCTGGCAGGCCTGGAGCCGACAGCCGGTGGTGCTCCAGCGCAGTGATGCCGCGCCCGATGTGTCGTTTTTGCCGGCCATGCAACGCCGCCGTCTCAGTCGCCTGGCACGCATGGCTTTCAGCGTGGGCTGGCCGCTCGCCGACGGACGGGACAACCTGCCGCTGGTATTCGTCTCCCGTCATGGAGAAACCCCGCGCACCTACGAGATCCTCAGCGATCTGGCGACCCATCAGCCACTGTCTCCAACTCAGTTCAGCCTGTCGGTGCATAACGCGATCATTGGCCTGTGGTCGATCATGCGCGGCGAAACCAGCGAAATGACCGCCCTCGCCGCCGCGGGCGACGGCCTTGAACACGGCATGCTCGAAGCGGCGGCGCTGCTCAATGAAGGCGCGCCGGCGGTGCTGCTGGTGATCACCGAAGAACAACCGCCCGAGGCCTATTCGCAGTGGATCGATGACGTGCCGTTTCCCTACGCGCTCGGTCTGTTGCTCACCCCCGGTACCGACTGGCGGCTGACCCTGAACAGCACTACTGAAGCACTGTCCAAAACGCACTGGCCCCACGCACTCAATCTGCTGCGAACCCTGCTCGGTCAGCAAACCCTTTGCCAACATGCCTGGAAAAATCGTCTATGGACCTGGCAACGCAGCCCGTGACCGAGAAAAACCGCGACGCCTATTACTGGCGGTTGCTGGCCACCGCCGCAAGCTTCGCCCTGTTCGGGCTCGGCGGGCTGTGCCTGCGCCTCGTGGTGTTCCCGATCCTCGGCTGCCTGCCCGGCGATGCCTTGGCTCACCGCCGGCGCGCGCGGCAGATGGTCAGTCGGCTGTTCTGGTTTTTTGTCCGGTTCATGGCCCGAACAGGCGTGCTGACTTACGACATTCAAGGCGCCGAACGCCTTGGCCGTCCGGGACAGATGATCATTGCCAACCACCCGTCGCTGATCGACGTGGTGTTTCTCATCGGCCTGGTGCGCCAGGCCAATTGCGTGGTTAAGAAAAGCCTGTGGGAAAACCCCTTCACCCGCGGCCCGCTGCGCAGCACCGAATACATCAGTAACGACGGCAGCATGGACATGCTCGACGCTGCCGCCGAGTCCCTGCAAAACGGCCAGACCCTGATCATTTTTCCCGAGGGCACGCGTACTCAGCCGGGACAGGCACCGGCCTTTCATCGGGGCGCCGCGGCGATTGCCTTGCGCGGTGCGAAAATCCTCACGCCGGTGATCATCAAGGTCAGCCCGACCACCCTGACCAAAGCCGAACCCTGGTATCGGATCCCTCATCGCCGCGTGCACTTCAGTTTTCGTGTCGGGGCCGATATAGACCCACAGACTTTCGCTGCGCAGGGGCCTGCACCGCAGGCATCGCGCAAGCTCAATGACTATTTGCATACCTACTTCATCAAGGAGCTCGCCGAAGATGAGCGAACTACACCGTGAAATCAAACTGCTGATCATCGACGCCCTCGGCCTTGAAGACATCAGCGCCGACGACATCGGCGACGACCAGACGCTGTTCGGCGAAGGCCTGGGCCTGGATTCCGTCGACGCGCTGGAACTGGGTCTGGCGATCCAGAAAAAGTACGGCATCAAGATCGACGCCGACGCCAAAGACACCCGCAACCATTTCACCAACGTGGCCAGCCTTGCGGCGTTCGTCACGGCCAAACAGGCAGCTTGAGACCGGACCATGCAAACTCGTGACGACATTTTCAACACCCTGCGCGATGCCCTGGTCGAGCTGTTCGAACTGGATCCGGCCCGTGTGAGTCTGGAGTCCAACCTGTATCAGGATCTGGAAATCGACAGCATCGACGCGGTCGATCTGATCGACCACATCAAACGCCAGACCGGCAAGAAAATCGCCGCCGAAGAATTCAAATCGGTGCGTACCGTCGGTGACGTGGTCGAGGCGGTCTACCGTCTGGTTCAACCCGCCGCATGAGTCGATTGATCGGCCTCGGCCTGCTGCTGGCCGGTCTGCTTTACCCCTTCGCGGTGTATTTCGGCATGGAGCACTTTGCCCCGTGGCAGTTCGGCTTGCTGCTGGGCGGCCTGTGGCTGGCGCGAGCGCTGACCGGCGAGCGCAAACCCGGCAGCTTGTGGATGGCCTGTGTGGCGATTGTCTTCTGCGTGTTGTTGGCGCTGTTCGACAGTCCGCTGTTGCTGCGCTGGTACCCGGTATTGATCAGCGGCTTCATGCTGGCGCTGTTCAGCCTGAGCCTGAAATACGGCCCGCCGATGGTCGAGCGCTTGGCGCGCCTGCGCGAGCCGGAGCTGCCGGACATTGCGATTCGCTATACGCGAAAGGTCACGGTGGCCTGGAGCGTGTTTTTCTTCTGCAACGGTTTGTGCGCCGCCCTCCTGACCCTGTGGGCGCCGCTGAATTGGTGGATGTTGTACACCGGCCTGATCTCCTACGGATTGATCGGCCTGATGTTTGCCATTGAATGGCTGATACGACAACGGGTAAGAGGCCGTACATGAACTGGATAAAACTTGAGCAGTTGTTGCTCAAGGCCCTGCCGGCGCGGGCGATCTGCGCTGCGCCGGCACTCGATCACGCGCAACTGCACGCTCAGGCGCTGAGCGTTGCCGCCGGCCTGCAAGCGCAGGGCGTGAAGCGTTTGGCCGTACACCTGGAAGACGCCGCTGATCTGGCCATTGCCCTGTTGGGCGCGTGGCGCGCAGGCGTTAGCGTGTTATTGCCGTCTGATTTGCAACCGCAGACCCGCCAGCGCTGGTCGAGTGAAGTCGATCTCTGGCTGACTGATCAAGCCGAAGACGCGCAACTGAACGACTTCCAGCAGCCAGCATTGCCCGCTGCGCAACTGAATCTCGATCAATGTCAGCTGAGCCTGTGTACCTCCGGCTCCAGCGGTGAACCCAAGCGTATCGACAAGACCCTGCGCCAGTTGGCTAACGAGGTCGAGGCGCTGGAACAACTCTGGGGTGCGGATCTCGGTGAAGCCTGCATTATCGGCAGCGTCGCCACCCAGCACATCTACGGTCTGCTGTTTCGCGTGTTGTGGCCGCTGTGCGCCGGACGGCCGTTCGTGCGCAAGCAACTGGCATTCCCCGAAGACATGCAGCGCGCCAGCCGTGAACATCCGGCCTTCGCCTGGGTCGCCAGCCCGGCGCTGCTCAAGCGCATGGGCGACAACCTCGACTGGCCCGCGCTGAGCCCCGTGCGCCGGGTGTTTTCCTCCGGCGGCGCGCTGCCGGCAGAAGCCGCGCAGAGCCTGCAGCAACGCCTGCAACAATGGCCGACGGAGATTCTCGGCAGTTCGGAAACCGGCGGTATCGCCTGGCGTCAGGGCGAACAACTGTGGCAGCCGTTCGCCGGTGTTGAACTCAGTCAGGACGCCGACGGTGCACTGCTGATTGCGTCGCCTTATCTACCTGCCGGCCACATCGAACACACCGCCGATGCCGCGCGCATCGCCGCCGACGGTCGTTTCGAGCTGCTCGGACGTCTGGACCGGATCGTCAAACTGGAAGAAAAACGCATCTCCCTGCCAATGCTTGAGCAAGCCCTGGTCGCCCACGCCTGGGTCGCCGAAGCGCGGCTGGGCGTGGTGCAGGAAAATCGTGCATCGCTGGGTGCACTGCTGGTTCTCAGCGAATCAGGCCTGTTTGCCTTGCGTGAACACGGCCGGCGCAGCCTGACTGAAGGCCTGCGCAAGCATTTGAGCCAACACTGTGAAGCGCTGGCCCTGCCACGACGCTGGCGTCTGGTGCGGCAATTGCCGCTGAACAGCCAAGGCAAACTGCCGCAGGCCGAGGTCGAGGCGTTGCTGCTGGCCCCGCGCCCGAAAGCGCCGCAAGTCCTCGAGCAAATCGAAAGCGAAGGCGAGTGGAGCCTGCAACTGAGTGTGCCCCCGGATCTGGCCTACTTTAGCGGCCACTTCCCCGAGGCCCCGGTGCTGCCAGGCGTGGTGCAGGTGGAATGGGCGCTCAATCTTGGGCGGCAATTGCTGAATCTGGGTGGCGCGTTTGCCGGGATGGAAGTGCTGAAATTCCAGCAACTGGTGCGGCCAGGGGATGAAATCCAGCTGCATCTGCGCTTTGATCCGGAGCGCAGCAAGTTGTATTTCGCTTATCGCAATGACACGGCGACATGCTCCAGCGGGCGGATTCTTTTGGATGTAGAGCATGATTGACCTTGGTGAGTGCTGCGCACTCAATCGCGAGCAGGCTCACTGCTACAGGGATCGCGGTTTTCCACAGGAGAACTGTTATGCATAACCCTTGCGCGGTGATTCCGGTTTATAACCACGAAACCGCGATCGGTACGGTGGTCGATGCTCTGCTCGCGCAGGGTCTGCCGTGCATTCTGGTCGACGATGCGAGCACGCCATCCTGTGCGCGTGTACTCGATGCTCTGGCCGAACGCGACAATGTGCATCTGGTGCGTCTTGCTGCCAACCAGGGCAAGGGCGGCGCGGTGATGACCGGGCTGCGTGAGGCCTCGTTGTTGGGGTTCAGCCATGCGTTGCAGGTCGACGCCGACGGTCAACACGACCTGCACGACGTCGCCCGTTTCGTCGAAGAATCCCGAGCTCACCCCGACGCGATGATCTGCGGCTATCCGTTGTTCGACGAGAGCGTGCCGAAAGGCCGTTTGTACGCGCGCTATCTGACCCACGTGATGGTGTGGATCAACACGCTGTCGCTGCAGATCCGCGACTCGATGTGTGGCTTTCGCGTGTACCCGTTGGCGCCGACACTGGCGCTGATCGACACCGCGAAAGTCGGCAAGCGCATGGATTTCGACTCGGACATTCTCGTGCGCCTGGCGTGGCGCAATCAGCCGATGCGCTGGTTGCAGACCAGCGTGCATTACCCGCTGGACGGCGTGTCGCACTTCCGGCTGTTCCACGACAACGCGCTGATTTCGAGCATGCACACGCGCTTGTTCTTCGGCATGCTGCTGCGCTTTCCGGTGATCCTCTGGCGACGGTGGCGAGCATGACCGGCGAAACCGACAAGAAGCACTGGGCCGACCGCGAAGAGCGCGGCAGCTTTCTGCTGATGAAGTTCACCGCGTTCGCCGCCAAAGTCCTCGGCCGCCGTCTGCTCAGTCCGTTGCTGTACGGCATCGTTCTGTACTTTTTCCTGTTCGGCCGCACGGCGCGCCGCAGCGCCTGGCAGTACCAGCGCCGGCTGGCCGCATGGAGCCAGCGCGAAGCATTGCGCCCGAGCCATTGGCGGGTGTTCGCCCAGTTCATGGCCTTCGCCGATTCGATGCTCGACAAGCTCGACGTGTGGAACGGCAAGCTGCGCATCGAACAGATCGAAATCATCGACCCGGCACTGCTGCGCAATCAGTTGCGTGGCAGTCGCGGGCAACTGCTGGTCGGCGCGCACCTGGGCAACCTCGAAGTCTGCCGCGCGCTGGCGGAGATCGGCGAAAAGGTCACGATGAACGTGCTGGTGCACACCAAGCACGCTGAACAATTCAACCGCCTGCTCGGCGAAGCCGGAGCGACCAACCTGCGCCTGATTCAGGTCAGTGAGCTCGACCCGGTGATCATGCTGCAACTGCACGAACGGCTGGAGCGCGGCGAGTGGCTGGCGATTGCCGGCGATCGCGTGCCGCTGCACGGCGGACGCAGTGTCACCGTGGACTTTCTCGGCCACCCGGCACCATTCCCGCAAGGTCCGTGGTTGCTCGCCGGTCTGCTGAAATGCCCGGTCAATCTGTTGCTGTGCCTGAAACAGCCGGACGGCCACTATCGCCTGACCCTCGAACCCTTTGCCGACACCATCGTGTGGAAGCGCAGCGAGCGCGAGCAGGTCATTCATCAGTGGGCCACCCGCTATGCGCAGCGCCTGAGTCACTATTGCCTCGAAGCGCCGCAACAATGGTTCAACTTTTACCCTTTCTGGAAGACCGATGACGACGCCAACCCATGAGCCGGTAACCTTCGGCGAACGCCCATTGCGCATCGAAGACGTGCTGGCCCTGGCCAACCGTCAGGCGCCCGTGCAGTTGCAGAGTGACGCCGACTATCGCGAGCGCATCGCCAAAGGCGCGCGATTCCTCGATTCGCTACTGGACAAGGAAGGCGTGATCTACGGCGTGACCACCGGTTACGGCGATTCCTGCGTGGTCGCGGTGCCGCTGCATCACGTCGAAGCGTTGCCGCGTCATCTCTACACGTTCCACGGTTGCGGCCTCGGCAAACTGCTCGACGCGCAAGCAACCCGCGCGGTGTTGGCGGCGCGTTTGCAGTCGTTGTGCCACGGCGTGTCCGGGGTGCGCGTGGAATTGCTCGAGCGTCTGCACGCATTCCTCGAATACGACATTCTGCCGCTGATTCCTGAAGAAGGTTCGGTCGGCGCCAGCGGCGATCTGACGCCGCTGTCCTACGTCGCCGCCACCCTCTCGGGCGAGCGTGAAGTAATGTTCCGCGGCGAACGCCGCCAGGCTGCCGATGTGCATCGTGAACTCGGTTGGACGCCGCTGGTGCTGCGTCCGAAAGAAGCGCTGGCACTGATGAACGGCACCGCCGTGATGACTGGCCTCGCTTGTCTGGCGTTCGCCCGCGCCGATTACCTGCTGCAACTGGCCACGCGCATCACCGCGCTCAATGTCGTCGCGCTGCAAGGCAATCCGGAGCACTTCGACGAACGTCTGTTCGCCGCCAAACCGCATCCGGGACAAATGCAGGTTGCCGCGTGGCTGCGCAAGGATCTGGCGATCGACGCACCGACCGCGCCACTGCATCGCTTGCAGGATCGCTACTCGCTGCGCTGCGCCCCGCACGTACTCGGTGTGTTGGCCGACAGCCTGAACTGGCTGCGTTCGTTCATCGAAATCGAACTGAACAGCGCCAACGACAACCCGATCATCGACGCCGAAGCCGAGCGCGTTTTGCACGGCGGGCACTTCTACGGCGGGCATATCGCGTTCGCCATGGACAGTCTGAAAAACCTCGTGGCCAACGTCGCCGACCTGTTGGATCGCCAGCTCGCTTTGCTGGTCGACGAGCGCTACAACCACGGTCTGCCGAGTAACTTGTCCGGCGCGCCAGCGGATCGCGCAATGATCAACCACGGCTTCAAAGCCGTGCAGATCGGCACCAGCGCCTGGACCGCCGAAGCGCTGAAAAACACCATGCCGGCCAGCGTGTTCTCGCGCTCCACCGAGTGCCACAACCAGGACAAGGTGAGCATGGGCACCATCGCCGCCCGCGATGCAATCCGTGTGCTGGAACTGACCGAACAGGTCGCCGCCGCCACCCTGCTCGCCGCTAACCAAGGTGTATGGCTTCGCGCGCAGGTCGAAGACGCCCGTCCGCTGCCACCATCGCTGGCAGCGATGCACGAAGAACTCGGAAAAGACTTCCCGCCGGTCATTGAAGACCGCGCACTGGAAGGCGAACTGCGCCTGTGCCTGCAACGCATCGCCGCGCAACACTGGAGGCTGCATGCGTAGCGCCGGAGTACTGCACGCCGACACCGAAATCCTCGTGCCGTTTTTTGACGTCGACACCATGCACGTGGTCTGGCACGGCCATTACGTCAAATACCTCGAAGTCGCGCGCTGTGCGCTGCTGGACAAGATCGGCCACAACTACACGCACATGGTCGAGTCCGGGTTCGCCTGGCCGGTCATCGACCTGCAACTGCGCTATGTGCGCGGCGCGGTGTTCGGTCAACGGCTGAATGTGCGCGCCAATCTGGTCGAGTGGGAAAACCGTCTGAAGATCAATTACCTGATCACCGACCTGGAAACGGGTGAGCGCCTGACCCGTGCCAGCTCTGTGCAGGTCGCCGTCGACGTGAGCAGCCGCGAAATGCAGCTGGCCTCGCCGAAAGTCTTCACCGATGCCGTGGAAAGGATGCTGCGATGAATGTTTTTGTTAAAAGTTTGAGCGTATTGGCGCTGCTGACGATGTCGGCGCTGGCCAACGCCTTTGACCTGCAACAACTCAGCGAGCAACTGGCGAAACCGGACGTAATCCACGGCCAGTTCATCCAGGAAAAACACCTGCGCGCCCTGCCGCAACCGTTGATCAGCAAGGGCAGCTTTGTCCTCGCGAAAAATCACGGCCTGCTCTGGCTGCTGAAAACTCCGCTGCAGCAGGATTACCGCATCAGCGCCAACGGCATCGCCCGCCGCGACGACAACGGCTGGCAAATGTTGCCGAACAAGAGCGCCGGGGCCGAGCAGAACCGCTTGTTCCTTGCCGTGCTGCAAGGCGACAGCAGCGGCCTGCAACGCGACTTCGAACTGGCCCTGAGCGGCGACGCGCAGCAGTGGAAACTCACGCTGACCCCGCGCTCGCTGCTGCTCAAGCAAGTGTTCAAGCAGATCAACATCGAAGGCGGCGCGCTGGTGCAAACCATCGAACTGCTGGAAACCCAGGGCGACAGCACCGTGCTGCGCATGCAGGACAGCACCGCCGGGCAACCATTGAGCGACACGGAGCAACATGACTTTGCCGAGTGAACGCAGGCTGCCCTGGCTGTTTCTGATCCTGCTGCTGGCAGTTGTGGCGCTGGCCGGTTGGCAGTGGCGCGACGGCGCGCCGCTGTCGGCGAACCTGATGGAGCTGGTGCCCGGCACCAATCCTGACGCCCTTGAACTGCGCGCCGAACAGCGCATGCAGGAGCCGCTCAATCGCGAAATGCTGGTGCTGGTCGGCCATGCCGATCGCCAGCAAGCAGTGGCCATGGCGCAGACGCTGGGCGAGCAATGGCAAGCCAGCGGCCTGTTCGAAAAAGTCCAGTGGAACCTGCAAGCGGATCTCCCCGCGCTGCGCACGCAATTGCTGCAAGGGCGATTGGCGATGCTCTCGGCGGATGATCGGCAATTGCTGGTCGAACACCCCGACGTCTTCATTCAGCAGCGCGTACAAGCGTTGTTCGACCCGTTCAACGGCTTTAGCCTGGTGCCGAGTCAGGACGATTGGCTGGGCCTCACCGGGCGTATCCAGAACAGCCAGCCGAAACACGGCGCGGTGCAACTGGACATCGGCAGCGGCGCGTTGATCGCCGACGCCGATGGCAAGAGCTGGGTGTTGCTGCGAGCACGCACCACCGGCAATGCCTTCGACATGAACCTGCCGTTGCAAGTGGCGGCTCTGCTCCAGCACAGCCGTGAACAGGCGGCCAAAGCCGACGTGCAACTGCTCGCTGCCAGTGGCCTGCTGTACGCCGCCAATGGTCAGCAACAAGCGACTCGCGAGATGACCTGGGTCGGCGGCGGCGCCACCGTCGGCATTCTGTTGCTGCTGTTGCTCGCCTTCCGCCGTTGGCGCGTGCTGCTGGCCTTCGTGCCGGTGTTGGTCGGCATGTTGTTCGGCGCAGTCGCTTGCGTGGCGTTGTTCGGGCACATGCATGTGATGACGCTGGTACTCGGCTCAAGCCTGATCGGCGTGGCGGTGGATTACCCGCTGCACTATCTGTCGAAGAGCTGGAGCCTGAAACCCTGGCGCAGCTGGCCGGCGCTGCGCCTGACCTGGGTGGGCCTGACGCTGAGCCTGATCACCAGCGCCATCGGCTACCTGGCGCTGGCCTGGACGCCGTTCCCGGCACTGACGCAGATTGCCGTGTTCTCCGCTGCCGGGCTGCTCGGCGCCTACCTGTCGGCGGTGTGCCTGCTGCCGGCACTGCTGAACAATCTCGAACTGCGCCCGGCGCAATGGCCGCTGCGCCTGGCCGAACGCCTGGTGACGCTGCGCGAAAAACTTCTCGAACATGTGCGTACGCCGGTGCTGCTGGCGTTGTTGATCGCCTTCTGCGCCGGCGGTCTGGTGCAGTTGCAAAGCAAAAACGACATCCGCCAATGGGTCGGTGCACCGCAGCACCTGACCGATGAAGCACAGACCATCGCGCGGATTACCGGCTATCAGCCGACCAGCCAGTTCTTCCTCGTGCGCGCGGCCAACCAGCAACAACTGCTGGAGCGTCAGGCTGCGCTGAGCGAGCGTCTGGAACAGTTGGTCAACCTCGACAAGTTGCAGGGTTATCTGGCCCTCGATCAACTGGTCAGCCCGCCGAGCCAACAGGAGCAAGTGCGCGCCGCGCTGAACAAACTGCCGCAATACTGGCAACCGCTGCTCGACCTCGGCGTGCCGCTCGCGGCGCTGCAAACCGAGCTGCAACAGTTGCAGACGGTGCCCGCCGAAGACATCGACGCCGCACTGGCCGGGCCGCTCGGCGAGCCTTATCGCACCCTCTGGCTCGGCGCGACCGAAGACGGCGTGGCGGCGATGACCAGCCTGCAAGGCTTGAACAACCCGGCCTTGCTGCGGGTGCAGGCGCTGGACTTGCCGGGGGTGATGCTGGTCGATCGGCTCGGCGAACTGAATGAAGTCTTCGCCGCGACACAGATCAGCGCTGCCGAACTGAAACTCGCCTCCTGCGTGCTGATCGTGCTGGTGTTGATCCTGCCGTTCGGCCTCGGTGGCGCGTTGCGCATCGTCGCGCTGCCTCTGCTTGCGGCGCTGTGCAGCCTGGCCAGCCTCGGCTGGCTCGGCCAGCCGCTGACCCTGTTCAGCCTGTTCGGCCTGCTGCTGGTGACGGCGATCAGCGTCGATTACGCCATCCTCATGCGCGAACAGGTCGGCGGCGCGGCGGTCAGTCTGCTGGGCACCTTGCTGGCAGCGCTGACGACATGGTTGTCGTTTGGTTTGCTGGCGGTTTCGAGCACGCCGGCGGTGAGCAACTTCGGCTTGTCGGTCAGCCTCGGCCTGGCCTTCAGCTTCATGCTCGCGCCGTGGGCCGGACGCCAGCCACACGCCGTCAGCGCCACCGAGTCGGCAACATGATGGTCGTTGCGTTCTGGTTACTGGCCTTGGCGTTGTTTGCCGTGGCCACCCGTGTCGGTCGCCACTTCGGTCTGATCCCGATTGTCAGCCAGTTGCTGCTGGCAAGCTTCGGCCTGCCGCTGTTGATGTATTTCTGGATCGAGCCGGGCTGGCAGCTCAGCGGCGCTGCCCTGATCGCGCCAGACTGGCTGAAAAACCTCTACAGCCTGAGTTTTGCCGTGCTGCTCGGGCATATCCTCAGTGACGTGATTGACCTGCGCCTGGATCGCCAGAGCGTGAAAATCGCGCTGCCGAGCTTCGCCGTGCCGTTTGCCTGCGGTGTCGCCGTAGCGGCCTGGCTGTTGCCGGCGCAACCGTGGCTCAACTCGCTGGCGATCGGCCTGGTGTTCGCGATTACCGCGATCCCGGTGCTGTACCTGTATCTGCGCCATATCGACTATCCGCCCGCCGCCACGCGACGGCTGGTGCAGACAGCGATCCTGATCGACCTGACCTGCTGGACCGTGTTCGGCCTCGCTCAGGGCAGTTTGCACCTGAGTAGTCTGTTGCTGCCGCTGGGGCTCGCGTGCGTGCCGCTGTTGCTGCGTGTGGTCGGGGTGCGCCGGCCGCTGACCTACAGCCTCGGTTTTTTCGCCCTGCTGGTGATGGCCGAGCATTACAAGCTCAATGCGTTGATCTTCGGCGTTGGCTATCTGCTGTGCATGGCCGCACTGAAAGTGCCGCTGGTGCTGCCGTTGCCGGCGCGCTGGATGAGCCGTTTGCAGACGTGGATCGCGATCCCGCTGATCCTCACTTTCGGCATCGTCCAGATCGATGTGCACAGCGCCCTCGCCAGCCTCGGCGCACTGCAATGGGCGGCGCTGCTGCTGTTGCCGATCGCCAGTAAACTGCTCGGCAACTGGCTCGGCCTCGGTTGGGCCGGCGCCTCGTTCGAGGGCGCCAGCCGCTGGCGCGAAAGCGTGCTGCTGAACATCCGTGGCCTGAGCGAAATCGTCTTTCTGAATTTATTGCTGCAACAACAACTCATCACCCCGGCGCTGTATTTCGCGCTGATGCTGATGGGTCTGATCGCAACGCTGTTGCCGGCCGTGATCGGCCTGCATCGCGCCCCGCTTAACCTTGAACATCATTTGCCCCGGAGCTCGCGTGCCAATCGTTGAAATGGAATCCCGTCAGGTCGTGATCATCGGCGCCGGCCCCTCCGGCGCCATTGCCGCGGCATTGCTCAAGCGCAAGGGCCACGATGTGCTGGTGATTGAACGCCAACACTTTCCGCGCTTTTCCATTGGTGAAAGCTTGCTCAGCCATTGCCTGGATTTCGTCGAGGAGGCCGGCATGCTCGAGGCCGTCAATGCCGCCGGTTTCCAGCGCAAGACCGGTGCTGCGTTCGCCTGGGGCGAGCGCTACAGTGCGTTCGATTTCAGCGACACCTTCAGCGAAGGCAAGCCGAGTACCTTCCAGGTGCAGCGCGCCGATTTCGACAAGCTGCTGGCGGATCAAGCCGCCCTGCAAGGCGCCGAGATTCGTTATGGCGATGCCATCGTCAGCGTCGATTTCGACCGGACAAAACCGCGCCTCGACGTGCGCCGCGAAGACGGTAGCGAATACCGCGTTGAAGCGGATTTCGTGTTGGATGCCAGCGGTTACGGTCGCGTGCTGTCGCGCCTGCTCGATCTGGAAGCACCGTCGAACTTCCCGGTGCGCCAAGCGGTGTTCACCCACGTCGAAGATCACATCGACCACCCGGCGTTCGACCGCGAAAAAATCCTCGTCACCACCCATCCGGAGCATCGCGATATCTGGTTCTGGACGATCCCGTTCAGCAACGGTCGCTGCTCGGTAGGCGTGGTCGCTGCCGCCGAGCATTTCGCCGGTCGCGATGCCGACCTCGACGCCTGCCTGCGCAGCTTCATTGCCGAAACCCCAAGCCTCGCCGGCGTGCTGAACAACGCCGTGTGGGACACCCCGGCGCGCACCCTCGGCGGCTACGCAGCCAACGTCAAAACCTTGCACGGCCCGGGTTTCGCACTGCTGGGCAACGCCGCGGAATTCCTCGACCCGGTGTTCTCCTCCGGTGTGACCATCGCCATGCGTTCGGCGAGCATGGCGGCGGCGGTACTGCATCGGCAGTTGCAAGGCGAAACGGTCGATTGGCAGAGCGAGTTCGCCGAGCCGCTGAAGCGCGGCGTCGACACGTTCCGCTGCTACGTCGAAGGCTGGTACGCGGGCACCTTTCAGGACGTGATTTTCTACGAGGACAGCCAGGCCGAGATTCGCCGGATGATCTGCTCGATCCTCGCCGGTTACGCCTGGGATGAGCGCAACCCGTTTGTCAGCGAAGCGCGCCGTCGCTTGAAGATGATTTCCGAACTCTGTGCAAAGGACGCCACATGAATTACTTGAGCGACAGCTACGTCGAGGAAACCCGTTTCGGCTTCTGGTTCCTGCGCAGCCATACCTGGCAGCACCATGTCTTGCGCGTGGCGATCAATGACTTGCGCGGGCTGTTCAGCGAAGCGCTGCCGGAGCATCCGGTGCTGCTCGACGCCGGTTGCGGTCAGGGCAAGTCGTTCGCTCATCTGCGCCAGACCTTTGCCCCGCAACGCCTGATCGGCGTTGACGCCGATCCACACAGCCTTGTACTGAGCGGCGAAGAAGCGGCGCGTCAGGGCCTGGACGTCGAACTGATCGGCAGCGATTGCGCGACACTCAATGTCGCGGACGCCAGCGTTGACCTGCTGTTCTGTCACCAGACCTTTCATCATCTGGTCGAGCAGGAACAAGCGCTGGCCGAGTTTTATCGCGTACTCAAACCCGGCGGTTATCTGCTGTTCGCCGAGTCCACCGAGGCTTACATTGATACCTGGGTAATTCGCTGGTTGTTCCGCCATCCGATGCACGTGCAGAAGAGTGCCGCGCAGTACCTTGAGATGATTCGCGGGCAGGGTTTCGAGTTTGCCGAGCAGAACGTCTCGTACCCGTATCTGTGGTGGAGCCGGTCGAAGGATTTTGGCTTGCTGGAGCGGTCTGGATTGCGCAAGCCGAAGCCGTTTGGGCAGCGCGAAGAGACGTTGGTCAACGTCGTGGCGCGCAAGCCGCTTGAGGGCGCTATCTGATGCAACACCGTCAACCTGCACACCTGGAACCTTGGGGGAGCTGGCTTGCCAGCGATTGGGGTGTATCAGTCACCCCCAATGCTCGATGTGCCGCCGCCATCGCTGGCAAGCCAGCTCCCACAGGGTCCAGGGTGTGGCGACTTTTTGTGTTTTGCATGGTGCTTTTATTGAGTGCCTGCGCCAGTCACGCGCCATTGCCAGCAGGCAACCCGACATTGCCCCTGCCCCTGCAACTGCACATCGAGCGCGAGCAAGCCGGGCAACGCCAGGACTGGCTATTGGTGATCCAGCGCGAAGGCCCCGGCATTCGCTGGTCGATGATGGACCCGCTGGGCATTCCCCTGGCGCGTCAGCAACTGATCGACGGGCAATGGCAGGCCGATGGTCTGCTGCCGCCGAACCCGGAGGCCCGGGAATTGTTTGCCGCGCTGCTGTTCGCGCTGACGCCGTCGGGCGAGCTGTTGCGCAACTATCCTGCGGCCGTGCAACAGGGTCAGCAACGCTCCCTGCCAGCACGTTGGGACGTGCGTTATGCACAACCGTCGAGCTTCGAATTGAACCTGCCCCAAGGCCCGCACTATCGCGTTTCTCCGCTGAGTGAATCGACGCCATGACCGCTTACCTGAATGCCCTCGGCGTGATCTGCTCCCTGGGTCGCGACAAGTCGCAAGTCGCACGCCATCTGTTTGCCGGCGACTGCTCGGGCATGCGTCGCGAGTCTGGCTGGGTGCCGGAGCGTGAATTGCCTGTGGCGGCGGTGCGGGGTGAGCTGGCGCCGATTCCCCCGCAACTCGCAGAGCAAAGCAGTCGCAACAATCAACTGCTGCTCGAAGCCGCGTTGCAGATTCGCGATGACATCGACCAGGCGATCCACATGTATGGCCGCGAACGTATCGGCGTGGTGCTTGGCACCAGCACCTCGGGGATCGACGAAGCCAGCCGCGGCCTGGCGCATTTCATTCGCGAACAGCAATTCCCGGCCGAGTACGACTATCGACAACAGGAACTCGGCGCCCCGGCCAACTTCCTCGCCGACTGGCTGCAACTAAGCGGTCCGACCTACGTGATTTCCACGGCGTGCACCTCCAGCGCTCGCGCACTGATGAGCGCCCAGCGCCTGCTCGATCTGGGCCTGTGCGACGCGGTGCTGTGCGGCGGCGTCGACAGCTTGTGCAAACTGACGCTCAACGGTTTCTCGTCGCTGGAGGCGGTATCGGACGAGCGCTGCAATCCGTTCTCGGCCAATCGCAACGGCATCAACATCGGCGAGGCGGCCGTGCTGTTTCTGATGAGCAAACAGCAAGGCGACGGCCCGGCCATCGCCCTGCTCGGCGCGGGCGCCAGCTCCGATGCGCATCACATTTCCGCCCCGGAGCCGAGCGGTCGCGGCGCCCTGCAAGCGATGCAAAAAGCCCTGGGCCGCGCCCGACTGCAGGCCGATCAGATCGACTATCTGAACCTGCACGGCACGGCCACCCAACACAACGACGCCATGGAAAGCCTGGCGGTGGCCGCGCTGTTCCCCGACGGCGTCGCCTGCTCCTCGACCAAACCGCTGACCGGTCATACCCTCGGTGCGGCCGGCGCGCTGGAAGCGGCGTTCTGCTGGCTGAGCCTGAGCGCCGACAACATCGATCACGCCTTGCCGCCGCACGTCTGGGACGGCCAGGCAGACCCCGCTCTGCCACCACTGAAATGGGTGACCGCGAGCCAACGCCTGTCGTCCATTGCACCCCGCTACCTGATGAGCAACTCGTTTGCCTTCGGCGGCAACAACGTCAGCCTGATTATCGGAGACGCCCCATGACTGATTGGCCGCTCGCCGAACTGCTGCCCCACGCCGGCGACATGATCCTGATCGATACGATCCTCAGTTTCGACGATGAGCAGATTTTCACCCGGCTCACCGTCAAGCCTGACGGCCTGTTCAACCTGCCCGACGGCAGTCTGCCGGCCTGGGTCGGCGTCGAGCTGATGGCGCAAAGCGTCGCCGCCTTCGCCGGTTGCCACGCCCGCCAGAAAGGCAATGCGGTGGAGTTGGGTTTCCTGCTCGGCACACGCAAGTTCGAGTGCAACGTCGCCGCGTTTCCCGTGGGCAGCGAGCTGACCATTCATGGCATCCGCTCACTGGAAGACGACAACGGCATGGGCGTTTTCGAATGCCATATCAACGCCCCCGGCATCGCAGCGACTGCCCGGTTGAATGTGTTCCGTCCGCCTGAAGCGGCTGATTATCTTGTGCAAAAAAAGGAGTCGAACGATGACTGAATCCGTACTGGTCACCGGCTCCAGCCGTGGCATCGGCCGCGCCATTGCCCTGCGCCTGGCGCAAGCCGGCCACGACATTGTCCTGCACTGCCGCAGCGGCGTGACTGAGGCGCAAGCGGTGCAGGCTGAAATCCAAGCGCTGGGGCGCCAGGCGCGCATCCTGCAATTCGACGTTGCCGACCGTGCAACCTGCAAAAGCATTCTGGAAGCCGACGTCGAAACCCATGGCGCCTATTACGGCGTGGTGTTGAACGCCGGGCTGACCCGCGACGGCGCATTCCCCGCGCTGAGCGATGACGATTGGGACGTGGTGCTGCGCACCAACCTCGACGGTTTCTACAACGTCCTGCACCCGGTGATGATGCCGATGATCCGTCGTCGCGCCGCCGGTCGCATTGTCTGCATCACTTCCGTCTCGGGGTTGATCGGCAACCGTGGCCAGGTCAACTACAGCGCCTCGAAGGCCGGCGTGATCGGCGCGGCAAAGGCGTTAGCGATCGAGCTGGGCAAGCGCAAAATCACCGTTAACTGCGTCGCGCCCGGTCTGATCGACACCGCAATGCTCGACGAAAACGTGCCGGTGGAAGAACTGATGAAAATGATCCCCGCGCAACGCATGGGCACTCCTGAAGAGGTGGCCAGTGCGGTGAATTTCCTGATGTCGGCGGAAGCCTCGTACATCACCCGCCAGGTCCTGGCGGTCAACGGAGGCTTGTGCTGATGAAGCGCGTCGTCGTCACCGGCATGGCCGGCATCACTTCGCTGGGCAGTGACTGGCAGACCATCGCCGGCAATTTCGCCGCCAACCGCAGCGGCATCCGCCGGATGGACGAGTGGGATCGCTTCAGCGAACTCAATACGCGCCTGGCCGGGCCGATCGATGATTTTGTCGTGCCGGCGCACTGGACGCGCAAACAACTGCGCAGCATGGGCCGGGTGTCACGGCTGGCGGTCGGCGCGGCGGAAAAAGCCCTCGCCGATGCCGGTTTACTCGGCGATGAATCGATCAAGGACGGGCGCATGGGCGTGGCCTGCGGCTCGTCCACCGGCAGCACCGACGAGATCAAGGCCTTCGGCAACATGCTGCTCAACTCGGTGGCCGAGGGGCTTAACGCCAACTCGTACGTACGGATGATGCCGCACACCACCGCTGCGAATATCAGCATCTTCTTCGGCCTCACCGGGCGCCTGATTCCGACGTCCAGCGCCTGCACCAGCGGCAGCCAGGGCATCGGTTATGCCTACGAGGCGATCAAGTTCGGGCGCCTGCCGTTGATGCTCGCCGGCGGTGCCGAAGAGCTCTGCCCGACCGAAGCCATGGTCTTCGACGCGCTGTACGCCACCAGCCTGAAAAACGATGCGCCGCAGACCAGCCCGCGCCCGTACGACAAGGGCCGCGATGGTCTGGTGATCGGTGAAGGTGGCGGCATGCTAGTGCTCGAAGAGCTCGAACACGCCCTCGCCCGCGGTGCGCACATCCACGCCGAGATCGTCGGTTTCGGCAGCAACGCCGACGGCCAGCACACCACCCGCCCGGAGCAAGTGACCATGCGCCGCGCGATGGAGCTGGCGCTGGAAGACGCCGGGCTGACGGCGGACGCGATCGGCTACGTCAACGGTCACGGCACCGCTACAGAACAGGGCGACATTGCCGAAACACTGGCGACCAGCAGCCTGTTCGGCGAGCGCATGCCGATCAGCTCGCAGAAAAGCTTCCTCGGCCACACCCTTGGTGCCTGCGGAGCGCTGGAATCGTGGTTCAGCATCGAAATGCTCAACAGCGACCAGTACGTGCACACGTTCAACCTCGACGAGGTCGACCCGCACTGCGGCAAACTCGATTACCTGCGCGGCGAATTTCGCCAGATGCACCACGACTACGTGATGAACAACAATTTTGCTTTTGGTGGGGTCAACACCTCGTTGATTTTCCGCCGCTGGCCGCAACCGAATTAATCCGGGTCAAGGAGACCTCCATGCACTTCAAGAAACTCGCTGTCGCCACCCTGCTGCTCTGCGCCCTGCCGACCGTCAGCCAGGCCCGTGACACGGCGGTTTACCTGCCGTTCGACAAAGCCGTCGCCGAAGCCACGCGTTCCGGCAAAATCGATGGCAGCGTCAAGTTCTACCTGGCCGGCAACACCCCGGCCGGCAAAGTCAGCGTCATCAGCCCCGGCGCCGTGACCAACAAGAAAACCAACGCCTTCAACAAGTCCGACGCCGAAGCCTGCCAATGGGTTGCACAGTCGGCCATCATCAGCCTGCACCAGGCCGCAAAAAGCGCCGGCGCCAATGCCGTGACCAACATCGTCAGCTTCTACAAGAGCAACGAGCGCAAGGACGCGCAGACCTACGAATGCCACGCCGGCGCGATCATGGCCGGTGTTGCGTTGAAGGGTGATCTGGCCAAGGTTCAGTAACCGCCAGAAACGACAAAGGGCGCCTTTGGGCGCCCTTTCACAAACAGGTTGGCTTGTCATGGCCGATTACCTGTCTGGCTCTGCGATGGCTGGTTGCCCAGGATCCTCAGAGTCTCACAAGCCCCTTACGGGAACCCCCACAGTATTGCCTGAATTGGATTGCCGGACAACGGCTGGCGTTTGGCCTTGCCGTGCCACCCCTGCTGCCATTACAGCCCAAGCGCGAGTCTAACGGCGGCTTTGACCGCAGAAAACTCGTCTATTGCAAGATGTGAAATCAGGTAAACGCGCCGTCCTTCTCGATCCTTGCTTTTTATACGGTCAAGCCGAGAAAGGCTAACTGTCGCCACCATGTCGCACTTTGCCCAGCATGTGGGGCTGGCGCCCTGCAGATGACTTGCGAGTTCAAGGTGGTGACCAAGCATGATATCGGGCGCCGTAGTACTCAGTGGCACGACGGTTACCAACAAGCTGTTAGTCCTGTGTTTACGTATGACAACTACGGGTCTGATCTTGACCATCTCAGGGACTTCATACCCCCTAAAATCACAAATCAGCACACTGCCCTCCTTGGGCTGGTAACGAAGTGGCATCCGTTGCGCTCACTGAAAAGAACCGATTTTGCGCAAAAAACGGAGTTTTCATTAAGGCTGTTCCGTTACTGAAAATGTAAGTTTCGCTACTGACTTCAACCTGCAACCTGAACACGCAGCATCTACACTCCCTCAAACCACATCAGCACCATGCCTGCCCGCGCTTCTCTTTCACCGTCAAGGAGATGACCATGCAAGTGAAAGCTCTGATCGCCGCCACGCTTTTCGCTCTGTTACCGGGCGCCAGCCATGCCACCAACCTCATGTACATGCCGTTCGAAACCGTCGTGTCGGACGCGCTGCGGGCCGGGCGGCTGGATGGCAGTGTGAAGTTTTATCTGGCCGGCAATGGGCCGCAGGGGACTCAGCAGTTGCTGCGCCGGGAGGTGATCAGTGATCTGGGTACCAATGGTTTCAACAAGAGCGATCATGATTCCTGCGAGTGGGTGTTGCAGTCGAACCTGATCAAGTTGCAGGCGGACGCCAAACGGGTCGGGGCGAATGCGGTGGTCAATCTCGTCAGTTATTACGACCAGCATGTGCGCAAGGATCTCAATACGTACGAATGCCGGGCGGGGATTTTTGTCACGCGGGTGGCGTTGAAGGGGGATTTGGTGCGGTTGCCATAACGGCGAGATCAAAAGATCGCAGCCTGCGGCAGCTCCTACAGGGCTGCGATCTTTTAGGCGGACTCGACCTTGCGCGTGAGCAGGTCAACAAACGCCTTGGCCATCGGCGACTTCTGATCCTTGCGCTGCACCAGCCACACCGCCGTCACCGCTTCTGAATCGAGCAATCGCCGATAGACCACGCCATCGATGCGCATCCGCTGATACGACGCCGGCATCACCGACACGCCCAACCCCGCTGCCACCAGGCCGATGATGGTCATCGCCTCCCCAGCCTCTTGCGCAAAGTGGGGGCTGAACCCGGCATCCCGCGCCAGGCTGAGCAATTGCGCATACAACCCGCTGCCGTAACTGCGCGGAAAGAACACGAACGGCTCCAGCGCCAGCGCCGAGAGGAACAGCCCTTCTTCACTGCCCTGCGCCAGCGGATGCTTGGAACCGAGCACCGCGACTAGCGGCTCACGCATCAACTCGACCACGCTCAACGAATCCGGCAATCCCAGCGGGCGCATGATCCCCACCTCGATCGACTGATCAACCAAGGCATCGGCGACCATCGTGCTGCTCATCTCGCGCAGGTTCAGGTGCACCGCTGGAAAGCGTTGGCGAAAGGCAAAAATTGCCTGCGGAATGGTCGAGTTGAACGGTGCCGAGGAGGTGAAGCCGATCTTCAACTCACCCAGTTCACCGAGTTGCGCACGCCGGGCGACGTCCGCTGCTTTATCAACCTGCGCCAGCACCAATCGCGCCTCTTCGAGAAACAATCGGCCAGCCTCGCTCAACTCGACCCGACGATTGGTCCGCTCGAACAGCCGCGCGCCGACTTCTTGCTCCAGCGCCTGAATCTGCTGGCTCAGCGGCGGCTGCGAGATGCCCAGCACTTGTGCGGCGCGGCCGAAGTGCAGTTCTTCGGCGACGGCGATGAAGTAGCGCAGATGACGCAATTCCATGGAAACCCCAATAGGTCGTAAAAGCTCTCAAACAGGTCGAACAATATATTGGATAGAAACATTAGCCAGCTATATGATTTTTTCATTGCCTGCCCGGCCGTGCCCTCCGAGGTCTGAAGTGAAAACTGCTGTTGCGCCCCTAGCCCATGAAGTCCCGCCTGCTGCGGTGGACGATGTCGTCGCCGAACTGCAAGAGATCTACATCGAAAAAGGCACGCCGATGTTCATGCGCACGGTGCTGGCGCTGTTCAGCGGCGGCTTCGCGACGTTCGCGCTGTTGTACTGCGTGCAGCCGATGATGCCGTTGCTGTCGCACGAATATGGGATCAACGCCGCACAGAGCAGCCTGATCCTCTCGGTGGCCACCGGCATGCTCGCCATCGGCCTGCTGATCACCGGGCCGATTTCCGATCGGGTCGGGCGCAAACCGGTGATGGTGACCGCGTTGTTCGCGGCGGCGCTGTGCACCATGGCCAGCGCAATGATGCCGAGCTGGCACGGCGTGCTGATAATGCGCGCGCTGATCGGGCTGTCGCTGAGCGGGCTGGCAGCGGTGGCAATGACTTATCTGAGTGAGGAGATTCACCCGCAACACATCGGCCTGGCGATGGGTTTGTACATCGGCGGCAACGCGATTGGCGGGATGAGCGGGCGCTTGATCACCGGCGTGCTGATCGACTTTGTCAGCTGGCACACGGCGATGCTGGTGATTGGCGGTCTGGCGATGATTGCCGCGGCAGTGTTCTGGAAGATCCTGCCGGAATCACGCAACTTCCGCTCGCGTTCGCTGCATCCGCGCAGCTTGCTCGACGGCTTCACCATGCACTTTCGCGATGCCGGTCTGCCGCTGCTGTTTCTAGAAGCGTTCGTGCTGATGGGCGCGTTTGTCACGCTGTTCAACTACATCGGCTATCGCTTGCTGGCCACGCCGTACAACCTCAATCAGGTGTTTGTGGGCTTGCTGTCGGTTGTGTATCTGTCCGGGATCTACAGCTCGGCGAAAATTGGGTCGCTGGCTGACAAGCTGGGGCGCCGCAAAGTGTTGTGGGCGACCATAGCGCTGATGTTCGCCGGCCTTGCCCTGACGATGTTTACGCCGCTGTTGCTGGTGATTGTCGGCATGTTGATTTTCACCTTTGGCTTCTTCGGCGCGCATTCGGTGGCGAGCAGCTGGATCGGTCGGCGCGCGACCAAGGCCAAAGGGCAGGCGTCGTCGTTATACCTGTTCAGCTATTACGCCGGGTCGAGTATTGCCGGCACGGCGGGCGGGGTGTTCTGGCATATGGGCGGGTGGAACGGGATTGGGTTGTTTATCGGTTCGTTGTTGCTGATCGCGCTGCTGGTGGCGTTGAAACTGGCGAAGTTGCCGCCACTCGGTGGTGTCAAAGCCTGAAAGCAAAAGATCGCAGCCTTCGGCAGCTCCTACATTAATCCCATGTAGGAGCTGCCGAAGGCTGCGATCTTTTGATCTTGAAAAAACGCCCGGCATAAGCCGGGCGTTTTGTTTTCTGTTATTTAGAGCTGTGTGGCGATCACTCGTGATACTGCGCCGACAACTCATGTACTGCGCGCAAAAACGCACCGGCATGTTCCGGATCAACCTCAGGCGTGATGCCATGGCCAAGGTTGAATACGTGACCGCTGCCCTTGCCGTAGCTGGCCAGAATACGTCCGACTTCGGTGCGGATCGCTTCCGGTTTTGCGTAAAGCACGGTCGGGTCCATGTTGCCTTGCAGGGCAACCTTGTCGCCAACGCGGGCGCGGGCGTTGCCGATGTCGCAGGTCCAGTCCAGGCCCAATGCGTCGGCACCAGCCTCGGCGATGCTTTCCAGCCACAGGCCGCCGTTTTTGGTGAAGAGGATTACCGGCACTTTGCGACCGTCGTGTTCGCGGATCAGGCCGCTGACGATTTTCTTCATGTAGGCCAGCGAAAACTCCTGATACGCCGCCGCCGACAGGTTGCCGCCCCAGGTGTCGAAGATCTGCACCGCTTGCGCGCCGGCCATGATCTGGCCGTTGAGGTACGAGGTCACCGACTGCGCCAGTTTATCCAGCAACAGGTGCATGGCTTGCGGGTTGTCGTAGAGCATCGCTTTGGTCTTGCGGAAGTCTTTCGACGAGCCGCCTTCGACCATGTAGGTCGCCAGGGTCCACGGGCTGCCGGAGAAACCGATCAACGGTACACGCCCGTTGAGCTCGCGACGGATGGTGCTGACCGCATCCATCACGTAGCCGAGGTCTTTGTGCGGATCAGGGATCGGCAGGGCTTCGATATCGGCGAGGGTGCTGACGACTTTCTTGAAGCGCGGGCCTTCACCGGTCTCGAAGTACAGGCCTTGGCCCATGGCATCGGGGATGGTGAGGATGTCGGAAAACAGGATCGCCGCGTCCAGTTGTGGATAGCGGTCGAGCGGTTGCATGGTGACTTCGCAGGCGAATTCCGGATTCATGCACAGGCTCATGAAATCACCGGCCTGGGCGCGGCTGGCGCGGTATTCCGGCAGGTAGCGGCCGGCCTGGCGCATCATCCACACCGGGGTGACGTCAACGGGTTGCTTGAGCAGGGCGCGGAGGAAACGGTCGTTCTTCAGGGCAGTCATGTCGGCATCCGGAAAAAAAGTGCGGGCATTTTCTCAGAGCGCGACGCAAAAGGCACGGATGCAGGTCAGCCTTTTGTCTATCGGGTCAATTTATCGTTATAAATACAGATCTTCGCAACACCACAAACAACTGTGGGAGCTGGCTTGCCAGCGATAGCATCACCTCGGTTTGCCTGACAAACCGAGGTGTCTGCATCGCTGGCAAGCCAGCTCCCACAGGTATTGCATTGCAGTCAGCTAGACGGGTTTAGACGCCCAGGTAATCAAGGATCCCTTCGGCAGCATTGCGGCCTTCGAAGATCGCCGTCACCACCAGGTCGGAACCGCGCACCATGTCGCCACCGGCAAAGATTTTCGGGTTGCTGGTCTGGTGCTTGTACTGACCTTGCTCAGGCGCGACAACGCGGCCCTGGCTGTCGGTCTGGATCTCGAACTGTTCGAACCACGGCGCCGGGCTCGGGCGGAAACCGAAGGCGATAACCACGGCGTCGGCCGGGATGATCTCTTCGGAACCCGGGATCGGTTCAGGGCTGCGACGGCCACGGGCGTCCGGTTCGCCGAGACGGGTCTCGACCACTTTGACGCCTTCGACCTTGTCTTCACCGACGATGGCGATCGGCTGGCGGTTGTAGAGGAATTTCACGCCTTCTTCCTTGGCGTTCTTCACCTCTTTGCGCGAGCCGGGCATGTTCGCTTCGTCACGACGATAAGCGCAGGTCACCGATTTGGCGCCCTGACGGATCGACGTGCGGTTGCAGTCCATCGCCGTGTCGCCGCCGCCGAGTACCACAACCTTCTTGCCTTTCATGTCGACGAAATCTTCCGGCGACTTTTCAAAGCCCAGGTTGCGATTGACGTTGGCAATCAGGAAGTCCAGTGCGTCATAAACGCCCGGCAGATCTTCACCGGCAAAACCGCCCTTCATGTAGGTGTAAGTGCCCATGCCCATGAACACCGCATCGTATTCTGCGAGCAGTTGTTCCATGGTCACGTCTTTGCCGACTTCGGTGTTGAGACGGAACTCGATGCCCATGCCAGTGAAAACTTCGCGACGATTGCTCAGCACGGTCTTTTCTAGCTTGAACTCGGGGATGCCGAAGGTCAGCAGACCGCCGATTTCCGGGTTCTTGTCGAACACCACCGGGGTCACGCCGCCGCGTACCAACACGTCGGCACAACCCAGACCCGCCGGGCCTGCGCCGATGATCGCGACACGTTTGCCGGTCGGTTTGACCTTAGACATGTCCGGGCGCCAGCCCATGGCGAACGCGGTGTCGGTGATGTACTTCTCGACCGAACCGATGGTCACCGCACCGAAGCCGTCGTTAAGGGTGCAGGCACCCTCGCACAGACGATCCTGCGGGCACACCCGGCCGCAGACTTCCGGCAGGGTATTGGTCTGGTGCGACAGCTCGGCGGCCTGAAGGATGTTGCCCTCCGCCACCAGCTTCAGCCAGTTCGGAATGAAGTTGTGCACCGGGCACTTCCATTCGCAATACGGGTTGCCGCAGCCCAGGCAGCGGTGGGCCTGATCGGCCGACTGCTGGGGTTTGAACGGTTCGTAGATTTCGACGAACTCTTTCTTGCGTTGACGCAACAGTTTCTTCTTCGGATCTTTGCGCCCGACATCGATGAACTGGAAGTCGTTATTCAGACGTTCAGCCATTGTTAAAACCTCATCAAACTCTTCAGGCGCATATCACTGCGGGTTGGCACGAGTGCTGGAAAGCAACGATTTCAGGTTGGCAGCCTTGGGCTTGACCAGCCAGAAACGGCGCAGGTAGTCATCGAGGTTTTCGGCGAGTTCACGACCCCACTCGCTGTCGGTTTCCGCGACGTACTCGTTCAGCACGTTTTGCAGGTGGCTGCGATAGGCTTCCATCGCCTCGCCGCTGATCCGCTGGATTTCCACCAGTTCGTGGTTGACCCGGTCAACGAAGGTGTTGTCCTGATCGAGCACGTAGGCGAAACCACCGGTCATGCCAGAGCCGAAGTTGTAACCGGTCTTGCCCAGAACGCAGACAAAACCACCGGTCATGTACTCACAGCAGTGATCGCCAGTGCCTTCCACAACCGTATGGGCACCGGAGTTACGCACGGCAAAACGCTCGCCTGCGGTGCCGGCGGCGAACAACTTGCCGCCGGTGGCGCCGTACAGGCAGGTGTTGCCGATGATGGCGCTGTCCTGAGTCTTATAAACGCTGCCCTTCGGCGGCACGATGGTCAGCTTGCCACCGGTCATGCCTTTGCCGACGTAGTCGTTGGCGTCGCCTTCCAGGTACAGGTTCAGACCGCCGGCGTTCCAAACGCCGAAGCTCTGACCGGCAGTGCCTTTGAAGCGGAAGGTGATCGGCGCTTTCGCCATCCCCTGGTTGCCGTGCTTGCGGGCGATTTCGCCGGAGATCCGTGCGCCGATCGAACGGTCGCAGTTGCAGATATCCAGATCGAACTCGGCGCCGCTCATGTCGTTGATCGCCGACGAAGCCATCTCGAGCATTTTCTCGGCCAGCAGGCCTTTGTCGAACGGCGGGTTGCGCTCAACGCCGCAGAACTGCGGCTTGTCCGCCGGGATGTGATCGCTGCCCAACAGCGGCGTCAGGTCCAGGTGATGCTGCTTGGCGGTCTGCCCTTCGAGGATTTCCAGCAGATCGGTACGACCGATCAGCTCTTCGAGGGAGCGCACGCCGAGCTTGGCCAGCCACTCACGGGTTTCTTCGGCGACGTAGGTGAAGAAGTTCACCACCATGTCGACGGTACCGATGTAGTGATCCTTGCGCAGCTTCTCGTTCTGCGTCGCGACGCCGGTGGCGCAGTTGTTCAGGTGGCAGATACGCAGGTATTTGCAGCCCAGCGCGATCATCGGCGCAGTACCGAAGCCGAAGCTTTCAGCGCCGAGAATGGCTGCCTTGATCACGTCGAGGCCGGTTTTCAGGCCACCGTCGGTCTGCACCCGGACTTTGCCGCGCAGGTCGTTGCCGCGCAGGGTCTGGTGGGTTTCGGCGAGGCCGAGTTCCCACGGTGCGCCAGCGTATTTGATCGAGGTCAGCGGCGAAGCACCGGTGCCTCCGTCGTAGCCGGAGATAGTGATCAAGTCCGCATAAGCCTTGGCCACACCGGCGGCGATGGTGCCGACGCCTGCTTCAGCCACCAGCTTCACCGAAACCAGTGCTTTCGGGTTGACCTGTTTCAGGTCGAAAATCAGCTGCGACAAGTCTTCGATCGAATAAATGTCGTGGTGCGGCGGTGGCGAAATCAGGGTTACGCCCGGCACTGCGTAACGCAGCTTGGCGATCAGACCGTTCACTTTACCGCCCGGCAGTTGCCCGCCCTCGCCCGGCTTGGCGCCTTGCGCGACCTTGATCTGCAGCACTTCGGCGTTGACCAGATACTCCGGGGTTACACCGAAACGGCCAGTCGCAACCTGCTTGATTTTCGAGCTCTTGATGGTGCCGTAACGTGCTGGATCCTCACCACCTTCGCCGGAGTTGGAACGCGCACCGAGGCGGTTCATGGCTTCGGCCAGGGCTTCGTGAGCTTCCGGCGACAAGGCGCCCAGCGAGATACCGGCGGAGTCGAAGCGCTTGAGCACCGATTCCAGCGGCTCGATTTCACTGATGTCCAGCGGCGTGTCGAGGGTCTTGACCTTGAACAGGTCGCGGATCATCGACACCGGACGGTTGTCCACCAGCGAGGTGTATTCCTTGAACTTGGCGTAGTCGCCCTGCTGCACGGCGGCTTGCAGGGTGTTGACCACGTCCGGGTTGTACGCGTGATATTCGCCACCGTGGACGAACTTCAGCAGACCGCCCTGCTGGATCGGCTTGCGCGGACTCCAGGCTTCGCTGGCGAGTGCTTTCTGCTCGGCTTCGATGTCGACGAAACGCGCACCCTTGATGCGGCTCGGCACGCCACGGAAGCTCAGGTCGCAGACTTCTTCGGACAGGCCGATGGCTTCGAACAGCTGCGCACCACGGTACGAAGCGATGGTCGAAATGCCCATCTTCGAGAGGATCTTCAGCAGACCTTTGGTGATGCCTTTGCGGTAGTTCTTGAACACCTCATAGAGGTCGCCCAGCACTTCACCGGTCCGGATCAGGTCGCCCAGCACTTCGTACGCGAGGAACGGATAGACCGCCGAGGCGCCGAAACCGATCAGCACCGCAAAGTGATGCGGGTCACGGGCGGTCGCGGTTTCAACAAGGATGTTGGAATCGCAACGCAGGCCTTTTTCAGTCAGTCGGTGGTGCACGGCACCGGTCGCCAGCGAGGCGTGGATCGGCAGCTTGCCCGGGGCGATATGGCGGTCGCTCAGAACGATCTGGGTGCGACCGGCGCGCACGGCTTCTTCAGCCTGATCGGCCACATTGCGGATCGCCGCTTCGAGGCCGACGCTTTCGTCGTAGTTGAGGTCGATGATCTGCCGCTCGAAACCCGGGCGGTCAAGGTTCATCAGCGAGCGCCACTTGGCCGGCGAAATCACTGGCGAGCTGAGGATCACACGCGAGGCGTGTTCCGGCGACTCCTGGAAAATGTTGCGCTCGGCACCGAGGCAGATTTCCAGCGACATCACGATCGCTTCACGCAGCGGGTCGATCGGCGGGTTGGTGACCTGCGCGAACTGCTGGCGGAAATAGTCGTACGGCGTGCGCACGCGCTGCGACAGCACGGCCATCGGCGTGTCGTCGCCCATCGAACCCACGGCTTCGTAGCCTTGTTCGCCGAGCGGACGCAGGACCTGATCGCGCTCCTCGAACGTGACCTGATACATCTTCATGTATTGCTTGAGCTGATCGACGTCGTAAAAAGCCGAACCGTGGTCGTTGTCTTCCATGGTCGCCTGAATGCGCAGGGCATTCTTGCGCAGCCATTGCTTGTACGGATGACGGGACTTCAGACGGTTGTCGATCGCGTCGGTGTCGAGGATCTGCCCGGTTTCGGTGTCCACGGCGAGGATCTGACCCGGGCCGACACGGCCCTTGGCGATCACGTCTTCAGGCTGGTAATTCCAGACGCCGATTTCCGAAGCGACAGTGATGAAACCATTGGTGGTAGTGACCCAGCGTGCCGGGCGCAGACCGTTACGGTCGAGCAGGCATACCGCGTAGCGACCGTCGGTCATCACAACACCAGCCGGGCCGTCCCACGGCTCCATGTGCATCGAGTTGTACTCGTAGAACGCACGCAGATCCGGGTCCATGGTTTCGACGTTCTGCCACGCTGGCGGAATGATCATCCGCACACCACGGAACAGGTCGATGCCACCGGTGACCATCAGCTCGAGCATGTTGTCCATGCTGGAAGAGTCGGAACCGACACGATTGACCAGCGGGCCGAGTTCCTCCAGATCCATCAGATCGTTGGTGAACTTGGTCCGACGGGCCTGTGCCCAGTTGCGATTACCGGTGATGGTGTTGATCTCGCCGTTGTGGGCGAGGAAGCGGAATGGCTGCGCCAGCGGCCATTTCGGCAGGGTGTTGGTGGAGAAGCGCTGGTGGAACACGCAGATCGCGGTTTGCAGGCGCTCGTCACTCAGGTCTGGATAGAACGCGGCCAGATCGGCCGGCATCATCAGGCCTTTATAGATGATGGTCTTGTGCGAAAAGCTGCAGATGTAGTGGTCGGAGTCGACGGCATTGGCCACCGACGAACGACGTCGCGCACTGAACAGCTTCACAGCCATGTCCTGATCGCTCAGGCCTTCGCCGCCGATGTACACCTGCTCGATTTGTGGCAGGCGCTCAAGGGCCAGGCGGCCGAGGACGCTGGTGTCGATCGGCACTTTGCGCCAGCCGATCAACTGCAGGCCTTCAGCGAGGATCTCGCGGTTCATGTTCTCGCGAGCGGCTTCGGCCTTGACCGGGTCCTGGTTGAAGAAAACCATGCCCACCGCATATTGCTTGGGCAGCTCGACGCTGAAGGTTTCCTGGGCAATCGCGCGCAGGAACGCATCAGGCTTCTGAATCAGCAGACCGCAACCGTCACCGGTCTTGCCGTCGGCATTAATCCCACCGCGGTGGGTCATGCAGGTCAGGGCCTCGATGGCCGTTGTCAAAAGGGTATGACTGGGTTCGCCCTGCATATGGGCTATCAGGCCGAAACCGCAGTTATCCTTGAATTCATCTGGTTGGTACAGACCTGCTTTCATAGACACTTTCTCACCAGGCTGCCTCTTTTCGAGGCAAATTTCTTTTCAATTCAACCACTTGCATTCCGCGCCGAACGTACGCCGGCTTAGCGGGGGCAAAAGGGTGGTCATTGTACACAGCGACACAGAGGCTCACAAATTTGACGACGAAATGTCGCAAATTCATGTCGCATTTGTGAAAGGTTTAAAGCGATCTGCTGTGCTAGTCAAAACTTTTTTAATTCTGACTGCAACGACTCAAAGACTACTATGACGCAGACACCACAAGGCACGCGGCCTGTAAAGGCGGCGCGCACTCGTAGAAATTTTGAGGTGCTTGGAGAGGCGGCCTGGGTAAGGCCGCCGAATCTTCAGCGAGTTGTTGCCAGTTCCTGTTGGACGCTGGCGACAGTGCGAGGCCAAGGTTTACCAGCCTGAACCTTCGCTGGCAAGGCCTTGATGGCAGAAACGGCTGCATCACGATTGGCGAAGTTGCCGTAGGTGATCACGTAGAGCGGCTTGCCGTTGAGGACTTTCTTGAAATAACGGTACTCGCCGCCCTGTTCCTTGACGAAGTTTTGCGCGGCCGCTTCGGAACTGGTGCCGAGGATCTGCACCACGTAGTTACCGGTTGGCTGACCGGCGTACCAGCTGCCACCGGCGGCTTTGGCGACGGTCACCGGCTTCTCGGCAGGCTTGGCTGCTGCAACTGGCTTGGCTGGCGCAGGAGCCGGTTTTGCCGCTGGCGCTACCGGAGCAGGCTTGGCAGTGGCAACCTGAGTTGGCGCTGGAGTTGGTTTGGCCGCCGGAACTGGAACCGGTGTCGGTGCAGGACCGGCTGGAACGCCGACTGGAGGCGCCGACGTGGTCACGGTAGGCGGTGTCGCGCTGGAGCCTTCCAGAGGCACACCGTCGTCGCCTTCAGTGATACCGCCAGCCGCTTCAGCCAGCGGGCCGCGCATGACCGGTTGCGAGTTACCGACCAGCGGCAACGGCATCGGTTGCGTATTGCCGGCGAACTCGACGTTCGGCGCGGCGCCATTGGCACCTTGGCCCAATGGCAACTGTGCCTGTTCATTGGCCGGCGCGCCGGTGGTTGGCGCCTTGTTGCGACCCGGCATCAACCAGGCGGCGGCGACCGCGACCACAACGACGGCGGAAATCGCCAATACGTGTTTCTTCGGCATGTTGAACCCCATACTTGGACGCTTGACCGCAGAGCGGCTGGCAATCATGACTTCGATCAGAGCATCGCGAGCGACCTGGTTGATGTTGCCCGGCCAACCCTCGGCACTTTCGTGAATATCAGAGATCTGATCCGCGGTGAAAAGTTCGACACCCCGGCCTGCACCTTCGAGCCGTTGGTCGAGATATTCGCGGGTCTCTTCTTCGGTGTACGGCTGCAATTCGATGACGTGGAAGCGCTCCTCTTCGAGGTGCAAAGCCTCGAGCTGAGCGATCAGCGACGACTCACCGAACAGGAATACGTGCGGTCGACCTTCCGGTGCACCGGCACCCAGCGCCATCAGCGCCTCAAGGGCGGATTCGTCGAGCTGCTCGGCGTCATCCACCAGCAGATAGACTTCCTGGCCGGTCAGCGCGAGTTGCACCACCTGATCCAGAATCGCACCGACCTCGGCCTGGGCCACGTTCAATGCCTGAGCCACTTGGCGCAGCACGCCAGCAGCATCGCCGGCGCCACGGGCGGAAACCACCACGCTTTGCACCGATTGCTTGTTGGTGCTGGCGACCAGCGCCTGACGCAGCAAGGTCTTGCCGCTGCCCTGCGGGCCAGTGACCACCAGCAGCAATTGGCTGTAACGCGCCAGATGATGCAGCTGACCCAGCACCGGTTTGCGCTGGGCCGGGAAGAATTTGAAGCCCGGCACGCGTGGCGCGAAGGGGTCGTGACTTAACTGGAAATGGCCGAGGAACGCCTCGTCGGCATGCAAACTAGTCATCGGAATCTTATTAACCTTTAAGCTGAGCCAGGGCGCGGTAATCCGCTCCCAGCGTGGCCTGTAGAACCTCTTTCGGATAATCGGCGGTCACTACCGCTTCGCCCATCCGGCGCAGCAGCACCAGGCGCAGACGACCGTCGATCACTTTTTTGTCGATTGCCATGTGTTCGAGAAAATCGGCTTCGCTCATCTCTTCCGGCGGTACCACCGGCAGACCGGCGCGCTGGAACAGACGGATGCCGCGATCGCGCTCCTCATCACTGATCCAGCCCAGGCGCGCGGACATTTCCAGCGCCATCACGGTACCGGCCGCGACCGCCTCGCCATGCAGCCAGACACCATAGCCCATGTGGGTCTCGATGGCGTGGCCGAAGGTGTGGCCAAGATTCAGCGTGGCGCGTACCCCGGTTTCCTTCTCATCGGCGCCAACCACCGCAGCCTTGGCCGCGCAGGAACGTTCGATGGCATAAGTCAGGGCTTTCTGATCCAGCGCACGCAGGGCGTCGACGTTGTCTTCGAGCCAGGTCAGGAACGGCTCATCGCAGATCAGGCCGTATTTGATGACTTCTGCCAGACCGGCGGAGAGCTCGCGCTCAGGCAGGGTTTTCAGGGACGCGGTATCGATCAGCACGACGTTCGGCTGATAGAACGCGCCGACCATGTTCTTGCCCAGCGGATGATTGATGCCGGTCTTGCCACCCACCGACGAATCGACCTGGGACAGCAATGTCGTTGGAATCTGGATGAAATCGACGCCGCGCTGGTAACAGGCGGCGGCGAAACCGGCCATGTCGCCGATCACACCGCCGCCGAGGGCGATGACGGTGGTGCGGCGGTCATGACGAGCGGTCAGCAGGCCGTCGAAGATCAGTTGCAGGGTTTCCCAGTTCTTGAAGGCTTCGCCGTCCGGCAACACCACCGAGATCACCGAGAACTGCGCAAGACTGCGGGTCAGACGCTCAAGATAGAGCGGCGCAACGGTCTCGTTGGAGATGATTGCCACCTGCCGCCCGTGGATATGCGGCGCCAGCAGTTCAGGCTGATCCAACAGACCTTCGCCAATATGAATCGGGTAGCTGCGCTCGCCTAGATCGACCTTGAGTGTCTGCATGTGTCCCCACAGTGAAGATGGAAGCAGGCGTCCTGCCCTGAATTATTGGTTATCTGCGGCCTATAGCGGGTATGACGCCGCTCGCACGCCATCCGCCACAACCTCGACGGGCTGTGACAGGACGCCGAGGATAGCGCATTTCGAGCGATGCTTTAACGGGGCGGCAGTTGCGCCAGACGATCGAGAATGTCGAGCACCACCATGCGTGGCGGCCGTTCGTCGGTTTCCACCACCAGATCGGCGATTTCCCGATAAAGCGGATCACGGATCGCCAGCAAATCACGCAGGGTTTTTTCAGGATTGGCGGTGCGCAGCAACGGCCGGTTGCGGTCGCGCGAGGTGCGGCCGACCTGCTGTTCGACGGAGGCGTGCAGATACACCACGCGCCCACCCTCATACAGGGCCTTGCGATTGGCATCGCGCATGACGGCACCACCGCCGGTCGCCAACACCACGCCATCGAACGCGCACAGCTCGGCGATCATCGCCTGCTCACGGTCACGAAAGCCGGGCTCGCCTTCCTTGTCGAAGATCCACGGGATATTGGCGCCCGTGCGCAGTTCAATTTCCTTGTCGGAATCTTTGAACGGCAGGCGCAGCTCTTTGGCCAGCAACCGGCCGATGGTGCTTTTGCCAGCGCCCATCGGTCCTACAAGAATCAAATTTCGCACAGAATCAACGACTCACAGCAATCGCCTGGTTATTCATGATACGTGGTGTGAGAAATACCAGCAGCTCGGATTTTTTCTCCGAAACCACATCACGCCGGAAAAGGCGGCCAAGATACGGCACATCGCCAAGAAATGGCACCTTATCTACGACCTTGCTTTGAGTATTTGAGAAAACGCCGCCAATCACGATGGTTTCGCCGTCATTGACCAGCACCTTGGCGTTGACCTCGTTTTTCTTGATCGGCGGTACATCCTGCACTTTGTTCAAGTAGTCCGGTTCATCCTTGGTGACCTTGACCTCCATGATAATGCGGTTGTCTGGGGTGATCTGCGGGGTGACTTCCAGCGACAGCGAGGCCTCCTTGAACGACACCGAAGTGGCGCCGCTGGAACTGGCTTCCTGATAAGGAATCTCGGTGCCCTTGAGGATTTTCGCGGTCTCCTTGTCGGAAGTGACCACTTTCGGCTGCGAGACGATTTCGCCGTTACCGGTTTTCTCCATCGCCGTCAGTTCAAGATCGAGCAACACGTTGTCGGTGATGAAGGCGATACCGATTCCCGAGGTATTGCCGACCGTACCCATGTCGACGAACGGTGAGTTGGTACTGGTGCTGCCCGGCGTGCCGATGGTTGTCGATGAACCGTTGCTGACCCCGGAGGTGTTCCAGTTGCCCTTGTTCTGGATGGAACCGCCCCAGCGCACGCCCAGGCTCTTGTCGTAATCGACGTTGGCCTCGACGATGCGCGCCTCGATCATCACTTGCCGCACCGGGATATCCAGTTGCGCCACGATCCGCCGCAGCTCATCGAGTCGATCCTGGGTCTGATAGGCAATGATGTTGTTGGTCCGCTCATCGACTGTGATCGAGCCACGTTCATCGATTTTCGTTTCGGCACTGGTGACCGACTGGAACAGCTTGGCGATGTCCGCAGCCTTGGCGTAATTCACTTGCAACAGTTCGCGGCGCAACGGCGCCAGTTCGGCGATCTGTTTCTGCGATTCCAGTTCCTGGCGTTCGCGGGCGGCGATTTCATCGGCCGGCGCTACCAGCAGCACATTGCCGATCTTGCGTTTATCCAGGCCCTTGGTTTTCAGCACCAGATCCAGCGCCTGATCCCACGGCACGTTTTGCAGGCGCAAGGTGATGCCGCCCTGCACCGTGTCGCTGGCGACCAGATTGAGATTGGTGAAGTCGGCGATCAGTTGCAGCACCGAGCGCACGTCGATGTCCTGGAAGTTCAGCGACAGCTTTTCGCCGACATAGCTGTTGCGATCGGCATTGCGCTTTTGCAGATCGTCGACGGTCATCGGCCGCACGCTGACGGTCAGCTTGTTATCCGTCTGGAAGGTCGAATACTCGTACGTGCCACTGGGCTCGACGGTAATTACCGTGCGCTCACCGCTCACGCCGGCATTGACGAATTGCACCGGGGTGGCGAAATCCTTGACGTCGAGACGCACACGCAATTTTTCCGGCAACTGCGTGCGGGCGAAGCTGAGGATGATTTTGCCGTCATGTTCCTGGATGTCCGGGGCGATGGTCGGGTCAGCCAGATCGATGACGACATTGCCTTCGCCCGCCGTGCCGCGCTGGAAATCCACGCCGCGAATGGCTCGTGCTTTCGCTACGGATGCCTTGACCGGCGCTGCTGGCGCCGGGCGCGGTGCAACGGTGGCCGGGCGCGGTGCTGCAACCGGCGCGCCTTGCCCCACCACCACGAACAAATTATTGCCTTCGACCCGCGTGGTGTAAGGCGCAAGCTGTGTGAGGCTGACGATCAGCCGCGTGCGGTCCTTGGCTTCAACCACCGTCGCGGTGCGCGCGTTGCCGCTGCCCAGATCAAGATTCTTGCTCGCCAACTGGCTGGCGACACCCGGCAAATCGAGGGCGATCCGCGCCGGCGATTCGGTGGTGTAGCCCTTGGGCGGTGGCGGCGGGCCGTCGAATGACAGCTTCAACTCGACGCGATCCCCCGGCAACGCCGCCACGTCGAGCGTCTTCAGATTGGCCGCGAGTACCATCGGCGACATCAGCGCTATCCATAGCGAAAAACCGAGGGTGGAGAAAATCCTGTTCATTGTTCGACTTCCACTATGAGTGCTCTTTCAAAGGAATGGTGCGCGGACGCTCCAGCCAGGCGCCTTCGCCGTCGGGGACGATTTCGACGACTTCGACCTGAGTGGCGCTGATGGCGACGATGCGGCCGTCATTGCGTCCCAGGTAATCGCCGACTTTCAGCCGATGCACCCCGCCCGCCCCACGCAATAGCGCAAAGGAGCCGGAAACATTGGAGATCGTGCCGACCATCTCGAACTGCTCGATGTTGAAACCTTCGAGGTATTGCTTGACCCGGTTGGGGTCGGGTTTGACGTTGCGCGAGCCATGCCGCTGCCCGGCCAGATCGACGCGCACCTGCCGCGAAAACGGGCTGCGCAGGTTGGCGGCGCTGTAAGTGAATGTGGGGTAAGACCGGAATGTCGGCGTAGGTTCAATCTTGCCGGCCGGGCGCAGGCGCACTTCATTCATGTAGGCGTCGAGGTCGCTGAAGTCATCGCCACCGCCACCGCCACAGCCATGCAGCACCAGCAAAACCATCGACAAGGCCAGATAACGCATCGGGGTCATTTCGCCAGCCCCTTGTCGTTGTAGCGGTACGTCTTGGCGAGGATGCTCATGCGCAGCTTCGGCCCGCCCTCGGGGTTGGCCGGCGCCAGCTCGAAATCATGCAGGGTGACGATGCGCGGCAGCCCGGCCACACCACTGACGAAGGTGGCGAGGTCGTGATAGGCGCCGGTGACGGTGATCTGAATCGGTAGCTCGATGTAAAACTGCTGGGTGACCTCCGGCAGCAATTTGATTTCTTCGAATTCCAGCCCGCTGCCCAGACCGGTGCGGGTGATGTCTTCGAGCAGGCCCGGCACTTCGGTGTCACTGGGCAATTGCCGCAACAACACGCCGAACGAATTTTCCATCTCTTTCATTTGCTGGGTGTACAGCTCCAGATTGGCCGACAGATGCGCCTTGCTGGCGAACTGTTCCTTGAGCGTGGCCTCCTCTTCTCGCTTGGCCTCGAGCTGGTTCTCCATGTCGCTGATGAAAAAGTTATAGCCAAGCGCCAACACCAGCACCATCAACAGCGCGCCGGCCATGGCCTTCACTGCGGCCGGCCAGGAACCGATATTGCTGGTGTCCAGATCGTTGAAGTCGATGTTGCGCAGACTCTCCAGCCATTCGGACGGCTTCATGGCTCGTCCTCCACAGTCTTCGGCTGGGTCTGACGAACGGTCAATTGAAACACGTTGGCCTGCTCGACCTGGTCGGCCGAGGTCGCTTTCACTTCGTTCAGGCTCGGCGCGTCAAACCAGTCGGAAGCATCAAGATTGCGCATCAACTCGGAAACGCGATTGTTCGATTCGGCAGCACCGCTGATCGACAGGGTTTTGCCGGCCATTTTCACGTCGGTGAAATACACCCCGTCCGGCAACGTGCGCGCCAGTTGATCAAAAATCCGCCCGCTGATCTGCCGGTTGCCCTGCAGGTCCTGGATGATGCGCATGCGTTCGACCAGTTGCTGGCGGCGCGCCTTGAGCTCGCTGATCTGTTTGATCCGTTCGTCGACCACGGCGATCTGCTTGCTGATGTAGTCGTTGCGCGCCATTTGTCGCTCAATGGCGGCACTGATGATCTGATCGGCAATCAACACCGCTCCCACCGAGCCGACCACCACCCCGATCAGCGTCAGCAGGAAGCGTTTGCGCCGCTCCTCTCGGCGCTCTTCGCGCCAGGGTAAAAGGTTGATCCGCGCCATCAGTCGAAACTCCTGAGCGCGAGCCCGCAGGCAATCATCAGGGCCGGCGCGTCGCTCGCCAGGGCCCCGGCGTTGACCTTGCTGCTCAGGGCCATGTCGGAAAACGGGTTGGCGACCTGGGTCGGCGTATTCAGGCGCTGCTCGATCAGCCGGTCCAGCCCGGGCACCGACGCCGTGCCACCGGCCAGCAGAATGTGATCGACCGCGTTGTACTGGCCGGAAGCGAAGAAGAATTGCAGCGAGCGCGACACCTGCTGCACCAAAGCCTCGCGAAACGGCTGCAAGACTTCTCTGATGTAATCGTCGGGCAAACCGCCCTGCTTCTTCGCCAGCCCGGCCTGTTCAACTGTCAGGCCGTAACGACGCTGGATTTCTTCGGTCAGCTGGCGGCCGCCGAACAACTGTTCGCGGGTATAGATGATCCTGCCGTTGTGCAGGACGCTGAGGGTGGTCATGGTCGCGCCGATGTCGACCACGGCGACGGTCAGGCGCTCCTGCGAAGCAGCCAGTTGCGTCGCCAGCAGGCCGAATGAACGCTCCAGCGCGTAGGCCTCGACGTCGACCACCCGCGCCGTCAGCCCGGCCAAGGCGAGTGCCGCCTCACGGACTTCGACGTTTTCCTTGCGACAGGCGGCCAGCAACACGTTGACCCGTTCGGGGTTGCGCGGTGACACGCCCTGGACTTCGAAATCGATGGCGACTTCGTCCAGTGGATAGGGAATGTATTGGTCGGCTTCGATCTTCAGCTGGTTCTCCAGCTCGTCCTCGGACAGCCCGGCGTCCATTTCGATGATCTTGGTGATCACCGCAGAACCGGCCACCGCCACCGCCACGCTTTTAAGCCCGGTGCGCGCCTTGACCAGCACGCGACTCAGGGCCTGGCCCACGCCTTCAAGCTCGGCGATGTTTTTCTCGACCACGGCATTCGCCGGCAATGGCTCCACCGCGTACGCCTCGACCCGGTAGCGATCACCCTGACGGCTCAGTTCCAGCAGCTTCACCGACGTGGAGCTGATGTCGATCCCCAGTAACGTATTGGTCTTTTTATTGAAGAGTCCCAGCACTACCAATTCCCTATGACTTTCCGTGAGTTACGGACTCTGTAATACGCATTGCGTTCCTTCACCCCGTCTTGACAGAAGCGCCAATGACGCCTCCGACGGAAAAGTGCTTATAATGCCCAGCGTTTTTTTCCGCTTTTTACTGCCTGCGCGGGCCGTTCTGTGTGTAACCGGAACCCCGTCGCCAAATTCATTCTTTGCCTGGATGTCCAAACGCCTTGATTCGTCTGCTGAAATTTTTCGGTTGGTCCATCGTCGCCGTTTTCTGCGGACTGCTTTTAGGTCTCAGCGGCGCCTATCTTTACCTTAGTCCGGGTTTGCCGTCTGTGGAGGCCCTGAGAAGCATTCAGTTGCAGATTCCGTTGCGGGTCTACAGCAGCGACAACAAGTTGATCGCAGAATTTGGCGAAATGCGCCGTACGCCGATCCGTTTCGCCGACATTCCACCCAATTTCATTAATGCGTTACTAAGTGCTGAAGACGACAACTTCGCCAACCACTATGGCGTCGATCCGAGCAGCCTGATGCGCGCCGCGACCCAATTGGTCAAGAGCGGGCACATTCAGTCCGGCGGCAGCACCATCACCATGCAGGTGGCGAAGAACTTCTTCCTGACCAGCGAACGCAGCTTCTCGCGCAAAACCACCGAAATTCTGTTGGCCCTGCAGATCGAGCGACAGCTGACCAAGGACGAAATCCTTGAGCTGTACGTGAACAAGATCTATCTGGGTAACCGTGCCTACGGCATCGAGGCGGCGGCGCAGGTGTATTACGGCAAGTCGATCCGTGACGTCAGCCTGGCGCAGATGGCGATGATCGCCGGCCTGCCGAAAGCCCCGTCGCGCTTCAACCCGCTGGCCAACCCGGCGCGCAGTAAAGAACGCCGCGACTGGATCCTCGGGCGCATGTACAAGCTCGGCAAGATCACCGAGGCGGATTACACCGCCGCGATCAACGAGCCGCTGAACGCCAGCTATCACGTGCCGACCCCGGAAGTGAACGCACCGTACATCGCCGAAATGGCCCGTGCCGAAATGGTCGGCCGTTATGGCAGCGACGCTTACACCGAAGGTTTCCGCGTCACCACCACGGTGCCGAGCAACCTGCAGGAAATGGCCAACACCGCGCTGCACGAAGGCTTGATGACCTACGACCAGCGTCACGGCTACCGTGGCCCCGAGTCGCGCCTGCCGGGCAAGACCCGCGAAGCCTGGGCCAGCGAGCTGACCAAGCAACGCACCATCAGCAGCCTGGAGCCGGCCATCGTTACGCAGGTCGACAAGAACGGCCTGCAAGTGCTGACCCGCACCGGCGAAGAGCATGTCGCCTGGGACACCATGAAATGGGCGCGCCCATTCCTTAACACCAACAGCATGGGCGCCGCTCCGCGCCAGCCGTCGGATGTCGCGCAGGTGGGCGACCTGGTTCGCGTGCAGCGTCAGAAGGACAATTCGCTGAAATTCAGCCAGATCCCGCAGGCGCAAGGCGCACTGGTGTCGCTGGATCCGCAGAACGGCGCGATCCGTTCGCTGGTCGGCGGTTTCGCCTTCGAGCAGAGCAACTACAACCGCGCCATGCAGGCCAAGCGTCAGCCGGGTTCGAGCTTCAAGCCGTTCGTCTACAGCGCCGCACTGGATAACGGCTACACCGCTGCCACCCTGGTCAACGATGCGCCGATCGTGTTTGTCGACGAGTACCTGGACAAGGTCTGGCGTCCGAAGAACGACACCAACACCTTCCTTGGCCCGATTCGTTTGCGCGAAGGTTTGTACAAGTCGCGCAACCTGGTGTCGATCCGCCTGTTGCAAGCGATGGGCGTGAGCAAGACCATCGACTACATCACTCGCTTCGGCTTCAACAAACAGGATCTGCCGCCAAACCTGTCGCTGGCACTCGGCACCGCGACGCTGACGCCGATGGAGATTGCTACCGGCTGGAGCACCTTCGCCAACGGCGGCTACAAGATCACCCCGTACATCATCGACAAGGTCGAAAGCCGTAACGGCGACACGCTGTTCGTCGCCAACCCGCCGACCGTACCGCAGGGTGCTGCAGCGACCGACGGCATTGCCGCGCCGCACACCGACTCGATTTCGGTCAATGCCATTCCAGGCGAAGCGCCGGGCACGGCGGCGGCACCGCAGACGCCCGCCGTGGCTGAACGGGTTGTCGATGGCCGCACCACCTACATCCTCAATAGCATGTTGCAAGACGTGATCAAACTCGGCACCGGTCGCCGCGCATTGGCCATGGGCCGTAGCGACATCGCCGGTAAAACCGGTACCACCAACGAATCGAAGGATGCGTGGTTCTCCGGCTACAACGCCGATTACGTGACCACGGTCTGGACCGGGTTCGACCAGCCGGAAAGCCTCGGTCGTCGTGAGTTCGGTGGCACCGTGGCGCTGCCGATCTGGATGAACTACATGTCGGCGGCGCTGAAGGACAAGCCACCGCACGTGCAGCCTGAGCCGGAAGGCTTGCTGAGCCTGCGCGTGGACCCGGTCAGTGGCCGTGCCGCGACGCCGAGCACGCCGGGCGCGTACTTCGAGCTGTTCAAGGCTGAAGACACGCCGCCGTCGGTGAATGAGCTGGGCAATGGCACGGCGCCGGGCAGCCCACTGCCGGCGGATGAGCAGGCACCGATCGATTTGTTCTGATCCAGCGGTATTGAAAAGCCCCGCCTTCGTGAGAAGTGCGGGGCTTTTTATTGCCTGAAGATCAAGAGCCCCTCACCCTAGCCCTCTCCCAGAGGGAGAGGGGACTGACCGTGGAAAATTCACGAGATACACCGACCTGAAAGTGCATCAGCGCCTATGGATTCAACACGATACGTTCAGAACGCTCAAGCATCCCCCAATCAGTCCCCTCTCCCCTTGGGAGAGGGTTAGGGTGAGGGCCCTTGTGGATATGAAATGCGATCCTGAGAACTCCCGAAAACAAAAAAGCCCCGACTCTCACGAGCCGGGGCTTTGGGTTGAAGCGCTACAACGGCTTAGCCGTTGAACACGTCATCCACGCTTTTCAGCGGGTAGTTCTTCGGATACGGCAGGGTCGCCACACCGGTCTCGATCGCAGCTTTGGCCACAGCGTCGGAGATCAGGGTGATCAGGCGCTTGTCCATTGGCTTCGGAATGATGTACTCACGGCCGAATTCCAGCGGAGCACCGCCGTAGGCATCGCACACGTCCTGAGGCACAGGCAGCTTGGCCAGTTCACGCAGGGCGTTGGCGGCAGCCACTTTCATTTCTTCGTTGATGCGCTTGGCGCGAACGTCCAGGGCACCACGGAAAATGAACGGGAAGCCCAGTACGTTGTTGACCTGGTTCGGGTAGTCCGAACGGCCGGTGGCCATGATCACGTCGCTACGGGTAGCGTGCGCCAGTTCCGGGGAGATTTCCGGATCCGGGTTCGAGCACGCGAACACGATCGGGTTGGCCGCCATCGACAGCAGGCCTTCAGCGCTCAGCAGGTTCGGGCCGGACAGGCCAACGAACACGTCAGCACCTTGCAGAGCGTCAGCCAGGCTGCGCTTCTCGGTGGCGTGGGCGAATACCGCTTTGTACTGGTTCAGGTCGTCACGGCCGGAGTGGATCACGCCGGTACGGTCAACCATGAAGATGTTTTCGATGCGAGCGCCCATGCTCACCAGCAGTTTCATGCAGGAGATGGCGGCAGCGCCGGCACCCAGGCAAACGATCTTGGCATCAGCCAGAGTTTTGCCGGCGATTTCCAGGGCGTTGATCATGCCCGCAGCGGTCACGATCGCGGTGCCGTGCTGGTCATCGTGGAATACCGGAATGTCGCACTGCTCGATCAGAGCGCGCTCGATCTCAAAGCACTCAGGCGCCTTGATGTCTTCCAGGTTGATGCCACCGAAGGTGATGGAGATGCGTTTTACGGTGTCGATGAAGGCTTGCGGGCTTTCCGAGTCGACTTCGATGTCGAAAACGTCGATGCCGGCGAAGCGCTTGAACAGCACGCCTTTACCTTCCATCACTGGCTTGGAAGCCAACGGGCCGAGGTTACCCAGGCCGAGAATCGCGGTGCCATCGGAAATGACTGCAACCAGGTTGCCCTTGCCGGTGTATTTGTAGGCCAGTTCAGGATCGCGAGCGATCTCACGCACTGGTTCAGCTACGCCGGGGCTATAAGCCAGCGACAAGTCGCGAGCGGTAGCAGTGGCCTTGGTGAGCTCGACACTCAGCTTCCCTGGACGAGGATTGGCATGATATTCGAGAGCGGCAGTTTTCAGATCAGACATTTTGGCATTCCGCTTTTTACTGTTGGACAGACTGGTCAGCGAGGATACGCGCCTCGCAAAGTCCCCACAAGACTGAGCGGTCACCCCTGTCAAGCGCCCTGCCCTACGACTTTGGGCCAAGAGCCACGGCGCACAAGGGCTGGACTGTTCACAATCGACAGAAAAAATGTCTACAATTTTATTTCAGCGAGTGCTTTGCAACATCGACGAATCTGTCAGTGGAAGCAGCCAACGCGGCTGTCCCTGTTTCAAGCCGCCGCGCCGTGATCGATCGACAATCCAGCCGCGCGCCTCGATCTGCTTGCCCTTCAGCGCTTGCAGGCGGGCATTGTCGAATTGTCCGACCAGATTGGGTGCAACGCGCAATACAAGCGAGCCCTGCAACTCGATCCAGATTCCCCCGCGATTGCGCTGAACCTTGCTCACACGGCCACTGACCACGGCGAAACCCGAGCGCTGGATCTGCTGCGCTTTCAGTACAGGTGTTTGCCGCCAGAGACCTCGACCTGCCTGCCGAGCGCTGCGTTCGGCGGCTTGCTGACAGGCGACAAGATCGACATTCGGTGCCACCGCGACCTGGAAACCCAGGCCATCGGCGAGCATTTGCGCTTCGAGATTGACACCGCTGACACTGTAAATATGCGCGAGCGTACGCCCGTAATTGTCTTTGCCCTGCTTGCCAAGGCGTATACCGACACGTCCGCCACTGGCGTCGATCAGGGCTTGCAGGCGTTGGCGCGACGCCACTGCGAACGGCTCATCACTGCGACCCTGCTTGCCCAGCTCGGGCGTGTTGAGGCCGATCATCCGCACGCTGCGCCCGTCGCTCAGGCGCAAGGTGTCGCCGTCGACCACGCGCTGCACGGCGACACTGGTCAGCCCGGAAGGCACCGGACAGAAAGCTTGCGCGTCTGAAAGCCAAATCGCAGACACAAAAAAGGCGCCCGCAAGGGACGCCTTTTTCAACAGCAAGGAAAAGCCCAACGGGCCCTTCAACCTTACTCTGCAGCAGCTGGAGCTTTCTTGCCGAAAGCGCCAAAACGGTCTGCGAAGCGCTGTACACGACCGCCAGTATCCAGAGTCTTCTGCTTACCGGTGTAGAACGGGTGGCACTCGTTGCATACGTCAGTACCCAGTGGCTTGCACAGGTTCGAACGAGTTTCGAACTTGTTGCCGCAGCTGCAAGTTACTTCGATGGTTTCGTACGCTGGATGGATATCGGCTTTCATGGTGTATTCCTCAGGCTAGCGTGCCGCCACTCAACACTATTGTTGAATACCGCACGTAATTAGGCCGCGGATTCTACCAGACCTTTTCAATCACGCAAGCTGTCACCGAGACCGACCGTCTGCTAGGCTCCCGGCCCAATACGCGATCCCCTGTAGGAGCGAGCCTGCTCGCGATAGCGGTCGGCCATTCAACATTGATGTCGTCTGATACACCGCTATCGCGAGCAGGCTCACTCCTACATTAGGTATGTGCCATGCCCTTGTTCTGCTTATAGAGATCCCCCCGCGTGCCCGACGCCATTCTGCGCCTTGCCTTGCCTTCGCCCCTGCGCCGCCTGTTCGACTATCGAGCGCCGGCCGGCGTGCTGCGCGAGCAATTGCAGCCGGGCATGCGCCTGCGCGTACCGTTCGGTCGACGCGAAATGATCGGGATTCTGGTCGAGGTCACTGACACCAGCGAAGTGCCGGTGGAAAAACTCAAACCGGCGCTGGCCCTGCTCGATACCACGCCGCCGTTGCCACCCGCTCTGTTCAAGCTGTGCCTGTGGACGTCGCAGTATTATCAGCACAGCCTCGGCGACACCCTGAGCTGGGCACTGCCGGTGCTGTTGCGCCAGGGCGAGCTGGCCGAAGCCCGGCAAGAGCGCTTCTGGTCGATCACCCCCGGCGCCAGCCTGGATGACCCGCGCATCGCCCGCGCGCCGCGCCAGCGTGAAGCGCTGGCAACGCTGGCCCAGCACCCGCACGGCGTCGCCCATCAGTTGCTGAGCAAACTGATGTTGAGCAAGGACAGCCTGGATCTGCTGCTGGCCAAAGGTCTGGTGCAGGTCGAGATCCGCCGCCATGCACCGGGCGCGCGCCACGAACACTGGCTGGCGCAGCCGGAGTTGCCGCTGAACAGCGAGCAACGCGCCGCGTATGAGGCGATCCGCGCCGGTTTCGACAGTTATCACGCGTTCCTGCTGGCCGGGGTTACCGGCAGCGGCAAGACCGAAGTTTATCTGCAACTGATCCGCGAAACCCTCGAGGCCGGCAAGCAGGCACTGGTGCTGATCCCGGAGATCAACCTCGGCCCGCAAACGCTGGCGCGTTTCGAACAGCGCTTCAATGCGCGCATCGCCCTGTTGCACTCGGCAGTCAATGATCGCGAGCGCCTCGATGCCTGGCTCGCGGCGCGCGATGGCGAGGCCGACATTATTATCGGCACCCGCTCCGCGCTGTTCACGCCGATGAAAAACCCCGGACTGATCATCATCGATGAAGAGCACGACGGTTCTTATAAGCAGCAGGAAGGCCTGCGCTACCACGCTCGCGACCTGGCGCTGGTACGCGCACGGCAGGAAAACATCCCGATCGTCCTCGGTTCCGCCACGCCGTCGCTGGAAAGCCTGCACAACGCTTACACCGGTCGTTACGGCCTGCTGCGCCTGAACGAGCGCGCCGGTGGCGCCAAGCAACCGCGCTTCCTGCGCCTGGACGTCAAAAGCCGTCCACTGGACAGCGGGATTTCCGGGCCGATGCAGCAAGCCATCGGTCAGACGCTGGCGAATGGGCAACAAGTGCTGGTGTTCCTCAACCGTCGCGGTTTCGCGCCGACGTTGCTCTGCCACGATTGCGGCTGGATGTCCGAGTGTTCGCGTTGCGATGCGCGGATGACCGTGCACCAGCGTTATGGCGAACTGCGCTGCCACCATTGCGGTAACGTCGAGCGCACGCCGCGCCAGTGCCCGAAGTGCCACAAGGTCGATCTGCGACCGGTGGGCGCTGGCACCGAGCGCGCCGAAGAGCGCCTGGCGATTCTGTTCCCGGACTATCCAGTGCTGCGCGTTGACCGCGACAGCACGTCGCGCAAAGACGCGATGAATCAGCTGTTCGCGACGATTCAGAAAGGCCAGCCGTGCATTCTGGTCGGCACGCAGATGCTCGCCAAGGGTCACCACTTTCCCCGGGTGACGCTGGTGTCGATCCTCGATGCCGACGGCGGTTTGTTCTCTGGTGACTTCCGCGCCAGCGAGCGCATGGCGCAGTTGATTGTGCAGGTTGCCGGACGTGCCGGGCGAGCGGAAGAGCCGGGCAAGGTGATTATTCAAACGCACCTGGCTGATCATCCTTTGTTGGTGCAACTGACCGAGCAGGGTTACTTCGCCTTTGCCGAGCAGGCTTTGAGCGAGCGCCGGGCGGCCGGGCTGCCGCCGTTTGCGCACTTGGCGCTGTTGCGCGCCGAAGCGCATAAACCGGGGCAGGCTGAAGGGTTTCTCGATGAGGCGTGCAGCGAAGCCGAGCGCTTGCTGGCCGAACAGAATCTGGGCGGGATTGAATTGCTCGGGCCGGTGCCGGCGCCGATGGAGCGACGGGCCGGGCGTTATCGTGCGCAGCTTTTATTGCAGGCGTCGGCGCGGGCGCCATTGCACCGATTGTTGACCAGTTGGCTGTTGGCGCTGGAGCAGATGCCGAGTGGGCGGGCGGTGCGTTGGTCGCTGGATGTCGATCCTGTCGATTTGTATTAAGGATCAAAAGATCGCAGCCTTCGGCAGCTCCTACATAGGATCTGGGTTTTCCTGTAGGAGTTGCCGAAGGCTGCGATCTTTTGATCTTGATGTCACCACATATCCATAACCTGCCTGCTAAGGTTGGCAAGCCCGTCTTCGCAACGGATAATGCCCAGTTTTTCCACCCGCGCATCGATGCGCCCGCCGCGCTTGCGGTCGAAAGAGAAGACCATGAAAGACACCATTCGCCAGCTGATCCAACAAGCCATCACCCAACTCGTCAACGAAGGTGTGTTGCCTGAAGGCCTGACGCCGGCGATCCAGGTGGAGAACGCCCGCGACAAGACCCACGGCGACTTCGCCAGCAACATCGCGATGATGCTGGCCAAGCCTGCGGGGATGAAGCCGCGCGATCTGGCGGAAAAAATCATCGCCGCGCTGCCGGCTGACGAGAACGTCACCAAAGCCGAAATCGCTGGCCCGGGCTTCATCAACTTCTTCCAGAACACTCAGGCATTGGCCTCGCGTCTCGACGCTGCCTTGGCTGATGCCCATGTTGGCGTGCGCAAGGCTGGCCCGGCGCAACGCACCGTGGTCGACCTGTCGGCACCGAACCTGGCCAAAGAGATGCACGTCGGCCACTTGCGCTCGACCATCATCGGCGACGGCGTGGCCCGCGTCCTCGAATTCCTCGGCGACGAAGTGATCCGTCAGAACCACGTCGGCGACTGGGGTACCCAGTTCGGCATGCTGATGGCTTATTTGCAGGAAAACCCGATCACCAGCGACGAGCTGTCTGACCTGGAAAACTTCTACCGCGCCGCTAAACAACGTTTCGATGAATCCGCAGAATTCGCCGACCGCGCCCGTGGTCTGGTGGTCAAGCTGCAGGCCGGCGATGCCGAGTGCCTGGCGCTGTGGAGCAAGTTCAAGGACATCTCGCTGTCGCACTGCCAGAAGATCTACGAACTGCTCAACGTCAAACTGACTATGGCCGACGTGATGGGCGAAAGCGCCTACAACGACGACCTGATCAACGTGGTCAACGACTTGAAAGCCGCGGGCATGCTGGTCGAGAGCAACGGCGCGCAGTGTGTGTTCCTCGACGAGTTCAAGAACGCCGACGGCGACCCGCTGCCGGTGATCATCGTCAAGGCTGATGGCGGTTACCTGTACGCCACCACTGACCTCGCGGCCGTGCGCTATCGCAGCGGCAAACTGCAAGCCGATCGCGCGCTGTACTTCGTCGACCAGCGTCAAGCCCTGCACTTCCAGCAAGTGTTCGCCGTGGCGCGCAAGGCCGGTTTTGTGACCCATCCGATGGAGATGGAACACATGGGCTTCGGCACCATGAACGGCGCTGATGGCCGTCCGTTCAAGACCCGTGACGGCGGCACCGTGAAGCTGATCGACCTGCTGACCGAAGCGCAGGAACGTGCCTACAACCTGGTCAAAGAAAAGAACCCGACGCTGGCCGAAGACGAACTGCGCAACATCGCCAAAGTCGTCGGCATCGGCGCGGTGAAGTACGCCGACCTGTCGAAGCACCGCACCAGCGACTACAGCTTCAACTTCGACCTGATGCTGAATTTCGAAGGCAACACCGCGCCGTACCTGCTTTACGCTTACACCCGCGTCGCCGGTGTGTTCCGTAAACTGGGCAAGGACTTCAGCGAAGTCGACGGCCAGATCGTCCTCGAAGCGGCGCACGAACAAGAGCTGGCGGCGAAACTGGCGCAGTTCGGCGAAGTGCTGAACAACGTGTCTGACAAAGGCACGCCGCACATTCTCTGCACTTACCTGTACGACGTTGCCGGTCTGTTCTCCAGCTTCTACGAGAACTGCCCGATCCTCGCCGCCGAAACGCCAGCCCAGATGCAGAGTCGTCTGCGCCTGGCCGCGCTGACCGGTCGCACCCTCAAGCAAGGCCTGGAGCTGTTGGGTCTGGAAACTCTGGAGCGTATGTAAGTTGGCTGCCAAGAAAAAACCTGCACCCAAGCGTGGCGCCAGCCGTTACCAAGCTCCTGCAAAGCAACCGATTCCGGGTTGGCTGTGGATGGCCATCGGCCTGACGGTCGGCGCGTTCATCGTGTTTCTGATGAAGCTGGAGCCGGGCAAGGGCAGCGACACGGTCAAGCGTGAGAAGGTCGAACAGGCGCAACAGCAGAAAGCGTCGAAGATCGCCGAGGCCAACAAGACCCCGCCGAGCCCGACGCAACCGGTGAAGCCTAAATACGACTTCTACACCTTGCTGCCGGAATCGGAAGTGATCGTGCCGCCGGACGCCGTGCCGGAGAAGACCTTGCCGACGCCACAAGTGCCGGCCATCCCGACCACGCCGGTGACCCCGGCGGAAGCGGCGAAGATCGACACCGCGCGCGCTCAGGCAGCCTTGGCCGGGATTACCCCGCCGCCAGCGCCACCGGTGAGCAAAGCGGCGCCGGTGACCAAGTTCTTCCTGCAGGCGGGTTCGTTCCGCAAGGAAACCGATGCCGACAAGGTCCGCGCGCAGATCATTCTGCTTGGTCAGGCGGTGGCGGTTGAATCCGGCACGGTGAAGGATGAAACCTGGTATCGCGTGTTGGTCGGCCCGTTCAGCAACCGTGAACAACTGACCACGGCCCAGAAACAACTGGCCGGCGCCGGCTTCAGCAACCTGTTGTTACAACAACGCCAAAGCCGCTGATCCACCGATGGTGGGCACCTCTTCCTGAGGTTGCCCACAAATCCCTGTGGTGAGGGGATTTATCCCCGCTGGGTCGCGAAGCGGCCCTAAAACCAGCAATTACGGTGCATCAGGCACCCAGTGGATGCTGGAATAGCGACTGCTTCGCAGCCGAACGGGGATAAATCCCCTCGCCACAGTCATCACCCTCCGTTCGTCTCTCAGCACCCTCCCCGGTTGAAATCCTCTCCAGCACCCCCATATGAATGGGCATAAGGCACTTTCGCCCCGCTGTGTGGAGACTCTTCCCTTGACCACCATCGTTTCAGTCCGCCGTCACGGCAAAGTCGTCATGGGCGGCGACGGCCAGGTTTCTCTCGGCAATACCGTGATGAAAGGCAACGCGAAAAAAGTTCGTCGCCTGTACCACGGCCAGGTCATCGCCGGTTTTGCCGGTGCCACCGCTGACGCCTTTACCCTCTTCGAACGTTTCGAAGGCCAGCTTGAAAAACATCAGGGCCACCTGATCCGCGCCGCTGTCGAACTCGCCAAAGAATGGCGCACCGACCGCTCCCTGAGCCGCCTCGAAGCCATGCTCGCGGTCGCCAACAAGGACGCCTCGCTGATCATCACCGGCAACGGTGACGTGGTCGAACCCGAGAACGGCCTGATCGCCATGGGTTCCGGCGGCGGCTACGCGCAAGCGGCTGCCAGCGCCCTGCTGAAAAAAACCGACCTGTCGGCCCGGGAAATCGTCGAAACCGCACTGGGCATCGCTGCCGACATCTGCGTATTCACCAACCACACTCAGACCATTGAGGAGCAGGATCTCGCTGAAGAAGCCTGATAAGGCCCCTGTGCCACGGCTTGTTTCTGCTTGAGGACCGCCAATTATTATGTCCATGACTCCCCGCGAAATCGTCCACGAACTCAACCGCCACATCATCGGCCAGGACGATGCCAAGCGCGCCGTCGCGATTGCCCTGCGCAACCGCTGGCGCCGCATGCAGCTGCCTGAAGAGCTGCGCGTTGAAGTGACCCCGAAGAACATCCTGATGATCGGCCCGACCGGTGTCGGTAAAACCGAGATCGCCCGTCGTCTGGCAAAACTGGCCAACGCGCCGTTCATCAAAGTCGAAGCGACCAAGTTCACCGAAGTTGGTTATGTTGGCCGTGACGTCGAATCGATCATCCGTGATCTCGCCGACGCCGCGATCAAGATGCTCCGCGAGCAGGAAATGACCCGCGTGCGCCACCGCGCCGAAGACGCTGCCGAGGATCGCATCCTCGACGCGCTGCTGCCGCCGGCCCGCATGGGTTTCAGCAACGAAGAAGCGCCGAGCTCCGATTCCAACACCCGTCAGCTGTTCCGCAAGCGCCTGCGCGAAGGTCAGCTGGATGACAAGGAAATCGAGATCGAAGTCGCCGAGGTTGCCGGCATCGAAATCGCCACGCCGCCCGGCATGGAAGAGATGACCAACCAGTTGCAGTCGCTGTTCGCCAACATGGGCAAGGGCAAGAAGAAGTCGCGCAAGCTCAAGGTCAAAGAAGCGTTGAAGCTGGTGCGTGATGAAGAAGCCGGGCGTCTGGTCAACGAAGAAGAGCTGAAGGCCAAAGCGCTGGAAGCCGTCGAGCAGCACGGCATCGTGTTCATCGACGAGATCGACAAAGTCGCCAAGCGTGGCAATGTCGGCGGTGCCGATGTTTCCCGCGAAGGCGTACAGCGCGACCTGCTGCCGCTGATCGAAGGCTGCACCGTCAACACCAAACTGGGCATGGTCAAAACCGACCACATCCTGTTCATCGCCTCCGGTGCGTTCCACCTTAGCAAGCCGAGCGATCTGGTACCGGAGCTGCAAGGTCGTCTGCCGATTCGCGTCGAACTCAAGGCCCTGAGCCCGGAAGATTTCGAGCGCATCCTCAGCGAACCGCACGCCTCGCTCACCGAGCAATATTGCGCGCTGCTGAAAACCGAAGGCCTGAACATCCAGTTCCAGCCGGAAGGCATCAAGCGCATCGCCGAGATCGCCTGGCAGGTCAACGAGAAGACCGAGAACATCGGTGCCCGTCGCCTGCACACCCTGCTTGAGCGCTTGCTGGAAGAGGTATCGTTCAGCGCCGGTGATCTGGCCAGCACTCACGATGAGCAGCCGATCCTGATCGACGCGGCGTACGTCAACAGCCACCTCGGCGAATTGGCGCAGAACGAAGACCTGTCCCGTTATATCCTGTAGGTCACCGTCCCTGTAGGAGCTGCCGCAGGCTGCGATCTTTTGACTTGAGTTTTTAAAAAGCAAGATCAAAAGATCGCAGCCTTCGGCAGCTCCTACAGGGTGTTCCTCTAGTCGGATGACCTGCAATGACTACTATTCCTACCGACATCAAACTGCACAAAGCCTCGAAAACCCTGACGCTCACCTACGCGTCCGGCGAGGAATACACCCTGCCCGCCGAATTCCTGCGCGTGCATTCACCCTCCGCCGAGGTCCAGGGCCACGGCAAACCGATCCTGCAATTCGGCAAGCTCAACGTCGGTCTGAGCAAGCTGGAACCGGCCGGTCACTACGCACTGAAACTGACCTTCGACGACGGTCACGACAGCGGCTTGTTCACTTGGGAATATCTCTACGAGCTGGGGCGACGTCATGACGCACTCTGGGCCGATTATCTGGCCGAGCTGAAAGCGGCCGGCAAGACCCGCGATCCGAACGAGTCAGTCGTCAAGCTGATGCTCTAGCCCGTGCCTTGCGCTCATTAGAGGGCATTTTCTAAATTCATCTGTTTGAATGCTCCGCTGTGTGGCCGAGGATCGGCCCGCTTGCGAAAAAAATTAAACTCGGGTAACCAATGGAGCTGGCAAGTTCCCTGCAGTGCTCTACGACTGTAAAGCAGCTATGCAGAATTAACGGTCACCCGAGCAGTAGTACCTGGCATTGGCTGTGGAACTGCACAGCAGAAAACCGGGTACTCGTCTCAGGACAATGGAGCGTCGTAGATGAGTAACAAGAATAACGATGACCTGAAGTACCAAGCCTCGGAAAACACCTTGGGGCTTAATCCCGTCGTTGGGCTGCGCGGAAAGGATCTGCTGGCCTCTGCTCGCATGGTGCTGAAACAGGCCATCAAACAACCGATCCATAGCGTTAAGCACGTCACCCATTTCGGCCTCGAACTGAAGAACGTGCTGTTCGGCAAATCCGAACTGCAACCGGCTGGCGATGACCGTCGCTTCGCTGATCCTGCGTGGAGCCAGAACCCGCTCTACAAACGTTATCTGCAAACCTACCTGGCGTGGCGCAAGGAACTCCACTCCTGGATTGATGACAGCAGCCTCTCCCCCAAAGACATCGCGCGCGGTCACTTCGTCATCAACCTGATGACTGAAGCCATGGCCCCGACCAACACCGCCGCCAACCCGGCTGCGGTCAAACGCTTCTTCGAAACCGGCGGCAAGAGCCTGCTCGACGGCCTCTCGCATCTGGCCAAGGATCTGGTCCACAACGGCGGCATGCCGAGCCAGGTCAACATGGGCGCGTTCGAGGTCGGCAAGAGCCTCGGCGTGACCGAAGGCGCGGTGGTGTTTCGCAACGACGTGCTGGAGCTGATCCAGTACAGGCCGATCACCGAGCAAGTCCACGAGCGCCCTTTGCTGGTGGTGCCGCCGCAGATCAACAAGTTCTACGTATTCGATTTGAGCCCGGACAAGAGTCTGGCGCGCTTCTGCCTGCGTAATAACGTGCAGACGTTCATCGTCAGCTGGCGCAACCCGACCAAGGCGCAGCGCGAGTGGGGCCTGTCGACGTATATCGATGCGCTGAAAGAAGCGGTCGACGTGGTCACCGCGATCACCGGCAGCAAAGACATCAACATGCTCGGCGCCTGCTCCGGTGGCATTACCTGCACCGCCCTGCTTGGCCACTACGCGGCGATCGGCGAGAAGAAGGTCAATGCCCTCACGCTGCTGGTGAGTGTGCTCGACACGACGCTGGACAGCGACGTCGCCCTGTTTGTCGACGAGCAGACCCTGGAGACCGCCAAACGTCACTCGTACCAGGCCGGTGTGCTCGAAGGCAAAGACATGGCCAAGGTCTTCGCGTGGATGCGCCCCAACGATCTGATCTGGAACTACTGGGTCAACAACTACCTGCTCGGCAACGAGCCGCCGGTGTTCGACATCCTGTTCTGGAACAACGACACCACAAGGTTGCCAGCGGCGTTCCACGGTGACCTGATCGAGATGTTCAAAAACAACCCACTGATCCGCCCGAATGCACTGGAAGTGTGCGGCACACCGATCGACCTCAAGCAGGTCACCGCCGACATCTTCTCGCTGGCTGGCACCAACGACCACATCACGCCGTGGAAGTCCTGCTACAAGTCGGCGCAATTGTTCGGTGGCAAGGTGGAGTTCGTGCTGTCGAGCAGCGGGCACATCCAGAGCATCCTCAATCCGCCGGGCAACCCGAAATCGCGTTACATGACCGGCGAAGAGATGGCCGCGAATGCCGATGACTGGCAGGAAAACTCGACCAAGCACACCGATTCCTGGTGGCTGCACTGGCAGGCGTGGCAGGCCGAACGCTCGGGCAACCTGAAAAAGGCCCCGTTGAAACTGGGCAACAAGGCACACCCGGCCGGAGAAGCTTCGCCGGGCACTTACGTACACGAGCGGTAACTGACACCACCCCTCCCTGTAGGAGCTGCCGAAGGCTGCGATCTTTTGACTTTTGATTTTTAAACAACAAGATCAAAAGATCGCAGCCTTCGGCAGCTCCTACATGGGGGTGGTGAATTTAAATCCACAGGGCCTGACGCATGCCGCAACCGTTCATATTCCGTACCGTCGATCTGGATGGTCAAACCATCCGCACGGCGGTGCGCCCCGGCAAGCCTCACTTGACGCCCTTGCTGATTTTCAACGGCATCGGTGCCAACCTGGAGCTGGTGTTTCCGTTTGTCGCGGCGCTGGATCCGGATCTGGAAGTGATCGCCTTCGACGTCCCCGGTGTCGGCGGCTCTTCCACGCCTAATCGGCCGTACCGCTTTCCCGGCCTGGCCAAGCTGACCGCGCGGATGCTCGATTACCTCGACTACGGCCAGGTCAACGTCATCGGCGTGTCGTGGGGTGGTGCGCTGGCGCAGCAATTCGCCTACGACTACCCCGAACGCTGCAAGAAACTGGTGCTGGCGGCGACTGCGGCCGGTGCGGTGATGGTGCCGGGCAAACCGAAAGTGCTGTGGATGATGGCCAGCCCGCGGCGCTACATTCAGCCTTCGCACGTGATTCGGATCGCGCCGCTGATCTACGGCGGCTCGTTCCGCCGCGACCCGACGCTGGCGGCCAGCCACGCGGCGAAAGTGCGTTCGGCCGGCAAGCTCGGTTATTACTGGCAGCTGTTCGCAGGCTTGGGCTGGACGAGCATTCACTGGCTGCACAAGATCCATCAGCCGACGCTGGTGCTGGCCGGTGACGACGATCCGCTTATCCCGCTGATCAACATGCGCATGCTCGCCTGGCGCATTCCCAACGCGCAGTTGCACATCATCGATGACGGCCATCTGTTCCTGATCACCCGCGCCGAAGCCGTGGCGCCGATCATCATGAAATTCCTCCAGGAGGAACGGCAGCGCGCGGTGATGCACCCGCATCCGACACCGCTCGGCGGTTGACCCCGGCGGCAGGCTTTATGCACGGCTTAAGCAAAGAGTGCGCGGCAGGACGCCGCGCAGGCAGTAACCCGTAACAGCGTCTATGGTGTTCTGGTTCGGTGAATGTGTTTTTGACCTGAAGACGAAGGAGTGTTGAGTCATGCGCGAAAAACCAGCGACGGGCGTAGTGCCCAGCCCCGCCGTGTTCATCAATGCACAAAGTGCGATCACCGGCCTGCGCGGCCGGGACCTGATCTCGACCTTGCGCAGCGTCGCCGCCCATGGCCTGCGCAACCCGATTCACAGCGCGAAGCACGCCTTGAAACTCGGCGGCCAACTGGGCCGCGTCTTGCTCGGCGACACCCTGCACCCGACCAATCCGAACGACAGCCGTTTTGCCGATCCGGCATGGAGCCTCAATCCGTTTTACCGGCGCAGCTTGCAGGCGTATCTGGCCTGGCAGAAGCAGGTCAAAAGCTGGATCGACGACAGCGACATGAACCCGCAAGACCGCGCCCGCGCGCACTTCGCCTTCACCCTGCTCAATGACGCCGTGGCGCCGTCCAATACGTTGCTCAATCCGCTGGCAATCAAAGAGCTGTTCAACTCCGGCGGCCACAGCCTGGTGCGCGGCCTCAGCCATTTGTTCGATGACTTGCTGCACAACGATGGCTTGCCCCGGCAAGTAACCAAGCAGGCTTTTGAAGTCGGTAAAACCGTGGCGACTACTACCGGCTCGGTGGTGTTTCGCAACGAGATGCTGGAGCTGATCCAGTACAAGCCGATGAGCGAAAAACAGTACGCCAAGCCGCTGCTAGTGGTGCCGCCGCAAATCAACAAGTACTACATTTTCGACCTCAGCCCGCACAACAGCTTCGTCCAGTACGCGCTGAAAAACGGCTTGCAGACGTTCATGATCAGTTGGCGCAACCCGGATGTACGCCATCGCGAATGGGGCCTGTCGACGTATGTCGAGGCGGTGGAAGAGGCGATGAACATCTGCCGGGCGATCACTGGCGCCCGCGAGGTCAATCTGATGGGCGCTTGCGCCGGTGGGCTGACCATCGCCGCCCTGCAAGGGCATCTGCAGGCCAAACGGCAACTGCGGCGGGTCTCCAGCGCGACCTATCTGGTCAGCCTGCTCGACAGTGAAATCGAAACCTCGGCCACGCTGTTCGCCGATGAGCAAACCCTCGAAGCGGCCAAGCGCCGCTCGTATCAAAAAGGCGTGCTCGACGGTCGTGACATGGCCAAGGTCTTCGCGTGGATGCGCCCCAACGATTTGATCTGGAGCTACTTCGTCAACAACTACCTGTTGGGCAAAGAGCCGCCGGCCTTCGACATCCTCTACTGGAACAACGACAACACCCGCCTGCCCGCCGCGTTTCACGGCGACTTGCTGGACTTCTTCAAGCACAACCCGCTGACCCATCCGGGCGGGCTGGAAGTGTGCGGCACGCCGATTGACCTGCAGAAAGTTACCGTCGACAGCTTCAGCGTCGCCGGCATGAACGACCACATTACCCCGTGGGACGCGGTGTATCGCTCGACCTTGCTGCTCGGTGGCGAGCGACGTTTCGTGCTGTCCAACAGCGGCCATGTGCAGAGCATTCTCAACCCGCCGAGCAACCCGAAAGCCGCGTATGTCGAGAACGGCAAGATGAGCAGCGACCCGCGCGCCTGGTACTACGACGCCAAACACGTCGACGGCAGCTGGTGGCCACAGTGGCTGGAATGGATTCAACAGCGATCCGGCGCCCAGCACGAAACTTCATTCACCCTCGGCAACCCGAACTATCCACCGATGGAGGCAGCGCCCGGTACCTACGTGCGCGTGCGCTGACGCTTAACCGAACTTTTCTAAGAAGACTGGATGAAAACCCGCGACCGGATTCTCGAATGTGCTTTGCAATTGTTCAACGAAAAGGGTGAGCCGAACGTCTCCACCATGGAAGTTGCCAACGAAATGGGCATCAGCCCCGGCAACCTCTACTACCACTTTCATGGCAAGGAACCGTTGATTCTCGGGTTGTTCGAACGCTTCCAGAATGAACTGGCGCCGCTGCTGGATCCGCCGTCCGACGTGGAGTTGGCGCCGGAGGATTACTGGCTGTTTTTGCATTTGATCGTCGAGCGGCTGGCGCAGTACCGCTTTCTGTTTCAGGACCTGTCGAACCTGGCCGGGCGGCTGCCGAAACTGGCCAAGGGCATTCGTCATCTGCTCAATGCACTGAAGCGCACGCTGGCGTCGTTGCTGGCGCGGTTGAAGGCGGCGGGGCAGTTGGTCAGCGATACCCAGGCGTTGGGGCAACTGGTCGAGCAGATCACCATGACGCTGCTGTTTTCGCTGGATTATCAGCGGATTCTGGACCGTGAAGGTGAGGTTCGTTTGGTCGTGTACCAGATCATGATGTTGGTGGCACCGCACCTGCTGCCGCCGGTAAAAGTCGCCACCGAACGTATGGCCCTGCAATACCTCGAAGACCACGAGTAACCCGGAATCAAAAGATCGCAGCCTTCGGCAGCTCCTACAGGGGGAATGTGTACCTCTGTAGGAGCTGCCGAAGGCTGCGATCTTTTGATCTTCAAACAAAAACGCCCGACCTTCACAGGCCGGGCGCTTTATTTTGCCCTGATGAATCAGGACTGACTGGTTGGCGTCGACGGCGTCGATGCAACAGTCGGGGTTGCGACTGGAGTCGGTGCGGCGGCGGAGTTCGACGCGCTCACCGGAGCTGCCGGGGTGGCCGGCTTGGCTGCAGCAGGTGCTGCTGGCTTCGGCGCGGCGGCTTTCGCAGCAGCTGGTTTTTTCACAGCAGGCTTCTTCGCCGCAGCCGGTTTGGCCGCAGGCTTGGCAGCCGGTTTGGCGGCAGCGGTTTTCGCTGCTGGCTTGGCCGCTGGTTTCGCTGCAGTTTTAGCTGCAGGTTTAGCGGCCGGTTTGGCAGCGGCTTTGGCGGCAACCGGTTTGGCTGCGGCTTTTGCTGCTGGCTTGGCGGCGGCCGTTTTCGCAGCAGGCTTGGCCGCTGCTTTTGCTGCGGGTTTAGCCGCCGCTTTGGCCAGAGGCTTGGCAGCGGATTTTGCCGCTGGTTTGGCCGCTGCGGTTTTGGCTGCCGGTTTTGCTGCTGCGGTTTTCGCCGCCACAGGCTGAGCTTTCAGACCGGTCAGTTTTTCGATCTGTTTGGTCAGTGTGTCGACCTTGCTGTTGAGCGCTTTGACTTCATTGCGGCTCGGTACACCGAGGCGCGAAATCGCGCTGTTCAGGCGCTTGTCGAAAGCCCCTTCCAGCTCGTCCCACTTGCCCAGTGCGCGATCTTTCACGCCGCTGATGCGCGACTTGGCCGACGAAGCGGAATCCTTGGCGGCATCGACTTTTTTGCCGACTGCAGACTTGGTGAGCTTCTCGGCTTTCTCGCCGTCTTTGACCAATGTATCGAAGAGCTTGCTGCCGTCAGTGTCGATCTTCGAGTACACGCCTAAACCAGCCAGCCAGATTTTGCGGGAGTAGTCTTCGACTTTCCCGATCCACGAGCTGCCTTCTTTATCGGTGTTCTTTTTACCAGCCATCCCGTTCTCCTTAAGATTTACGCGCGACGCGTTCGAGCAATGCCGTCAGCTCATCGAGCTTAGCAGAGAGTGTCTCAACGTCATGTTTAGACGGAATGCCGATACGATTCAAGGCGCTTGCGACACGGGAGTCGAACGCCTTCTCGACCTTGTCGAGTTGAACTTCGACGCGACCTTTGAAAGAACTCACTTCACCCTTGGCTTCATCGATCTCGGCGTTGGCCGCTTCGAGCTTTTCGGTGACGGCTTTTTTGCCTTTCTTTTCAACAGTTTGACCAGCTTTGATCAGCTCTTGAAAGTAGTCGCTGCCCTCTTGGCCGACCTTGGCGTAGGCACCCAGGCCTGCCAGCCAGATCTTGCGGGCATAGGATTTGACGTCGCTCAGAGCAGTTGTCGAAGCGTCGATTTTTTTCTTCAAAATAACTTTGGCCATGGTGCACCTCACGCGCAGAAGGTTTGAGGAACTGCCCGGACAAGTGTCGGGCTCAGGCACAAAGTAGGCAGAAAAATTAGAAACGGCACCCTAACAACTGACATGAATCGGTGGTGCCTGAATGAAAAGATCGCAGCCTTCGGCAGCTCCTACAGGGGAATGTGTACCTCTGTAGGAGCTGCCGAAGGCTGCGATCTTTTGATGTTCAGACCAACGCTTTGTCGAGGGCTTTTTCGATTTCGGCTTTGATCATGCCGCTCATGGCCGACATCATGATGCCCAGTTCAACGTCGACCTTGATCGAATCGTCCGCCACATGCACCGCGCCTTTCACGCCCGAACGTTTGAGGTTCAGGGTGTCGCCCGACCATTGCGGCTCCAGGCCATATTGCTCGGAGAGTTTTTGCGCCAGCTTGTCGGCCTTCTCGCGGGCGGCTTCCTTGCCCAGGTTGTGGGCACGTTCAACAGTGATTTTGGCCATTGATTGACTCCTGCTTTTTGAATGGGGCGAAAAAGATATGTCGGTAAATCTTGACCGCCGCTGCGGCAAATCGTCCCGAAGGTTGCCCATCTTACCTTTAGCCATTCCAAGACAAAGCATGGCTTGGGGATTAGAATGTCGCGCATTCTCTTTTGGTGACAGCGATATGACTGATCAGCGCAAAGGCAGCGATGCCGAACCCACCACTCACTTCGGCTTCAAAAACGTTCCGGAAAGCCAGAAAGCGGAAAAAGTCGCTGAGGTTTTCCACTCGGTAGCCGCCAAGTACGACCTGATGAACGACCTTCTGTCGGGCGGCATGCACCGTTTGTGGAAGCGTTTCGCGATCGAACTGTCGGGCGTGCGCAGCGGTAACCGCGTGCTGGACATCGCCGGCGGTACTGGCGATCTGACCAAAAAATTCTCGCACCTGGTCGGCCCGACCGGTCAGGTGGTCCTGGCTGACATCAACGAATCGATGCTCAAGGTCGGTCGTGACCGCCTGCTCGACCTGGGTGTCGCCGGCAACGTCGAATTCGTTCAGGCGGACGCGGAAAAACTGCCGTTCCCGGACAACCATTTCGACTGCGTGACCATCGCCTTCGGCCTGCGCAACGTGACGCATAAAGAAGACGCCCTGCGCTCGATGCTGCGCGTGCTCAAGCCCGGCGGTCGTTTGCTGGTGCTGGAATTCTCCAAGCCGACCAACGCATTGATGTCGAAAGCCTACGACGCCTACTCGTTCGCCTTCATGCCGCTGATGGGCAAGCTGATCACCAATGACTCGGAAAGCTATCGCTATCTGGCCGAATCGATCCGCATGCACCCGAATCAGGAAACCCTGAAGTCGATGATGGTCGACGCCGGTTTCGACCGCGTGACCTATCACAACATGACCGCAGGCATCGTCGCCCTGCACCGCGGCATCAAGCCCTGATGTTGCTCACCGGGCTGCTCGCCAGCGTTGAACTCGGCCTTAACCGGGTGCTGCGTCTCGACAGCACGGCGCTGCCGCGGCTGGCGCATTTGACCGGCAAGGTAATTGCCGTCGACTGCCGCAGCCCGGCGCTGCAACTGTTCATCCTGCCGAGCGACGAAGGTCTGATGCTGGCCTCGCACTGGGAAACCGGTGTCGACTGCACCCTGCGTGCGCCGGCTTCGAGCCTGATCAAACTGGCCGTGAGCAAAGACAAGACCGCGGTGCTGCACGCCCCGGAAGTCGAGCTCGATGGCGACAGCGGCGTGCTGCTGGAGCTGGCCGGCGTGCTGCAGGATCTTGAGCTGGACTGGGAGTACGAACTCTCGCGCTGGCTCGGCCCGGTCGCCACGCAACTGGTCGGTGGCCATCTGCGCAGTCGCGCACGCTGGTATCAACAAGGATTTGCCAGCCTCAACCAGAATCTCGCCGAATACCTCGCCGAAGAATCGCGCACCCTCGTCGGGCAGCGCGAAGCCGAAGCACGGTTCAGCGAACTGGACCGGATCAAACTTGATCTGGAACGTCTCGAGGCGCGTTTCGAGCGCCTTTCCCGATCCCTCGACCCAAGCGATAACGCATGAAGCTGCTTGCCGTCCGCCGTCTGTTGCGCATCCAGCGCGTCGTGATCCGCTACCGCCTCGATGACCTGCTGTTCGATCTGCCGCTGCCCTGGTTCCTCCTGGCGCTGCGCTATGTGCTGCCATGGCGCTGGTTCCCGCGCAAGCCGCTGGATCTGAGCCGGGGCGCGCGTTTGCGTCTGGCGTTGCAGGATCTCGGGCCGATTTTCATCAAGTTCGGGCAGATTCTCTCGACCCGCCGCGATTTGCTGCCGGAAGACATCGCCGATGAGCTGATGCGCTTGCAGGATCGCGTGCCGCCGTTCGATTCACAGCTGTCGATCAAGTTGATCGAAGAACAGCTGGGCAAGAAGATCAGCGACGTGTTCAGCCGCTTCGACGTCGAACCGCTGGCCTCGGCCTCGGTGGCGCAGGTGCATGCCGCGCAGCTGAAAACTGGCGAAGAAGTGGTGGTCAAGGTGATCCGCCCGGGCCTGAAACCGATCATCGCGCAGGATCTGGCGTGGCTGTTCATCCTTGCCCGCGCGGCTGAAAAACTGTCTGCCGACGCGCGTCTGCTGCACCCGGTCGACGTGGTGCAGGACTACGAAAAAACCATCTACGACGAACTCGATCTGCTGCGCGAGGCGGCCAACGCCAGCCAGTTGAAGCGCAACTTCGAAGGTTCGCCGCTGCTGTACGTGCCGCAAGTCTATTGGGACTGGTGCCGGCCGAAAGTGCTGGTGATGGAGCGCATCTACGGCATTCAGGTCACCGATCTGGCGACCCTCGCCGATCAGCGCACCGACATGAAAATGCTCGCCGAGCGTGGCGTGGAGATCTTCTTCACCCAAGTGTTCCGCGACAGTTTTTTCCACGCCGACATGCACCCGGGCAACATTTTCGTCAGCACCGTCAACCCGTGGAGCCCGCAATACATCGCGATCGACTGCGGCATCGTCGGCAGCCTGACCCCGGAAGACCAGGATTATCTGGCGCGCAACCTGTTCGCCTTCTTCAAGCGTGACTACCGTCGCGTGGCGCAGTTGCACATCGATTCGGGCTGGGTGCCGGCAGAAACCAAACTCAACGAATTCGAAGCGGCAATCCGTACGGTGTGCGAACCGATCTTCGAAAAACCGTTAAAAGATATTTCATTTGGCCAGGTGCTGATGCGCCTGTTCCAGACCGCACGCCGCTTCAACATGGAAGTGCAGCCGCAACTGGTGCTGCTGCAAAAGACCCTGCTGAACATCGAAGGTCTTGGCCGTCAGCTGTATCCGGATCTGGATCTGTGGAACACCGCGCAGCCGTTTCTGGAGCGCTGGATGCGCGAGCGCGTCAGCCCGAAAGCCTTGCTCGGCAACGTGCAGAGCCAGTTTGAACAGTTGCCGCACCTGGCCAACATGGCCCGCGATCTGCTCGAACGCATGTCCCAGCCGCATGCCTACGACCCGCCGCCGCCATGGCACAAACGCAAGGACGACTGGTTCCTGCGCCTGCTCGGTTGCGCGCATCTGGCCGGCGGGGTGATCCTCGCCATCGGTGGCCCGCTAAACGAATTGGGGCATTGGCCAGCCGGAATCATGGTGGCCGTGGGCTTGTATCTGGTCGTTCGCCGATAGCACGAATCAGCTGCAAGTTATAAGCTGCGAGCTGCAAGCCTGACGATACTGGAACACCGCAATCTGCTTTTACTTGCAGCTTGAAGCTCAAAGCTTGTAGCTGCGTTTCGGGAATTGAAGATGAAAAACTGGCTGGACGAGATCAAGTGGGACGCTGATGGCCTGGTGCCGGCGATTGCCCAGGATCACAAGACCGGACGCGTGCTGATGATGGCCTGGATGAACCGCGAAGCGCTCGAACTGACCGCTGCGGAAAACCGTGCAATCTACTGGTCACGTTCGCGTGGCAAGCTGTGGCGCAAGGGCGAAGAGTCCGGCCATGTGCAGACCTTGCATGAGATGCGTCTGGACTGTGACGCCGACGTGATCATCCTGATGGTTGAACAGATCGGCGACATCGCTTGCCATACCGGCCGTCAAAGCTGCTTTTACCGTGTCTTCGAAAACGGCGACTGGAAGACAGTCGACCCGGTCCTGAAAGACCCGCACGCTATCTATTCTGCAGGACACAAACATGAGTGACACCCTGACCCGCCTCGCTCAGGTACTTGAAGAGCGCAAAGGCGCAGCCGCCGACAGCTCCTATGTAGCTAGTCTGTATCACAAGGGTTTGAACAAGATTCTGGAGAAAGTCGGCGAAGAGTCGGTCGAAACCATTATTGCCGCCAAGGATGCCGCCATCAGCGGCGACTGCAGCGACGTGATTTACGAGACCGCCGACCTGTGGTTCCACAGCATGGTCATGCTCGCCCAACTGGGGCAGCATCCGCAGGCTGTGCTCGATGAACTGGATCGCCGCTTCGGCCTGTCCGGACACGTCGAGAAAGCCTCGCGTCCGTCCGCCTGAACAATTTTTAGAGAGGAACAGCAACATGGGCATTTTTGACTGGAAACACTGGATCGTCATTCTGGTAGTCGTGGTGTTGGTGTTCGGCACCAAGAAACTGAAAAACCTCGGCACTGACGTTGGCGAGTCGATCAAAGGCTTCCGCAAAGCCATGAACGACGATGAAAAACCCGCCGCTGATCCAACCGTGACGCCTGCGCAGCCAGTGCCACCGGTGCAGCCGCAAGCCACCGCTCAGGCCAACCCGCCGCACACCATCGATGTGCAGGCGCAGAAAGTCGAAGAGCCGATCCGCAAAGACGTGTGAGCACTGACTAATGTTTGGTATCAGCTTCTCTGAACTGCTGCTCGTCGGCCTCGTTGCCCTGCTGGTGCTGGGCCCCGAGCGTCTGCCGGGCGCTGCGCGCACCGCTGGCCTGTGGGTCGGACGACTGAAGCGCAGCTTCAACGCGATCAAACAGGAAGTTGAACGTGAAATCGGTGCCGACGAGATTCGTCGGCAACTGCACAACGAGCACATTCTGTCGCTGGAGCAGGAAGCGCGGAAGATTTTCAGCCCGGTTCAGCAAGAGCCGACGCCGGTTGAGCATGTAGGTCAGCAGACGATTCATGCGCCGACTGCACCTGTTGTGCCTGCTCCGACACCTGCACCTGCTGCCGTTGTAGCACCGACAGAACCGGCGCCAGTCGTTGTCGCGGAACAGTCTGTTGAACACGTTGCGCCAAACGCCGCGCCGATCACCCCAGCGCCTCAAGACTCCACTCTGCCGCCGCGAGCCCCATGAGCGATCTCCCCGAAAACGACCAGCACATGCCGCTGGTTTCGCACCTCACCGAGTTGCGCACCCGCCTGCTGCGTTGTGTGGCGGCGATCTTCATTATCTTCGCCGGGTTGTTCGCCTTCACCCAGCAGATCTACACCTTCGTCTCGACGCCGCTGCGCCAGTACCTGCCGGTCGGCGCGACGATGATTGCCACGGATGTGTCGTCGCCGTTCCTGACGCCACTGAAGCTGACGATGATGGTCTCGCTGTTCCTTGCGATCCCGGTGATCCTGCATCAGATCTGGGGCTTCATCGCGCCAGGCCTGTACAAGCATGAAAAACGCATCGCGGTGCCGCTGCTGGTGTCGAGCATCCTGCTGTTCTACACCGGCATGGCGTTCGCCTATTACTTCGTGTTCCCGCTGATCTTCAAATTCTTCGCCGCTGCCACCCCGGCCGGCGTGGAAATGATGACCGACATCGCCAGCTACCTCGATTTCGTCATGACGCTGTTCTTCGCCTTCGGCGTAGCGTTCGAGATCCCGGTGGCCGTGGTGCTGCTGGTGTGGATCGGCGTGGTCGACGTCAAATACCTGAAGAAGATCCGCCCGTACGTGATCATCGGCTGCTTCGTGGTTGGCATGATCCTGACGCCGCCGGACATCTTCTCGCAGACGCTGCTGGCCGTGCCGATGTGGATGCTGTTTGAAATCGGCATTCTGTTCGGTGGTTTGATCAGCAAGCGCGAACGCCCGGAAGAAACCCCGGCCGACGACCACAACGACCAGCCGCCAGCGACCCAGGCATGAACCTGCTGTTGCTCGAAGAGGCCGATTTCATTGCGGCCGACCGCGTGGTGCTGCGTGATCGTCGCCTGACCCATATGCAGGAAGTTCACCGCTCGGAAGTCGGTGACAGCCTGCGCGTCGGGCGCATCAACGGGCTGATGGGTTCGGCCGAGTTGCTGCGCCTGGAAGCGGGTGAAGCCGAACTGCGCGTGACCCTCGATCAGCCGCCACCGGCCAAACTGCCGTTGACTCTCGTGCTGGCGCTGCCGCGTCCGAAAATGCTCCGCCGGGTGTTTCAGACCGTGGCGACCATGGGCGTGTCGAAGGTGATTCTGGTCAACAGCTATCGGGTCGAAAAAAGCTTCTGGCAGACACCGTTTCTTGAGCCTGAGGCGATTCGCGAAAACTTGATCCTCGGCCTCGAACAGGCCCGCGATACCGTGTTGCCGGAAATCATCATCGAAAAGCGCTTCAAGCCTTTCGTTGAAGACCGACTGCCGGCGATTACCGAAGGCACTCTCGGTCTGGTCGGCCACCCCGGTAACTATCCGCCGTGCCCGCGCGCCCTCAGCGAACCGGTCACCCTGGCCATCGGCCCCGAAGGCGGCTGGATTCCCTACGAGATCGACCTGCTGGGCAAGTCCGGCCTGCAACCGGTGCAACTCGGCGAGCGCATCCTGCGCGTCGAAACCGCCGTCACCGCCCTCCTCGCCCGCCTCTTTTAAGCGTCGCCCAATCCCCGGTAGGAGCTGCCGAAGGCTGCGATCTTTTGATGTTGTTTTTTAGAAGCAAGATCAAAAGATCGCAGCCTCGTTTCACTCGACAGCTCCTACAGGATGGCGGCGCCTCGGATAAATGGTGTTACAGATTGCCATCACTCGGCCGATACCCTCCCCATAAGTCCAATTAGTGGGTCGGGGAGTGGTCGCATGTACCGTTGGTTAGCCGAGAATCTTGGAAACGTCAGCGTCAAACGCAAGCTGGGTATTGGTTTCGGCCTGGTGCTGTTGCTGACGCTGTTGATCACCTTCACCGGCTGGACCGGCATGAACGGCATCATCAGCCGCGGTGACAAACTGGGGTTCATCTCCAGCCTCAATGAGCTGACCAAGGACTTGCGCATTGCGCGGTTCGAATATGACACCCGCCGTGGCGAACAAGGCCCTGGCGCGGTCAACGAGTTGCTGAATAAACTCGACAGCGGTCTGCAAACCGCCCGCAGCCTGATCGAACAACCGTCCGATGCCGCCATGGTTGATCAGCAACTGGCCGCCGTCGCCGAGTACAAACGCGCTTTTGCCGACATGGCCCAGGCCACCGTGCAACGTGAAGACGCGCGCAGCAAGCTCGGCGCCAGTGCCGACAACGCCGTGGCCAAGGTCGCCGAAGTGGAAAAATCCCTGCTGCAGGGCGACAGCGTCGCGCAATTCAACAGCGTGATCGAGCTGAGCAAACTGCTGCAACAGGCGCGTTATCAGGTTCGCGGCTACACCTACAGCGGCAAGGCTGAAGCCGAGCAACCGGCGCTGGACGCCATCGACAGCGCTCTGAAAAACCTCGAGAGCCTGCCGGCGAAACTGCCGGAACAGCACATCGCCAACCTGCAACAGGCCACTGACTCGATCAAGGCCTATCGCGCGGCGGTCGCTCAGTTCCGCGACTCCCAGGTCACCAACGCCAAGTCCCTCGCGCGAATGTCAGCGCAAGGCGACATCCTGATCGACCTCAGCAAGAAGCTCACCGCCTCGCAGACCATCGTGCGCGACACCGACGCCGCCCACGCCAAAAACATGCTGCTGATTGCCACTGCGCTAGCCCTAGCGTTCGGCCTGCTCGCTGCGTGGGCAATCACTCGCCAGATCATCATCCCGCTGCACCAGACCCTGAAAGTCGCCGAGCGCGTGGCCGCTGGCGACCTGACCCACAACCTTATCTCCCTGCGCCGCGACGAACTCGGGCAGTTGCAACGCTCGATGCAGAGCATGACCCAAGGCCTGCGCGAGTTGATCGGCGGCATCAGCGATGGCGTCACCCAGATCGCCAGCGCTGCTGAGGAACTCTCGGCCGTGACCGAGCAGACCAGCGCCGGGGTCAACAATCAGAAAATCGAGACCGATCAGGTCGCCACCGCCATGAACGAAATGGCTGCCACCGTGCAGGAAGTCGCGCGCAACGCCGAGGAAGCCTCCGAAGCGGCCGTGGCTGCCGACCAACAGGCCCGTGAAGGCGACAAAGTCGTCGGCGAAGCCATCGCGCAGATCGAGCGTCTGGCCGTTGAAGTCGGTCACTCCACCGAAGCCATGGGCGAGCTCAAGCGCGAAAGCGACAAGATCGGCAGCGTCCTCGACGTGATCAAATCCGTGGCCCAGCAAACCAACCTGCTGGCCCTCAACGCGGCCATCGAAGCGGCGCGTGCCGGTGAAGCCGGGCGTGGTTTCGCCGTGGTCGCCGACGAAGTGCGCAGCCTCGCCCAGCGCACGCAGAAGTCCACCGAAGAGATCGAAGAGCTGATCGTCGGCTTACAGAACGGCACTCAGCAAGTCGCAACGATCATGGACAACAGCCGCACCCTGACTGACAGCAGCGTCGAGCTGACCCGTCGCGCCGGTGGTTCGCTGGAGAGCATCACGCGCACCGTGTCGGCGATTCAGGCGATGAACCAGCAGATTGCCGCGGCGGCCGAGCAGCAGAGCGCGGTGGCGGAAGAGATCAACCGTAGCGTGCTGAATGTGCGGGACGTGTCGGATCAGACGTCGGCGGCGAGTGAAGAGACGGCGGCGTCCAGCGTTGAGCTGGCGCGGTTGGGGACGCACTTGCAGATGCTGGTGGGGCGATTCAAGGTTTGAGGTGATTCATCCACCTCGGTTCGCTTGGAACCGGGGTGATGCTATCGCTGGCAAGCCAGCTCCCACAGTGAATTAGCTGAACACAAACTTTGTGATCGACTACAAACCCTGTGGGAGCTGGCTTGCCAGCGATGGCGTCCGAGAGGACGCCGCAGTTACAGAACCTGGCGCAGGAAGGCCTGAGCCCTCGGGTCCTTCGGTGCATCGAAGAACTCTGCCGGCGCGGCATCTTCGAGCAATTTGCCGTGATCGAAAAACAACACGCGATCCGCCACTTCCCGAGCAAAACCCATCTCGTGCGTGACGCAGACCATGGTCATGCCTTCCACGGCCAGGTTCTTCATCACGTCCAGCACCTCACCGACCATTTCCGGGTCGAGCGCCGAGGTCGGCTCGTCAAACAACATCACCTTCGGCTCCATCGCCAGCGCCCGGGCAATTGCCACGCGCTGTTGCTGACCGCCCGACAGGCGTGACGGAAACTCGTTGGCCTTCTGTGCAATACCGACTTTCTGCAGCAACTCCATCGCCTTGGCCTCGCGCTCTTTCTTACCGCGCTTGCGCACGACTTTCTGCGCCAGACAGAGGTTTTCCAGCACGGTCATGTGCGGAAACAGGTTGAAATGCTGAAAGACCATGCCGACTTCGCGGCGGTAGGCGTTGACGTCGGTTTTCGGGTCAGCCAGTTGCAGGCCGTCGATGCTCACCGAGCCGGAGTCGAACTCCTCCAGGCCATTGAGGCAACGCAAGAAGGTCGACTTGCCGGACCCCGACGGGCCGATCACCACCAGCACTTCGCCCTTGGCCACCGTGGTGCTGACGTTATCCACCGCGCGCACCACTTGGCCACGGGTGTCGAAGACTTTTACCAGTTCGCGGACTTCAATCACTTTGCGCGAGCCTCCGCTCAAGCCGGCTGGCGATTTTCGACAGCGGCAGGTTGATCAACAGGTACAGGCCGGCGACGCAGAACAGAATTTCGAACGGCGAGAACGAGGTGGTGATGACTTCACGGCCACTTTTCAGCAGTTCGGTGATGGCGATCACCGACACCAGCGAGGTGTCCTTGACCAGACTGATGAACTGCCCGGCCAGCGGCGGCAGCACGCGTTTCAGCGCTTGCGGCAGCACCACGTGGCGCATCGACTGGCCGGCACTCAGACCGAGCGAACGTGCCGCTTCGTTCTGGCCACGGGCAATCGACTGCACGCCGGAACGGATGATCTCAGCCACGTAGGCACCGGTGAACAGCGACAGCGCAGCGATCCCGGCGAATTCGCGGGACAGGTTCATCACCGTGCCGATGAAGAAGTAGAAAATGAAAATCTGCACCAACAGCGGCGTGCCGCGTACCAGTTCGACGTAGATGGTCGAGAGGTCGCGCAAGGTCGGGTTGTTGGACAGACGGCACAGGCCGGTGACCAGGCCGATCAGCAATCCCAGAATCCCCGACACCACCGACAACCAAAGCGTCGTCCACAGGCCCCACAACAGCGGCCCTGCCGCCCAATGGCGAGTGACACCCACGACGTCGCCTTCGGCCACATCGTCGCCCTGAGCGAATTGCAGGCTGTTCTCGTCGACAGTCAGGTGCTGCTCGTCACCGGCGTCGTTGCGCAGGGTGACTTGCGCGCTGCTGCCCTTGCGCACGAGTTCAGTGACGGTGGAAATGTCCGTGGCACGCTGGGTTTCTTCAGCCTGATAGGCGAAGTACTGCGGCACGCGGTTCCAGCGCCATTCGTAGGACATCAGCGACGTCGCGTAATACAACGCGCCGGCGAGGCCGACCAGCACCAGCACGGTGAGGACGTGCCAGGGCCATTGGGCTTTTTTCTGTTTCATTGCAGGTTCTCGGATGATCGTTCCCACGCTCTGCGTGGGAATGCCGCTCGGGACGCTCTGCGTCCCTGCCTGATCGTGACGCGGAGCGTCACAGGATGCGTTCCCACGCAGAGCGTGGGAACGATCAGCAGATGCACGTTATTCCATGTCCTTGAGCCACTCGGTGCTCTTGAACCACTTGTCATGGATGCGATCGTAGGTGCCGTCTTCGTGGATCTGGTGCAGGAAGTTGTTGATGAAGTTGATGCTGTCGTAATCGCCCTTCTTCAGACCAAACGCCAATGGCTCGTAGGTGAACGGCTTTTCGAGGAACACCAGTTTGCCGGCGCCGACCTTGGTCACCGCAACAACGTTGTACGGCGCGTCGTAGATGAAGGCGTCAGCCTTGCCGTTGACCACATCGAGCACGGCTTCCTGCTCGTTGTCGTAGCCGTGGTACTTGGCTTTGGAGATCAGCTTCTTGGCAACCATTTCACCGGTGGTACCGAGCTTGGAGGTGATGCGGTAGTCCGCGGTGTTCAGGTCTTTGTAGGACTTGATGGTGCCTTCCAGCTCTTTGCGGATCAGCAAGGTCTGGCCGACAACGATGAATGGTTCGCTGAAGTTCAGGCGCAGGTTGCGCTCCTGAGTCAGGGTCATGCCGCTGCCGATCATGTCGAATTTGTCAGTCATCAGCGCCGGGATGATGCCGTCGTAACCGGTGGAAACCAGCTCCAGTTTGACGCCCATGGCCTTGGACATGGCTTTGAGGATGTCGACTTCGAAGCCGATGATTTCGCCGCGCTTGTTGGTCATTTCGAATGGCATATAGGTCGGATCCATACCGACTTTCAACGTGCCACGCTTGACCGCGTCATCGATTGCGCCAGCCTGGGCCGCATTGACTGCAACCAGTGCCGTGACGCCGACCAGCAGCATCGACAGATACTTCTTCATCTTCAAGTCCCCAAAACCATTGCGTTTGCGGCGCGAAAACCAACAGAGACGGGCAAAAAAGCCCGGGTGCGCCAATTCGGGGACGGATGCTAACGCACTCGTCCGTTTGCACAAGGTTTTTTGCCGGGAATTGTTGTTACGGGGAGGGATTGAAAAGCAAAAGATCGCAGCCTCCGGCAGCTCCTACAGGTGTTCACATAATCCTGTAGGAGCTGCCGAAGGCTGCGATCTTTTTATCAGGCCGGTTGCGCCTGCAGACTCACCGGTTGCAACGGCAGCAACGGCGCATGCGGATCGGCTTTCACCGAAGCGCGCCAGGCATCCAGCCACTCGGCGTGACCTTCCGCCCAGACCTGCTCATGCAAACGGGCCAGGGCAACAGGGTCGCTCAGCAGTTGCAGACGATCATGGTTGTTCAGCCCGGCCGGGCCGACCTTGATCGCGTGACGCACACGCTCCTGACGCAGCCACTCGATCGGCTCGGCCTGACCGTGACGCGAGGTCGCCAGCGAGCACGCCAAAGCGTTCTGCTGCGGATCGACCACCGCGCGGACGAAGCCGTCGTTTAGAGCGTGGTAACGATTTTCGTGGGTGTACTGATCGGTCGCCAGCAGCGCCTGTGGCGGATTGTATTCCTCAGGGATGAGGAACAGGCTCTCGTCACGGGATTTCAGGCCCAGGCCGACACGGCTGGAGATCACCGACACCGGGATCGACAGCATCAGCGAACCGACGATCGGCACCAGCCACCAGAGGAAGCTCGGGTTCAGCCAGATCACCAGCAGCGCCCAGCAGAAACCCAGCAAAGTTTGCGGGCCGTGGCGTTTGACCGCTTCGCTCCAAGGCGTCGAGTCGTCGTCACGTTGCGGCGAGTTCCAGGTCGCAGCCCAGCCGAGGAACGCGGCCAGCACGAAACGCGTGTGGAAAATCATCCGCACCGGCGCCAGCAGCATGGAGAACAACATCTCCAGCAGCATCGACAGGGTCACCTTGAACTTGCCGCCGAACTCTTTCGCGCCCTTGGCCCAGATCAGGATGATGCTCAACAGTTTCGGCAGGAACAGCAGCACGATGGTCGTCGAGAACAGCGCGATCGCCTTGTCCGGGTGCCATTGTGGCCACAGCGGATAGAGCTGACGCGGTTCAAGGAAGTACTGCGGCTCCATCAGCGTGTTCACCGCCAACAGCGCGGTCGACAACACGAGGAAGAAGAACCACAACGGCGCCGACAGGTACGACATCACGCCGGTGAGGAACACCGCGCGGTGCACCGGGTGCATGCCTTTGACCAGGAACAGACGGAAGTTCATCAGGTTGCCGTGGCACCAGCGACGGTCACGCTTGAGTTCGTCGAGCAGGTTCGGCGGCAGTTCTTCGTAGCTGCCCGGCAAATCGTAGGCAATCCACACGCCCCAACCGGCACGGCGCATCAGCGCGGCTTCAACGAAGTCGTGAGACAGGATCGCACCGGAGAACGCCCCTTTACCTGGCAACGGCGCCAGGGCGCAGTGGTCGATAAACGGCTTCATGCGGATGATCGCGTTGTGACCCCAGTAGTGGGATTCACCCAACTGCCAGAAGTGCAGACCGGCAGTAAACAGCGGGCCGTACACGCGGGTCGCGAACTGCTGCATGCGCGCATACAGGGTGTCCATGCCCGACGCACGCGGCGCGGTCTGGATGATCCCGGCATCCGGCGTGGCTTCCATCAAGCGCACCAGACTGGTCAGGCACTCGCCGCTCATCACCGAGTCAGCGTCGAGCACGACCATGTACTTATAGTCACCGCCCCAACGACGGCAGAAGTCGTCGAGGTTACCGCTCTTGCGTTTTACCCGACGGCGGCGGCGGCGATAGAAGATTTTGCCGAAACCTTTGGCTTCACGGCAGACGTCCAGCCAGGCCTGTTGCTCGGCGACACAGATGTCGGTGTCATTACTGTCGCTGAGGACGAAGAAGTCGAAGCGATCCAGATCACCGGTGGCAGCGACCGATTCGAACGTAGCGCGCAGACCGGCGAAAACACGCGGTACGTCCTCGTTGCAGATCGGCATCACCAACGCGGTACGCGCGTCTTTGGCAATCGGCTCGTTGCCCGCACTTTTGCCGGAGATACGGTATTTATCGTGACCGGTGAGCAACTCGAGGAAGCCCATCAGCGCCGTCCAGAAACCGGCCGACACCCAGCAGAACAGAATCCCGAACAGAATCAGGATGCTGGTTTGCAGCGCATACGGCAGCACTTGCGTGGCGGTTTGCAGCAGCGGCTGGTGCAGGACTTCGTCGAGATCGACGAACGACCAGCCCTGGTACGGCATGATGCCTTTCATGTACCAGCCAGCGACGATGGTCTGGCCGAGCATCAGCACCAGCAGAATGTAGCGGCGAATCGAACCGACGGTACGCCAGCGCGCGGCCGGCAGAACGTTTTCGTCCTTCGGCGGCTGTGGCGGGTTGGTGCGACCGGTCATGCGGCGCCAGCCACGCACCAGAATATTGGTGCGCCACGGCTCCGGTACCACCTTGGTGCGGCGGATCGGCGGCGTCGCCTTCAGGCTGACGCGACCGCTGGCGTCGAGCACCAGCATCTCCGCTTCTTCCAGCTGTTCGGCAGTGCTCAGGACCAGGCGCTTGCCCACCGAAGCCTGGGCGGCCTCGGCAGGTGCGTCGAAGGTTGAAGACGACAGGCGTTCATGCAGCTCGCTGAACGACTGGCAGCCCGCGAGTTCCGCGCGCTGCTCGTCGGTCATCGGCAGATGCGCCAGATACTCGGAAAGAGTCTCTGGCTGTACTTGAGAGTTACTCATCGGCAGGCAACTGATAGCTCCAGGTCTCGGTCAGGACTTCTTCAGTCGGTGCCGATTCCGGTGTGGCTGGGGCCGCGTCGGCAGCAACTGGCTGCTTGGCGTCTTTGTTGGCCTTGTCCTTGGCATCTGCAGCTGGCTTGGCGTCGGCCTGTTTGGCCTCGGCAGCCTTGGCTTCCTTGTCGAGTTTCTCTTGTTGCTTGGCGGCAACCTTGTCGGCCTTGGCGACGGACGAGTTGGACGCCGGCACCGATTTCGCCAGATCAGCAGTCACGACTGGCTGAACCAGGGCGGCACGCATCTCGGTCGACTTGCTCGCGTCCTTGATTTTCATCCGCAGGGTCAAGCGCCAGCCTTTGGTTTCCGGGTTGTAGCGCACGCTGTTTTCGACCAGTTCGGCGTTGTCGCCAACACTGACCTGACTGCGCACGTCGGCATCCGGGGTCAGCGCGGCCAGCGATGGACCTTCGAAGTCGACCAGATACGCAACGCTGCCGTCCGGCTGACGGATCAGGTTCGATTGCTTGACGTCACCGGTCGAACGCAGAGTCTGCGAAACCCAGGCGCTGTCCGGCGCATGAATCGCCGCTTCGTCCATGGTCCAGTGCATGCGGTAAGCGAAGTCCAGTGGCTGGCCCGGCTCCGGCATTTTTTCCGGGCTCCAGAACGCAACGATGTTGTCGTTGGTTTCGTCAGCGGTCGGAATCTCTACCAGATCAACGGTGCCCTTGCCCCACTCGCCCTTCGGCTCGATCCAGGCGCTTGGGCGCTTGTCGTAGCGATCGTCGAGGTCTTCGTAGTGGCTGAAGTCGCGGCCACGTTGCAGCAGACCGAAACCACGCGGGTTCTCGATGCTGAAGTTGCTCACGGCCAGGTGTTTCGGGTTGTTCAACGGGCGCCAGATCCACTCGCCATTGCCGGCATGGATCGACAGACCGCTGGAGTCGTGCAGTTCACGACGGTAGTTGAGGACTTTCGACGGCTGGTTGGCGCCGAACAGGAACATGCTGGTCAGCGGCGCGATGCCCAGTTTGCCAACCTTGTCACGCAGGAACATCTGCGCCTTGACGTCGACAATGGTGTCGCTGCCCGGACGCAGGATCAGGCGGTAGGCACCGGTGGCGCGCGGCGAATCGAGCAACGCGAAGATCACCAGATGCTTGTCGCCCGGCTTCGGCTGTTGAATCCAGAACTCGCGGAAACGCGGGAATTCTTCGCCCGACGGCAGCGCGGTATCAATCGCCAGACCACGCGCCGAGAGGCCGTAGGTGTGGCCCTTGCCGACAACGCGGAAGTAACTCGCGCCGAGCATGGTCATGATTTCGTCTTGCTTGTCGGCCTTGTTGATCGGGTACAGCACACGGAAACCGGCATAACCCAGTTGTTCGGTGGCTTTCGGATCGAATTTCAGGTCGCCGAAATCGAAGCGTGTCGGATCGTATTTGATCTCTTCGACGGTGTTCGCGGTGATTTCGTTGATTTTCACCGGCGTATCGAAGTGCATACCCTGGTGATAGAAGGAAAGTTTGAACGGGGTCTTCTGATCAGCCCACTCAGCCTTTTCGGTGAGGAAGCGGATTTTCTGATAGTCCGCGAACTTCATGTCGCGGAACTCGTTCGGCAGATTGCTGCGCGGGGCTTCGAACTTCTGCCCGGCCAGTTCTTTAGCTTTCGCCGATACATCGTCAAGATTGAACGCCCAAAGCTGGCCGGCGCTGAGCAGGCACAGGAGCGCCGAGCCCGCTACCAGAGCACTTCGCACGCGTTTGGCAGACAATTTTGCTGCATTACAGGGACTAACAATCACGAGCAACCCTCGCCGAAAACAGATCAAAAAACCAACGGCCAGCAAGCCGTCTGTGTGGCCATTTTTGTCAGCTTATTTCGGTTCCAGGGAGTCAGATACTGCGTTGCTGCTCCTCCCCATAGCAAGCTATGAGTCGTCGCAGCGCCTTGTCTCTGACTCCCTGGCCCTCGAAATAATGCTGGCAAAAATGGCCGTACAGACCGCTCATACCAGGTTGGCGAGCATTGTTCCGACTCCGCTGGGGCAAAATGATTCCCCAATCGGATCCGGACAAGTCTCTACCTAAGTCAAAATGGACCAACGAACGCTGATCCCCGTAGCGCGCGATTATCTAGTAGCCCGCATGACAACGCATCAGGGGTAACAAAGTATTTATCGCGAAAAATGCCTGTTTTCAGTCGAAATGCCCTTAAAAAGATGTTTCAAGCGCTTTCAAGTCTGTAACAGGAAGGTTACCGGTCCATCATTGACCAGGTGCACCTGCATATCCGCGCCGAATCTACCTGATGCCACAGTGCCATGCACCTGTTTCGCTTGGCTTAATAGATAGTCGAATAATTCCTCGCCCAGCGCCGGAGGGGCGGCGCTCGAGAAACTCGGTCGCAACCCGCTTTTGGTGTCGGCAGCCAGGGTGAACTGAGAGACCAGCAGCAACCCGCCACCAACATCGGCGAGGGACAGATTCATCTTGCCCTCGGCGTCGCTGAATACCCGATAGTTAAGCAGCTTATGCAGAAGTTTGTCGGCGCTGGCACGCGTGTCGTCGGGTTCTACCGCCACCAGCACCAGCAAACCTTGATCGACCGCCCCGACTACCTCACCCGCGACTTCAACACGCGCACCGCGAACGCGCTGTAAAAGCCCCTTCATGCTTCTTCGGGCGGCAGGTCGAGCAGACGCCGGGCCATGTTGCCCGCCGCACGCACCAGTGCATCGGTGATGCCCGGTTCGGAAGCGGCGTGGCCGGCATCGCGGATCACCTGCAGTTCGCTGTTCGGCCACGCTTGATGCAATTCCCAGGCATTGTCGAGCGGGCAGATCACGTCATAACGACCGTGAATGATCACGCCCGGCAGATGGGCGATCTTGCCCATGTCACGAATCAGCTGGTTCGGCTCCAGGAAAGCATTATTGGTGAAGTAGTGGCACTCGATCCGCGCAATCGACAGCGCGCGTTGCGGCTCGGAGAAGCGATCGACCACCAGCGGGTTCGGTCGCAGTGTTGCGGTGCGCCCTTCCCACGTCGACCAGGCTTTGGCCGCGTGCATCTGCGCGATCTGGTCGTTGCCGGTCAGGCGTTTGTGGAAAGCGCTGAGCAGGTCGTCGCGCTCGTCCAGCGGAATCGGTGCGATGTAGTCCTGCCAGTAATCGGGGAACAGACGGCTGGCGCCAGCCTGATAGAACCACTCGATTTCCTGCGGACGGCAGAGAAAGATCCCACGAAGAATCAGACCGTGGACACGCTCAGGGTGGGTTTGCGCGTAGGCCAGCGCCAGGGTCGAACCCCACGAACCGCCGAACAGCACCCATTTGTCGATGCCCAGGTGTTTGCGGATGCGCTCAAGGTCGGCGACCAAATCCCAGGTGGTGTTGTTTTCCAGGCTGGCGTGCGGCGTGGAGCGCCCGCAACCGCGCTGGTCGAAGGTGACAATGCGATAGAGGTTCGGATCGAAATAGCGACGGCTTTGTGCGTCGCAACCGGCGCCGGGGCCGCCGTGGATGAACACAACCGGCAAACCCTCCGGTGAACCGCTTTCGTCGACATACAGCGTATGGGTGTCATCGACAGCCAGATCGTGCCGGGCGTGAGGTTTGATCTGCGGAAACAAAGTCTGCATTGCGCGCTCCGTAAAGGATCGAGGTCATCCCTGGGGGGACATCTATTATTCTGCCGTTGGGCATCATAAACCCGATTTACGTCAATGAGCATGCTCAGGACATGAATCAAAACTCGCTCCTTTGTAGGAGCTGCCGAAGGCTGCGATCTTGATCGTTCCCACGCTCCGCGTGGGAATGCAGCCCGTGATGCTCCGCATCACTGGACGCGGAGCGTCCCAAGAGGCATTCCCACGCAGAGCGTGGGAACGATCAAGAAGATCAAAAGATCGCAGCCTTCGGCAGCTCCTACAGGGTGAGTCAGCCGCGGTAGTGTTTTTCGCCCCAGGCCAGATAGTGCTGCAGCAATTCCTTGAGTACCACCCGCGTTGGCTCGGCCAGGTCGGGGCGATAGCGGAACGGTTCGAACTCTTCCATGTAGGTGCTCTGGCACAACTCCAGCTGCACCGCGTGGATGTTCTCGGCCGGGTTGCCGTATTGGCGGGTGATGTGGCCGCCCTTGAAGCGGCCGTTGAGCACGTGGCTGTAATCGTCATGGCGCGCGCAGATGGCTTCCAGTTGCGTAGCGAGTTGCGGATCGCAACTGGCACCGTTGAACGTGCCAAGGTTGAAATCCGGCAGTTTGCCGTCGAACAGGTGCGGAATGATCGAGCGAATCGAGTGCGCATCGAACAACAGCGCATAACCGAACTCGGCCTTCAGCCGTGCCAGCTCTTGCTGAAGGGTGCGGTGATACGGCGTCCAGATTTGCTCCAGATATGTCGCACGCTGTTCTTTCGAAGGTTCGTGCCCTTCGCGGAACAACGCAATGCCATCGAACAGCGTCGCCGGGTACAGCCCGGTAGTGGCGCCGGTGTACAGCGGTTTATCGTCGGACGGTCGATTGAGGTCGATGACGAAGCGCGAGTACTCGGCAGCCAAAGTACTGGCGCCCAGTTCTTCAGCGAAATCGTACAGCTGCGGAATGTGCCAGTCGGTGTCCGGCAGGCTTTTCGCGTCCGCGATCAATCCGGCCTCGACCACCGGGGTCAAGCGCAGGCCCGCATGCGGCATGCTGATCAGCAACGGCACGCGGCCTTGTTTGAAATTCAGAACCTTATCCACAACCGCTCTCCTACAGATTTGATTCGACGCCGTGACGCACGACGCGTTTGTCCAGATCACCACCCAGCCAATAGGCCAGGTCCGCCGGACGATCGATGTGCCAGGCGACGAAATCCGCAACCTTGCCGACTTCCAGCGAACCATGGGTGTCGGCCATGCCCAGTGCTTGCGCGGCGTGAATGGTGGCGCCGGCCAAGGCTTCTTCCGGGGTCATGCGGAAACAGGTGCAAGCCATGTTCAACATCAGCCGCAACGACAGCGCCGGCGAGGTGCCGGGGTTGAGGTCACTGGCGATGGCGATCTTCACTTTGTGTTTGCGCAGGGCGTCCATCGGCGGCAACTGGGTTTCGCGCAGAAAGTAGAACGCGCCCGGCAGCAGCACTGCGACGGTGTCGGCTGCAGCCATGGCGATGGCGTCGGCCTCGTCCATGAACTCCAGATGATCGGCGGACAACGCCTTATAGCGCGCAGCAAGACTGGAGCCGTGCAGCGACGACAATTGCTCGGCGTGCAGCTTCACCGGCAAACCGAGTTTTTGTGCGGCGATGAACACGCGCTCGACTTGCTCCGGCGAGAACGCCAGGTATTCGCAGAAGGCATCCACGGCATCGACCAGGCCTTCGGCAGCCAGTGCGGGCAGCATTTCCTTGCAGATCAGCTCGATGTATTCGTCGGCGCGATCCTTGTATTCCGGCGGCAACGCGTGGGCGGCCAGACAGGTGCTGCGTACGCTGATCGGCAGCTCTTTCTGCAGACGACGGATGACCCGGAGGATCTTGCGCTCGTTGACCAGATCGAGACCGTAGCCGGATTTCATTTCGACCGTGGTCACGCCGTCGCGCATCAGGCTTTTCAGACGTTTGGCGGCGCTGGCGAACAGCTCGTCTTCAGTGGCTTCGCGCGTCGCGCGCACGGTGCTGGCGATGCCGCCGCCGGACGCTGCGATCTCCGCATAGCTGACGCCTTGCAGGCGTTTTTCGAATTCACCGCTGCGGTTGCCACCGAACACCGTGTGGGTGTGGCAGTCGATCAGGCCGGGAGTGACCCACGCGCCTTGCAGGTCATTGACCGCCGGGTATTCGCCGGACGGCAATTGCTTGCGCGGGCCGATCCACTCGATGAGCGCACCGGACGTCACGATGGCCGCATCCTCGATGATCGAGTAGACGCCTTGCGCCATGGTTGCGACGTGGCAGTGTTGCCAGAGGGTTTTCATCCCAAATCCTCGTCTTGTGATCGTTCCCACGCTCTGCGTGGGAATGCAGCCCGTGACGCTCCGCGTCACTGGACGCGGAGCGTCCCTTGAGGCATTCCCACGCGGAGCGTGGGAACGATCAGTGGGTGGGTTAAAGGCTAGGCAAAAGCTTCGCCGGAACCAGATCGGTCAGGCAGCGCGAAGCCAACAGCTCAGTCGCCGCATTGATGTCCGGCGCAAAGAAGCGGTCCTTCTCGTAAAACGGCACTTCCTTGCGCAAAATCGCCCGCGCCTGCTCCAGCTTCGCCGAAGTCTTCAGGCCGTTACGCAAATCCAGCCCCTGCACCGCCGCCAGCCATTCCACCGCGAGAATCCCGCGGGTGTTTTCGGCCATTTCCCACAGACGTTTGCCGGCCGCAGGCGCCATGGAAACGTGGTCTTCCTGGTTGGCCGAAGTCGGCAGACTGTCCACCGAATGCGGATGGGACAGCGCTTTGTTCTCACTGGCCAAAGCAGCAGCGGTCACCTGAGCGATCATGAACCCGGAGTTCACCCCGCCATTGGCCACCAGGAACGGCGGCAGCTGCGACATGTGCTTGTCCATCATCAGCGAGATGCGGCGTTCGCTCAGCGAACCGATTTCGGCGATGGCCAACGCCATGTTGTCAGCAGCCATGGCCACCGGTTCGGCGTGGAAGTTACCGCCGGAAATCACGTCGCCCTCAGCGGCGAAGACCAGCGGGTTATCAGAAACGGCGTTGGCTTCAACCGCGAGCACTTCAGCAGCCTGACGGAACTGGGTCAGGCAAGCGCCCATGACTTGCGGCTGGCAGCGCAGCGAGTAAGGGTCCTGCACCTTCTCGCAGTTCTGGTGCGAATCGGACACTTCGCTACGCTCACCGAGCAGATCACGGTAAGCCGCAGCGGCGTCGATCTGACCTTTCTGGCCACGCGCGGCGTGAATGCGTGCGTCGAACGGCGAGCGCGAACCCAGTACAGCTTCAACGGTAAGGCCGCCCAGCGCCAAAGCACCGGCAAACAGGTCTTCACCTTCAAACAGACCACGCAATGCAAACGCGGTGGAAACCTGCGTGCCGTTGAGCAGCGCCAGACCTTCTTTAGCCGCTAAAGTCAGCGGCGTCAGGCCGGCGACTTTCAGCGCTTCAACAGCCTCCATCCACTCACCCTTGTAGCGCGCCTTGCCCTCGCCCAGCAGCACCAGCGACATATGCGCCAACGGCGCCAGATCGCCTGACGCGCCCACCGAACCTTTCAGCGGAATGTGCGGATAGACCTCGGCATTGATCAGCGCGATCAGCGCATCGATCACCACACGGCGAATGCCGGAAAAGCCACGGCTGAGGCTGTTGACCTTGAGCACCATGATCAAACGCACCAGCTCATCGCTGATCGGCACGCCAACACCGGCAGCGTGGGACAACACCAGCGAGCGCTGCAGGTTTTCCAGGTCTTCGCTGGCAATGCGCGTCGAGGCCAGCAGGCCGAAACCGGTGTTGATGCCGTAGGCGGTGCGGTTCTCGGCGAGGATCTGTTCAACGCAAGCGACGCTGGCTTCGATCTGCGCCGAGGCGCTGTTGTCGAGCGTCAGCTTGACCGGGTTCTGGTAGACGTCACGCAGTTGGGCCAGGCTCAGTTGGCCGGGAATCAGGTTCAGCGCAGTCATTTTGTGCTCCTTTTGAGAGTTTGTTATTAACTCGCCAGACGCTCCGGAGATGTCCGTTGTCCGTCGCGTCTCGCCTTTTGGGGAGTCGCGCCTTGGCACGCTGGCGTGGGTATTTTTCAGTGCAAATTCGGTAAAACGTTGTGCAGCAGATTCGGCGCTTTCAACACGCTCGCAGCGGCGGCGATATCCGGCGCCAGCCAGCGATCCTGATCGTAGGCCGGGACTTTTTCGCGCAGCAGTCGCCAAGCGACATCGGTGCCCGCGCCGAAGCGTTGTTCCTTGAGGAATTCAAACGCCTGCGCCGCCAGCAGGTATTCGATGGCGAGGATCTGCGTGCAGTTTTCCAGCGCGCGATGCAGCTTGAGCGCGGCATTGGTGCCCATGCTCAAGTGGTCTTCCTGCAGACCCGAAGTGATGTAGTTGTCGAGCACCGCCGGTTGCGCCAATTGACGGTTTTCCGCACACAGCGACGCGGCGACGTACTGGACGATCATCATCCCCGAGTTCACTCCCGGATTGGCCACCAGAAACGCCGGCAGACCGCTGACGTGCGGGTTGACCAGACGATCGAGTCGACGCTCGGCAATCGAGCCGATTTCGGCCATGGCAATCGCCAGCAAATCGGCCGCCATCGCCACCGATTGGCCGTGCGGGTTGGCTTGCGACATCACCCGGAAGTTGTCCGGCGTACCCAGCAACAGCGGGTTATCGGTGCAGCCATTGAGTTCAGCTTCGACCTGTTTGATCGCATGATCGAGTTGATCGCGCGCGGCACCGTGTACCTGCGGGATCGAGCGGATACTCAGCGCATCCTGAGTGCGAATGCCTTTGCTCGACGCAATCACTTCACTGCCATCGAGCAATGCGCGCAGATTGATGCCGACCTGCTGCATGCCCGGGTGCGGTTTCAACGCGATGATCTCGGCGTCGAACGCGTCGATCTGGCCGCGCTGGGCTTCAAAACTCATTGCGCCGATGACATCGGCCCATTGCACCAGACGCGTGGCATCGGCAATCGCCAGACAGCTGAGGCCGGTCATGCACGGCGTGCCGTTGACCAGGCACAAGCCGTCTTTTGCGCCGAGCTGCACCGGTTGCAGGCCTTCCTCGGCCAACGCTTGTTGTGCGCAAATAATCTGCCCGCGATAGCTGACATTGCCGACGCCGAGCAGCGTGATGCCAATGTGCGCCATGTGCGTCAGGTAACCGACCGAGCCTTGCGACGGCACTTGCGGGGTGATGCCACGATTGAGCAGCGCCAGCAGCGCTTCGACGACGCGGCGATGAATGCCGGATTTGCCGTGGCTGTAGTTGTGAATGGCGGCGCAGATGATCGCGCGGGTCTGCTCGTCGGCGAGTACCGGGCCGACGCCGCAGGCATGGCTGAGCAAGGTGTTGCGCGAGAGCTGGCTGAGTTGTTGGTCTTTCAGGGAAACGTTGGACAAACCGCCCAGACCGGTGTTGACGCCATAGGCACGCTCGCCGCTTTCGACGATGCGCTGGACGATGCCTTGCGCATTTTCGATGCGCGCCCAGGTGTCGCTCGACAATTCGAGATGCGCGCCGTGACGGGCGACGGCGACCACGTCCTGCCAACGCAAGGGGCTGCCGGTGATAACGATTTTTTCAGCCTGGGACATCTAAAACCTCAACCTTAATATTGATGCAGCTTCACCGGCCTCATCGCTGGCAAGCCAGCTCCCACAGGATCTTCAGTGTTCACACAATCTCTGTAGGAACTGGGCCTGCCAGCCCTCATTGTTCACACAACCCCTGTGGGAGCTGGCTTGCCAGCGATAGGGCCAGTCAGTGCACTGCATAATTCAGATCAAACCACCGCAGCACGCCGCTGAACGAATCGGTCAACGTACTCATCCGCCGGCGAATGCAGGATCTCTCTCGGCGTGCCGACCTGAATCAACTTCCCATCCTTGAGAATCGCAATCCGGTTACCAATGCGCACCGCCTCATCAAGGTCGTGGGTGATAAACACGATGGTCTTGTGCAACGTCTTTTGCAGCTCCAGCAACTGGTCCTGCATCTCCGCGCGGATCAGCGGATCCAGCGCACTGAACGCTTCGTCCATCAGGATGATGTCGGTGTCTGCCGCCAAGGCGCGGGCCAGACCAACACGCTGACGCATGCCGCCGGAGAGCTGGTGCGGGTATTTGTTTTCGTAGCCCTTCAGGCCCACGGTGTTGATCCAGTGCAGCGCACGTTCCGCGCACATTTGCTTGCTCTCGCCGCGCACCTTCAGGCCGTAGGCGACGTTGTCGAGTACGCTCTTGTGCGGCAACAGGCCGAAGCTCTGGAACACCATGCTGATCTTGTGCCGGCGAAATTCGCGCAGGGCATCCATGTCGTATTGCAGGATGTCCACACCGTCGACGAGGATCGCGCCGCTGGTGGGGTCGATCAGCCGATTGAAATGACGCACCAACGTCGACTTGCCGGAGCCGGACAGACCCATGATCACGAAGATTTCGCCGGTGCCGATGCTCAGCGACAGATCGTTCACGCCGACCACGCAACCGGTCTCGCTCAGCACCTGATCCTTGGTCTTGCCCTGGCCGACCATCGCCAGTGCGTCCTTGGCGCGGTTGCCGAAAATCTTGAAGACGTTTTTGACTTCGATCTTGCTCACGGTTGCGTTGCTCATTTGCTCACCTCATGCCGTGGCCGACCGTACGCCTGAGTAATGCGGTCGATGACCACTGCGAGAATCACGATCGCCAGACCGGCCTCAAGGCCACGTCCGACGTTGAGGGTCTGAATCCCCACCAGCACATCTTCACCCAGGCCTCGGGCGCCGATCATCGAGGCGATCACCACCATCGACAGGGCCATCATGGTGGTCTGGTTGATCCCGGCCATGATGCTCGGCAGGGCCAGTGGCAATTGCACACCGAACAGTTGCTGCCAGCGGTTGGCGCCGAACGCGTTGATCGCTTCCATCACTTCGCCGTCGACCTGACGAATGCCCAGATCAGTCAGGCGAATCAACGGCGGCGCGGCGTAGATCACCGTGGCGAAAATCGCCGGCACCTTGCCCAGGCCGAACAACATCAGCACCGGAATCAGGTACACGAAACTTGGCATGGTTTGCATGATGTCGAGCAGCGGCATCAGCACCGAACGCAGGCGATTGCTGCGTGCCGAAAGAATCCCCAGCGGGATGCCGATCAGCACCGAAATGATCGTCGCGACCATCATCAGCGCCAGTGTCTGCATGAGTTTGTCCCACAGGCCGACCGCGCCGACGAGGAACAACAAACCGACGATGACCGCAGTGGTCACCACTTTGCGCGTGGCGTGCCAGGCGATCACACCGACGATCGCCAGCATCAGCCACCACGGCGCTGCGCGCAGCATGCCTTCGAGGTTGACGATGGCCCACAGCAGGGTGTCGGAGATATGGCGGAACACATCACCGTAGTTGGTGACCAGCGAATCGACCCAACCGTTGACCCAGTCGGCGATGGAAAAGGTAAAGCTCTCGGGAAACATAAGCGGCTCTCAATCAGAAATCTCAATCAAGCGTTTACGGCATATCTCCCGGCCTGCCTCGCGGTTAGCCGGGAGGTATCGACCTACAGCGCCGCGTCGATTTTCTTGGCAGCGTCGTCACTGACCCACGCATGCCAGACCTCAGGATGTTCCTTGAGGAAGATTTTCGCCAGTTTCGGCGACTCGATACGTTCCTTGGCCATGCGTCCCAGGTTCTGGTTCAGCAGGTCGATCGGCAGGTTGACCTTTTCCAGCACGGCGACCAGTTCCGGGGCTTCGTCGTGGAAGGTCTTGGACAGGCCGACCTTGATGCTCACAGACTTGTCGACGCCGGGTTTTTCTTCGAGTTTGACCAGGTCAACCTGGCCCATCAGCGGGGTTGGCGACCAGTAGTAGAACAGGATCGGCTCGCCACGCTTGTAGCTCGACAGCACCGCCGCATCCAGCGCCGGGCCGGTGCCTGGACGGAAGTTGGTGTAGCTGCTTTCGAGGCCGTAGCTTTTGAGCATTTCGCTGTTATCCAGCTCGCAGGTCCAGCCGGCCGGGCAGTTGTAGAAACGGCCCTTGGAAGGCTCTTCGGCGTCTTTGAACACGGCGGCGTATTTGCCCAGGTCAGCGATGTTTTTCAAGTCCGGGGCTTTCGGTTCCAGCTTCCGTTTGGCATCGCCTTCGATCACGTAGCGCGGCACGTACCAGCCTTCGACAGCGCCCACCACAGGTGCGCCGACACCGACGACCTTGCCGGCCTTCTCGGCCTTGTTCCAGACCTCGCTGCGGCCGACCCACTCTTCGGCGAACACTTGAATATCGTTGCTGCTCAGGGCGTTTTCCATGGTGATGGAGTTGCCCGGCAAACTGTCGGTCTTGCAGTCGTAGCCTTTCTCCAGCACCACTTGCAGGACGTCGGTCAGGAGCATGCCGCTTTCCCAGTTCAGCCCGGCGAATTTCACCGGTTTGCCCGATTCGCACCAGCCGGCGGCTTGCGTCGCGCCGGCACTGGCCAGCAGGCCCATGGACAGCAATGTGGTCAGCAGGGTCTTGTTCGATTTCATTGTTGTGACGCTCCTAATCATGAATTGGCTTACGGCAGTCAAGAGGCATCCAGCCCTGTCCACGTCCAATCAGGCCTGCGCCGCAGCGCGACCGGCCCCGCTTGTTTTAGGTTGTACAACGCTGTTCTGCTCGACCGGCAGAATCAGTTGATCGGGCACCGCGCTGTGCCATTTTTTTGCGCACACGTAGTAGACGACGGCCGGCAGCACCAGGCCGATGATCCAGGAAATATCCACATCACCGAGGGCCGCCACCAGTGGGCCGGTGTAGAACTTGGTGGAGATGAACGGCAACTGCACCAGCACACCGAACACGTAGACGCTGATGCCGAGCAAATTCCAGCGACCGTAGCGACCGTTCGGATCGGCCAGCGCCGGTACGTCGTAACGCTCACGGGTGATGCAGTAGTAGTCGACCAGATTGATCGCGCTCCACGGGGTGAAGAAGGCGAGCAGGAACAGGATGAAAGACTTGAACGCACCGAGGAACGAGTGCTGACCGAGCAGCGCGATCAGGGTCGCCGCGCCAACGATCACCAGCACGAACACCAGACGCTGCATACGCGTAACGGTCAGGTGACCTTTGAAACCACTGATGATGGTCGCGATGCACATGAAGCTGCCGTAGGAGTTCAGCGTCGAGATGGTCACCTTGCCGAATGCGATGCTGAAGTACAGCAGCGCAGCGGTGGCACCGGTGCCACCCAGACCGACGATGTAGGCAACTTCGTGACCGGCGAACTGGCCGTTGGCCGAAGCCGCCGCGAACACGCCGAGGATCATCGCCACCTGCGCGCCGACCACTGAACCGGCACCGGCGGCGAAGAAGGTTTTGACCGCCGAGGTATTGCTCGGCAGGTAACGGGAATAGTCAGCCACGTAAGGGCCAAACGCGATCTGCCAGGAGGCCGCGAGCGACACCGCGAGCAGGAAGCTGCTCCAACTGAAATGACGGATTTGCAGGAGTGCGCCGACGTCGGTCTGGCTCATCAGACGCCAGAACAGGAAGACGAAAGCGATCACGCCAATGACGCTGGCGACACGGCCGATCCAGTGGATCACCCGATAACCGAGCACCGTGACTACCACGATCACGCTGGCGAAAATCAGGATGCCGACGCTGTCGCTGACGTTAAACAACTGACCCAACGCTTGGCCGGAAAGTACGGTGCCGGTCGCGGTGAAACCCAGGTACATCAGGCACACCAACACGATTGGAATCGCCGCGCCATACACGCCGAACTGCACACGGCTGGAGATCATCTGCGGCAGGCCGAGTTTCGGCCCTTGCGCGGCGTGCAGCGCCATCACCCCGCCGCCGAGCAATTGACCGATCAACAGACCGATCAACGACCAGAACACATCACCCCCGAGCACCACGGCCAAAGCCCCGGTGACAATCGCAGTGATTTGCAGGTTGGCGCCCATCCACAGGGTGAATTGGCTGAACAGACGACCGTGTCTTTCCGCTTCCGGGATGTAGTCAATCGAACGCCTTTCGATCAACGGTTTGTTGCTTGCACGATCGGTGTTGACAGCCATGATTCAACCTCTGTGGATTGTTAGATTCTCTGTAGGAGCTGCCGCAGGCTGCGATCTTTTGATCTTGAAAAACCAACATCAAAAGATCGCAGCCTGCGGCAGCTCCTACAGGGCTTTTGCATTTATTTGCCGGTAATCATCGGCAGGTTCAGGCCCTGTTCCTTGGCGCAGTCGATGGCGATCTGGTAACCGGCATCGGCGTGGCGCATAACGCCAGTGGCCGGGTCGTTGTGCAGTACACGGGCAATGCGCTCGGCCGCTTCGTCCGTACCGTCGCAGACAATCACCATGCCCGAGTGCTGCGAAAAGCCCATGCCGACGCCGCCGCCGTGGTGCAGGGAAACCCAGGTCGCGCCGCTCGCGGTATTGAGCAGAGCGTTGAGCAGGGGCCAGTCGGAAACGGCGTCGGAGCCGTCCTGCATCGATTCGGTTTCACGGTTGGGGCTAGCCACCGAGCCGGAGTCGAGGTGGTCGCGACCGATGACGATCGGCGCCGACAGCTCACCGCTGCGCACCATCTCGTTGAAGGCCAGACCGAGCTTGGCGCGCAGGCCCAGGCCGACCCAGCAGATACGTGCCGGCAGACCCTGGAAGCTGATGCGCTCGCGGGCCATGTCCAGCCAGTTGTGCAGGTGCGCGTCGTCGGGGATCAGCTCTTTGACCTTGGCGTCGGTTTTGTAGATGTCTTGCGGATCGCCCGACAGTGCCGCCCAACGGAACGGGCCGATGCCACGGCAGAACAGCGGACGGATGTAAGCCGGTACGAAGCCCGGGAAGTCGAACGCGTTTTCGACGCCCTCTTCCTGTGCCATCTGACGGATGTTGTTGCCGTAGTCGAAGGTCGGAATGCCTTGCTTCTGAAATTCCAGCATGGCTTTGACGTGCACGGCCATCGACTGCTTGGCGGCTTTGATTACGGCGGCGGGCTCGGTCTTGGCGCGGGCGCGGTATTCGTCCCAGGTCCAGCCGGCAGGCAGGTAACCGTTGAGCGGGTCGTGGGCGCTGGTCTGGTCGGTGACCATGTCCGGGCGCACGCCGCGCTTGACCAGTTCCGGCAGGATTTCTGCAGCGTTACCCAGCAGCGCGATGGAGATCGCTTTGCCTTCTTTGGTGTATTTGTCGATGCGCGCCAGGGCGTCGTCGAGGTCTTTGGCTTGCTCGTCGACGTAGCGGCTTTTCAGGCGGAAATCGATGCTCACTTGTTGGCATTCGATGTTCAGCGAGCAAGCGCCGGCCAGGGTTGCCGCCAGCGGTTGTGCGCCGCCCATGCCACCGAGGCCAGCGGTCAACACCCACTTGCCGGTGAGGTTATCGTTGTAGTGCTGGCGACCGGCTTCAACGAAGGTTTCGTAGGTGCCTTGAACGATGCCCTGGCTGCCGATGTAGATCCAGCTGCCGGCGGTCATCTGGCCGTACATGGCCAGGCCTTTGGCGTCGAGTTCGTTGAAGTGCTCCCAGCTCGCCCAGTGCGGGACGAGGTTGGAGTTGGCGATCAGTACGCGCGGGGCATTGCTGTGGGTTTTGAACACGCCGACCGGCTTGCCGGATTGCACCAGCAGGGTCTCGTCGTCATTCAGGTTGGTCAGGCTTTCGACGATTTTGTCGTAGCACTCCCAGTTACGCGCGGCGCGACCGATACCACCGTAAACCACCAGTTCTTTCGGGTTCTCGGCGACTTCCGGGTCGAGGTTGTTCATCAGCATGCGCAGCGGCGCTTCGGTCAGCCAGCTCTTGGCGGTCAGCTTGTTGCCGCGGGCGGCACGGATTTCAACATTGCGAACCTTGGTAGGTTTCTGGGTATTGTCAGTCACGAAAAAGACTCCTCAGCGATCAATTCAAACCAACCCTGGCAGTGGGCAAGCAGCCTGCGCGCTTCGCTGCGCGACAAGCGAATCAGTGGACGCTGCGGAGAGCCTCGAACGACTCATACGCATACGTCTTTACTTGTACATACAAGCATATGCAATCGAGCGGCCAACTTGCTGGTGGGGTGTTCAAGAAAAAATGCGGACAGGGCTGGAGAGCGCCTGAAACAAGGGTTCAGGCGTGGATGAAATATTTCGAGGGTATTGATGGAAGGGATTGGGGATTTTTTCGAAAGCGAGGTTTTGCGCCACGCTGGGGCGTTCGGTAACAAGTTGGTGCGCATTGGGGAACAGGAGTGGGATGGCTGTTGTGGTGAGGGGATTTATCCCCGATGGGTCGCGAAGCGGCCCCATTTACAATTAAGAAGAAGTGGGGCTGCTGCGCAGCCCATCGGGGATAAATCCCCTCGCCACAGGGGGTTGTGTTCAGTTTTGGAGGAGTTCGATTACGCAGCAAGGGTCATTGGTGGATATTTCGATCAGGCCACTGTTACCGTCCAGTTGCAGGCAATCATGGCGACCGAGTTGCGACGCAGTGTCACCGACCTGCACTTCCAGTAACTCACTGACACTGAACACCAATACCGTCCCCGCCGAGCTGAAGAATCGCTGCTCACCGTCCAACCACTGCAACCGCGCGCTGTAACGCTGCGGCGCATAGATCAGGTTGAAGTCGCGAATCGCACCGCCGAGCAGCGTGCACGACACCTGGCTTTCACCGCTGAAGGCAAACGGGTCGAGCGGTAACAGCGGCCGCGTATCGTCGCCGTCGACGCACAGGGTCATGCCGTCACCCTGCAATACGGTGATCACCCGCTGATAACCGGCGAAGGTCGAAAAACCACCGGACTCGGCGATGTCGGCAATCGACAGGCGCCAGCCGAAACCATCCAGCCCGGCACCGGCATCACGGGTTATTTCCTCAGTGCTGCCGCCGCCGTTTTTCCACGGCATGCGCGGGTAGCCTTCCGCGCGTAAAACCTTCACTTCACTCATTTATGAAAGCGTCCTTCCAGACGATGACGAGAACCCGGGTGAATCAATCGTGCAGCGGTCACCGGTTGACGCCCCGACCACGTGCGGCGACGAATCAGCAAGCAAGGCTCACCCTTCTCAATCTGCAGCAACTTGCACTCGGACGGCTCGGCCAGAATCGCTTCAACCACGTGCTCGCCCTCGGTCAGCGGAGCCACTTGGTTCAGGTAGGCGTAAGGCGTTTGCAGGGTGAAGTCCTGCTTGAGGTATTCCGGCGCGACCAGCGCGTTGACGAAACGGTCTTCGATTTGCACCGGAATGTCGTTTTCGTAATGCACGATCAGCGAGTGGAAGACTTTCTGCCCTTCACGCATGTCCAGCGCCAGTGCGCGCTCGGAACCGGCGGCCTCTTCTTCGAGGGTGATCACCTGGCAGGTGTGGCGATGGCCACGGGAGGCGATTTCGTCGGCGATGTTATGCACTTCGAACAGCGCGGACTGGCTCTTCGGTTCGGCGACAAACGTGCCGACGCCTTGCATGCGCACCAACAGACCGTCGGCGGTCATCTCGCGCAGGGCGCGGTTGATGGTCATGCGGCTGAAACCGAGTTGATTGACCAACTCGCTTTCGGACGGCACGCGGTAGTGCGGCGGCCAGTTTCCGCTGTCGATCTGCTGGGTGATCATCTGTTTGACGCGGGCGTACAAGGGCGCCGGACTGTCGCCCATGTTCGCGGCCAACGGGGAGACTGGAGGCGGAGTCGGCACGGTTGATCCCTGTTCTTTGGATGAAAGTGGCTAGCTTGCCGGAGTTTACCGGGCAGGCAAACGTCTGTATATGTATATACAAATAACACACGATGGGGTGCTGAACCATGTCCGCCTTCTTTGCCGAACGCGCGCTGCTGCCTAACGGATGGGCCAACAATGTACGTCTTGAGGTCAGCGCCGAGGGCCTGCTGACCCAAATCCAGGCCGATTCCACCGCAGATGGCGCCGAGCGACTAAGCGGGCCGTTGTTGCCGGGGATGCCCAATCTGCACTCGCATGCTTTCCAGCGGGCGATGGCGGGGCTGGCTGAAGTGGCCGGCAATCCGAACGACAGTTTCTGGACCTGGCGCGATCTGATGTATCGGCTCGTCGGAAAAATCAGCCCGGATCAGCTCGGCGTGATCGCTCGTCAGCTGTACATCGAAATGCTCAAGGCCGGTTACACCTCTGTCGCCGAATTTCATTACGTGCACCACGACAGCAATGGCCAGCCTTACGCCGATCCGGCTGAGCTGGCGTTGCGCATCAGTCAGGCCGCAAGCGAAAGCGGCATCGGTTTGACCCTGTTGCCGGTGCTTTACAGCCACTCCGGATTTGGTGGCCAGACGCCCAACGATGGCCAGCGTCGCTTCATCAACAGCACCGAAAACTACCTGAATCTGCAGTCACGCTTGCAGCCAATGTTGGCGCAGCAAAAGGCGCAATCGCTGGGCCTGTGTTTCCACTCGTTGCGCGCGGTGACGCCGCAGCAGATCAGCGAAGTATTGGCGGCCAGCGACAAGCAATGCCCGATTCACATCCACATCGCCGAACAGCAGAAAGAGGTCGACGACTGCCTGAGCTGGAGCGGTCGGCGTCCTCTGCAATGGCTTTACGAGAACACCGAAGTCGATCAGCGCTGGTGCCTGGTTCATGCGACCCATGCCAATCCGGAAGAGGTCACACTGATGGCCAAGAGTCGCGCCATCGCCGGTCTGTGCCTGACCACTGAAGCCAACCTGGGCGACGGGATTTTCCCGGCGGTGGATTTTCTCGCGCAGGGTGGACGCATGGGTATTGGTTCCGACAGCCATGTGTCGCTCAGTGTGGTGGAGGAATTGCGCTGGCTGGAATACGGCCAGCGTCTGCGTGATCAGCGGCGTAATCGTTTGTATGGCGCGGATCAGCCGATGGTCGGGCGCACGCTGTATGACGCGGCGCTGGATGGAGGTGCGCAGGCGTTGGGGCAGCCGATTGGTGCGCTGGAGGTTGGCAAACGTGCCGACTGGATTGTGCTCGACGGCAACGATCCGTATCTGGCGACGGCCAATGGCGACGGGATTTTGAATCGCTGGTTGTTTGCCGGTGGCGATCGGCAGGTGCGTGATGTGCTGGTCAATGGCCAGTGGGTGGTGCGTGATGGCCGGCATGCTGGCGAAGAAGAAAGTGCACGCGCCTTCACCCAGGTTCTGCGCGACCTCCTCGGCTAGAAAAGCAAAAGATCGCAGCCTTCGGCAGCTCCTACAGGGTGAACACTTTCCCATGTAGGAGCTGCCGGAGGCTGCGATCTTTTCGCTCTTAATTCGAAGTCTTGGCCATCTGCCGATCCGACGCTCGCCAGATCAGTCGCGTGGTGTCATAGCCCTGCTGACGCGCCTTGCTCAGCAGCTCCTCGCGCACCACACCGTTGACGGTCGGCGTGCGCGACAGCAACCACATGTACTTGCGACTCGGGTCGCCGACGATGGCGGTCTTGTAGTCATCGCTGACGTACAGCACCCAGTACTCGCCTTTCGCCACACCCGGAATCAGGCGTGAGAACCAGGTATCGAATTCGACCCAGAGCTTGTCGGTCTTGCCCGGCACCTGTGGAGACGCCGTGCCCTTCACTTCTTCCCACTGCCATTGCGGGGTCAGGCAGCGATTGAGCACCGCGACATTGCCGTCAGGCTTGAGGGTGTAATGGGCTTCGGATTGCGCGCAATTGCGCTGGAAGTACATCGGCAAACGCGCCAGCTCGTACCATGTGCCCTGATAGCGCTTGAGATTGACGCTGTTGACGGTTTTCGGCGCCAACGGGTCGACGCCGGAAGTGGCGCAGCCGGCCAGTACCAGGCCGGCAAAAAGGATCAGCAATAACCGCTTCATTTTTCTTCTCCGTGGGCGCGAAGCCCCGGTTTACTTCAGGCCTTGGCCGGAAAACATCAGCACTTTGTCACCGGCGTACTGCACGCTGATAAAGCTGTTCTTGTCGCCCCAGGTGCAACTGGACATGCCGAGCGCGCCCGAGCAATCAGTCGGTTTGCCGAGCAGTGTCTCGACTTCGGCCTTGGCCATGCCGGCCGAGAGCTTCGAGTAGTTTTCCTGATTGACCTTGCTGCATGCGGCCAACAGCACGCAAAACGTCAGAAGGGCGATAGATCGCAACGACATGGTGTAACTCCTGGAACGAGGGGGGATGGCATGGTGCCAACCAGAAGCTTAGAAGAGAAAACCCTCATCTGGTTCCGTGGCCGGACGGCTATTTATTAGCCCGCCCGTCCGGCTTTTGCCGATAAATCAGACACTTTGTAGGGCTATTGGGCATTTCGTCGCATTTCGCAAAAGACGCCTAATCTTTGGCGCGCCGCGGTCGAAATAAGAGCAGCGCAAAGCCCCCGAGTGTGGCAAATTGCCGCCCTTTCTTGACCAGCCCCTTCGCGGTAGCTCATTCGATGACCAGAAACATGAAATTCAGCCACAAGATCTTGTTGGCGGCCGCCCTCGTGGTGGCCGTTGCGTTCGCCTGTTTCATTTTCTTCAACGACTATCGGCAGCGCGAAGCCCTGAGCAGCAGCACCGAAGCGTCGATGCAGGAACTGGGCAGCCTGACCACCAGCAACATCCAGACCTGGCTGGAAAGCCGCATTCAATTGCTGCAATCGCTGTCGCAGCAAGTGGCTGTCGACGGCAATGCCCCGGCCAGCCTGAAGCGCATCATCGACCTGCCCGCCTACACCGGCAATTTCCAGCTCAGCTATTTCGGCGGTGCCGACGGCGTGATGTTCTCGGTACCGGCCGGCAACCGCGCACCGGATTACGATCCACGCGCACGCGGCTGGTACAAAGCCGCCAACAGCGCGCAACAGACCATCGTCACCGAACCGTACATCGCCGCCTCCTCGGGCAAACTGGTGATCACCGTCGCCACTCCAGTACAACGTCAGGGCCAGATGCTCGGCGTCGCCGGTGCCGACATCGACCTGACCAGCGTCAGCGCGATCATCAACTCGCTGAACTTCGGCGGCCATGGTCATGCCTTCATTGTCAGTGCCGACGGCAAGATCCTGATCCACCCGGACAGCAAACTGGTACTCAAGACTCTCGCCGAGGCCTACCCGAACGGTGCGCCGAAAGTCAGCCCGGGCCTGAAAGAAGTCGAGTTCGACGGCAAGACTCAGTTGATCTCCTTCACCCGCGTCAACGGCGTGCCGTCGGCCGACTGGTACGTGGCGCTGGTGCTGGACAAAGACACCGCGTTCGCCATGCTCAGCGAATTCCGCACCTCGGCGCTGATCGCGATGATCATCGCGGTGGTGATCATCATCGCCCTGCTTGGCATGCTCATCCGCGTGTTGATGCAACCGCTGCTGACCATGGGCCGCGCCATGCACGACATCGCCGAAGGTGAAGGCGACCTGACCAAACGCCTGGTGATTCACGGCAACGATGAATTCGGCGCGCTGGGCACCTCGTTCAACCGTTTCGTCGAACGTATTCACACCTCGATTCGCGAAGTGTCCTCGGCCACCGGCCAGGTCAACGAAGTCGCCCTGCGCGTGGTCGCGGCATCGAACTCGTCGATGTACAACTCCGACCAGCAATCCAGCCGTACCAACAGCGTCGCTGCCGCGATCAACCAGCTCGGCGCCGCCGCTCAGGAAATCGCCCAGAACGCCGCACTCGCCTCGCAGCATTCGAGCGATGCGCGCAGCCTCGCGGTCGACGGTCAGCAAGTAGTGGATAAAACCATTCAGGCCATGCAGCAGCTGTCGGCGAAGATCAGCGATTCGTGCGGCAACATCGAAACCCTGAACGCCAACACGGTGAACATCGGCCAGATTCTCGAAGTGATCACCAGCATTTCCCAGCAGACCAATTTGCTCGCGCTCAACGCCGCGATCGAAGCGGCGCGTGCCGGTGAGGCCGGTCGTGGTTTTGCCGTGGTTGCCGATGAGGTACGCAACCTCGCGCACCGCACCCAGGATTCGGCGCAGCAAGTGCAGAAGATGATCGAAGAGCTGCAAGTCGGCGCGCGTCAGGCGGTCAGCATCATGACCGAGAGCCAGCGCGAGAGCGAAAGCAGCGTCGGCATCGCCAACCAGGCCGGCGAGCGCTTGGGCAGCGTGACTCAGCGTATCGGCGAGATCGACGGGATGAACCAGTCGGTGGCGACCGCGACTGAAGAGCAGACGGCAGTGGTCGAGTCGATCAATGTCGATATCAACGAGATCAACACGCTGAATCAGGAAGGTGTGGAGAACTTGCAGGCAACGTTGCGCGCATGCTCGGATCTGGAGCAGCAGGCGGCGCGTCTGAAGCAATTGGTCGGTAGTTTCCGCATTTAAGGATCAAAAGATCGCAGCCTGCGGCAGCTCCTACATAGATCGAGTTCACTGTAGGAGCTGCCGTAGGCTGCGATCTTTTTTGGGATCAGAACCGCGAACCCGGTTCGGAAAGAAACACCAACTCCTCCGCCGTAGACTCCCGCCCCAACACCGCATTGCGATGCGGAAACCGGCCAAACCGCGCAATCACTTTCTGATGCCGCTCGGCATAATCCAGATTATCGGCAAACACCGCCCGCTGCGCTTCCGGCTGTTCAGCCACCAGTTCGATAAATCGGGAAACCGCTTCGTTCTGCACCGCGAGGTTTTCGCAGTGTTCGAACACCAGATAAATGAACACTCGCTGGATCGGTTTCAACTGCCGATCAAAATCCGCCGCAATGCCTTGGGCGACGAGTTTCTGCGCGCGCAGATCACCGGAAAACGCTTTGGGGGTGTCGCGATAGATCATTCGCGGCAGTTGATCGAGCAGTAACACCAGCGCCAGCCAACCTTCGGGACGTTGCGTCCACTCGGTCAATTCGCCGGCCAGGGCCTGATCGACAAAGACCCCGAAACGCGTCTGCGCTTCGAGGTCTTGGCTGTCTCGCTTACCGAACCACAACTTGCCCTTGTCAGCCGATATCTCGTCCGGTGATTCGGCTTGTCCGAACCACCAATCGAGCAACGGCTGCCAGGGCGCGGTCATGGTTTATTCCTTGTGGTAGGCCGTCGCGCGTGCGACTTCTTCTTTCGAGCCGAGGAACACCGCTACACGCTGGTGCAGGCCTTCCGGCTGGATGTCGAGAATGCGCTGATGACCGTCGGTGGACGCGCCGCCCGCCTGTTCCACGAGGAACGACATCGGGTTGGCTTCGTACATCAGACGCAGTTTGCCTGGCTTGGATGGCTCACGGCTGTCGCGCGGGTACATGAACAGACCGCCACGGGTCAGGATACGGTGTACGTCGGCAACCATCGCCGCGACCCAACGCATGTTGTAGTTCTTCTTCAGCGGACCTTCTTCACCGGCCAGCAGCTCGCCCACGTAACGTTGTACCGGGGCTTCCCAGTGACGCTGGTTGGACATGTTGATGGCGAATTCCTGGGTCGATTCAGGAATGGTGATGTTTTCGTGAGTCAGCACGAAGCTGCCCATTTCACGGTCCAGGGTGAAACCTTTGACGCCGTCGCCCAAGGTCAGGATCAGCATGGTCTGTGGACCGTAGATCGCGTAACCGGCGGCTACTTGCTGGGTGCCTGGCTGCAGGAAGGCTTTCTCGTTCAGCGGCTCGTTCTGGCTCAGGTATTCGTTCGGGCAACGCAGTACCGAGAAGATGGTGCCGACCGGGGCGTTGATGTCGATGTTCGACGAACCGTCCAGTGGGTCGAATACCAGCAGGTACGCGCCTTTCGGGTATTTGCCCGGAATCTGGTAGGCATTGTCCATTTCTTCGGACGCCATGCCGGCCAGGTGACCGCCCCATTCGTTGGCTTCGAGCAGGATCTCGTTGGAGATCACGTCGAGCTTCTTCTGCACTTCGCCTTGCACGTTTTCGGTGCCCATGCTGCCCAGAACACCACCCAGGGCGCCTTTGGACACGGCGTGGTTGATCTCCTTGCAGGCACGCGCCACCACTTCGATCAGGAAACGCAGATCGGCAGGAGTGTTATTGCTGCGGGTCTGCTCAATCAAATAGCGACTCAGGGTAACGCGGGACATGGACGGCTCCGGTGGAATGGGGGGCTAAAAACCCGCGCAGTTTACAGGGAGTCTGAAAACGTAGCGAGCGAAGACGCCCGGTAACGTGCGTTGGGGTGTAATTGCCTGCATGAGACGTGATTGTCGGTGGAGAGTTCAGGTAGCGGGTTTAGCGTAGACCGGTTCGGGACGGATGGTGGTTGAGTGATAGCGGCGGTTTGAGGATTTTTGTTGATTGATCGGCCGTCATCGCTGGCAAGCCAGCTCCCACAAAGACTTCGGTCGTTCATCTATTTTGTGTACACCAAATAACCTGTGGGAGCTGGCTTGCCAGCGATTGGCGCGCAGCGCCAGCCATTCTCAGGTGTTGGTTGGAGGCTTGCGCAACAAGCTAAACGCCATCGCCCCCAAAAACACCACACTCAACAACAACACTGCCCACAACCCGATCTTCTTCCAATTGGTCTGCGCCACCGCCGCTGTGGTCGCCGTCGATGTCTGCGTACCAACCGCTTCACCCTGCACCGACGCCTTGCCCAACGACGCCAGCTTCTGCGGCTTGAAATCCGGAATCAGTGTCGCCAACGGCAGATTAGCCGTCTTCACCGTCGCATTGCCCAACGCCAGACTGTACGGCCCCTCGCCCCGCGCGAGGAAAATCACCTGCGTTGCGCGCACCGCATATTTCACGCTCGGCGCCTGCGCGCCCAGACCACCGCCGCGTTCATCGACCGTCAGCTTCAACTGCTGCACGGTCTGCCCGTAGAGCTGCAATTCGTTCTGCACCACGTCCTGGCCGTTCTGCGTCAGGCGATAGAGCAAGCCGTTGCTCAGTTCCTGCCACGGCAGACTGCTTTCACGTCGCCCCGCCAATATCGCCGGCGCCAGACTGTTTGGCTGCTTCAGTTCCACCTGCACACGCTCAACGTTCAGCCCCATCGGCAACTGCCAGGTGTATTCCCCGGCCTTGGTGCTGCTGCCGGCCAATGCCTGCGACCAGACCAATGGCAGCGGTAGATCGCGTGGATCACTGCTTTTCAGCTGTGCCGCTGTCAGGATCGGTGCCGAATTCGGCGACTCCCACAGCAACCGCACATAACGCGCCGATTGCCCCGGCAACGTCACTTCGTGCTGCTCGATGCGCTCATCGGAAAAGGTCAGCCGCGCCACCTGCCCTTCGCCCCACGGCTGCCAGTGCTGCAAGTCGTCGCTGGCTTCGATGCTGAACCGCTGAAAGCCATCGCGTTCGCTGGTCCAGTCGAGGATCAATTGCTGCAACGGCGCCTTGATCGCGCTGGCATCGAGCAGCCAGCCGCGCAGCACTTCTTCACCCGCCTCCAACTGGCTGGACGGTTGCACTTCGACCAGCGTGCCGTTGGTGGTCGATTGCACGCGCACGTTCGGCGCGCGTTCGCTGGCGTCAGCGGCGGTGTACAGCGGGAACCATTTCACCTCGTGCAACTTACCGTCGTCGCGGGTCTGCGCCGACTCGCGCGCCAAGGCGTAAGCCTGTGGTTCACCGGCGGCGTTGAACACGCGCAGGTCGCTGAGGTCGGTCTGGCGTGCCTGCAATTGCACGCTCAGCGGCAGTTCAAGGCGATACCACGGGCCGTTGCCGCTGACCGCCAGCGGCACCTGCGTGGCGAAGTCCGCCGGCTTTTCCTGGGCACTGGCCACCATCACCACGCCCAACGCCAACCAACCCAGATTTCGCATGCGACTCAAGATGAAACTCCTTCGGTGTCCGCGGCCGGTGTGTCCGCCGCCGGTTCCGCCTCGACGCGTTTGGGTGGCAGCGGCGCGAAATAGCCAACCACCAGCAGCAACACGCCGACGCCGATAAACGAGACGATCCGGGCAAGGCCGCCACGGTTGCTCAGTTCGACAAAAATCAGTTTGGCCACCACCAGCGCAATCAGCGCGGCGCCAATCAGCCACACTTCGCGGCGATGGCGCAGATGCCCGCCGATCATCAAACCGAGCGCCATCAGCGTCCAGACAATCGATAATCCGGCCTGCACCAGCATCGACGCGAGCAGCGTATCCAGCTCGAACGGAATCCCCGCCCAATGGTGCGCGGCGCGAGTGACCAACGCGGTGCAGAAGGCGAACAGCGAAACCCCGGCGATCAGTTGCGTGGCGTAATCGGCATAGTCCTGACGAATCGACAATTGCGAAATCGCACTGCGCGACCACACGTAAACGCCGAACAACGCGAACAGCAGGCCCAATTCCAAAGGGTTGAGTAAAGGCACATACGGCAGCGGTTCGGCGTTGCCATCGCTGATGCCATTGGCCAACCAGAACCACGCGAGCATCAGCACCGCCAACGGCGCAGCAGCGTACAAGCGGTATTCGCGAGCAAACGCTGCGACCGGCCACGGCCAAGAGCGCGGGGCCGCTGCCAGCAACAGATAAACGCTCGGTAGAATCGCCCAGCCCAGCCAGCGCCAGGCGTTGTATTGCTCGGACAACAACAGCAGGCCGTAGCGCAATTCCAACGCCAGTACGCCGATCAGCAGCCAACAGCCGAGCACATGCGCCGTACTCAAGGCCCGCGCCGGCAGCATCGGCGCCAAGCGTCGCAGACTGAAGAAATGCACGGCGAATACCGCCGCCCACGCCAGCCAACCGAAATCCGCCGCCGGGTGATAACGCGAATGCCAGGCCCCGAGCAGCACCAGCGCCGCAGCCGGAATCAACAAGGTGCACAGCAGACCCAGTGCCGGCCATTTCAAGCGCAGCGACAGCAACGTCCACAGCGCCACGCTGACGGCGGCAACCAAAAGCAGCAACGTGCCTTGCAAATTCGGCGAGGCAAACCGCAGCACTTCACTGACCCACGCCAGCGTCCACCAACCGGCGCCCCACACCAGCAAGACTTCGGACAAGCGCTGCAAACTCAATGCATCGAATGCCGAGGCATGATTGCCCAGTTGCAGGCGCCACGCTCCGATCATTGCCGCCAGCCCCAGCACCAGCGGCGTCCAGAATCCGCCGTGGGCCAGCGGTCTCAGCCCTTCGCTGGACAGCGGCCCAAGCAACTCGGGACCGGCCAGTAAAAACGCCGCGCCGCCAATCACCTGCAACAGCAGACCGAAAACAAAGCTCACGCGCTGCTTGAGGTACAGGCTCAACCAGATGATCAGCAAACCACTCGCCGCCCACACCGCGCTCGCCGTTTGCCACGGCAGCACAAACAACACCGCCAGATTGATCAGCACCAACCCGGCCAGCAGCACCACCGACAGACCGCGCAGCAGACGCACGTCACTGCGCACCATTTCATCGCGAGCGGCCAACAGCATGCCGGCGATCAACGCCAGACCGATCAGCGAAGCACTGAGCAAACCGCTCCAGCCAGCGCTGAACACTGCGGCGGAATCTTCCCCCGCACCTTGCAGACGCAGCAGAAACAACGCGCCACCCAACAACTGCACGGCAAACGCGGTGAACAGGAACGTCCTGGACTGAATCCGCAGGCCGACAAACAACGTCGCCAACCCGGCCAGCGCCCAACTGATCGCCGTGCCCTGGATGAAGAAGAACAACGGCGCCAGCAAGTAGAGGAACGTCAGGCCCAGGCACGCCAGCACTGGCAGGCCTTGGCGCTCCCAAGGCGATGCCTGTTCCGGGGCAGCTTTGCGCAGTTGATAGAAACTGAATAGCAGCGCAATGCCGAGCATCAACGCACCCAGCGGAGCACCGTCGAGCAAACTGCTTTCGCCGACGCGCAATTGGCTGAGGAATGCCAACGCCGAGCCCAGTTGCAGCAGCAACGCAAAGGCCCGCGCGAACGGTCGATGCTGACGCAAGCCGAGCCAGAAAATCCCCGCGCCTTCCACCGCCCACGCCGCCGACGTCCAGCGTGCATCCAGCCCCAGCGGAATCGCCAGACTGGCGAAAATCACCCCGAGCGCCAGACAGGTTTCACCCAGCAGCACCGCGCGACCACCCATCAACACTTTGGCCAGTGCCATGTAGATCATGCCGAGTGCCAGCGCACTGAACGCGGCGGCAAATTCCAGATGCTGTACCAGTGCGAACTGCAAACCGAAACCGATGATCGGCGGGCCGAACAGCATCGTCCCGTCGACGTAGTCGCCCTTGCGCGCCGACCAGTGCAGTAACGCCTCGCGATCGCCGTCCGCCGGGGCATCGGGCATGTCGAGCAACTTGCGCCGGGCAAACAACAGGCCGATAGCCAGGTACATCAGGAAGAACAGAATCAGGAACGGCTCGGTGCTCCACAACAGCTCTGGCGTATACGAGCGCAAGCCCCAGGCGAAACCGATGCCGAAGGTGCCGACGAAGCCGATCAGGTTGAGCAGGCGCCAGGCCTTGAACCAGGCGATGGTGAGAATGCCGGCGTTGAGCAGCGCGAAATAACTGAACAGCGCGACGTGGTTGCCGGCGCCGGTCGAGGTCAGGATTGGTGCGGCGAATCCGCCCAATGCCGCTGCGGCTGCCAATCCCAAAGCATCCTGAGTGATCGCCAGAATCGCCGAGAACACCGTCACCGCGACCAACAAACCAAGCGCAGCGGAAGGATCGAGCAGCGGATGCAAACGCATCGCCGCGAACACCGTCAGGTACAACACCGCGATCCCGGTGCCTTGCAGCATCAAGGCGTAATTGCTGTTGCGTTTGCGCAGCCACCAACCGAGTGCGAGCAGGCCCAGCGCAGCCGCCGCCACGCCGGCATAACGCAACTCGATTGGCACGACCATGCCTTCAGTGGCGTAGCGCAGCAGGAACGCCAGACCGAAAAACAGCAACACCACGCCAACGCGCAGCACGGTGTTGCCGCCGAACAGCCAGTTACGCGCAGCACTGATGCCGCGTTCGATGAGATTAGGGCCACGGGGTGCGGCAGGCTGTTGCAGTTCGCGCGGCGCCGGTTCGGCGCGCCAGACATCGTCCGGCAAGGGTTGGCTGGCCTGATTGGCCACGGCAGCAATCGGTTCGAGGTCGGGCGGCAGCTCCCAGACCAGCTCCGGCGCAGGGGCCGGTTCGACGATGCCGACGGGGTCTACGACAGGCTCGGCGACAGGTTCCACCGTTGGCGGTGGCGGTGGCACCGCATGCGACGGTGAGCCTTCGAGCAGAAACAGACGCTGGGCGACACCCTGCAGAGCCTCCTTCAGCTGTTCATATTGCTGCTGTTGCTCAGCCATTTGTGAGCCGAGCCGCGTGATGCGGATCGTCTGCCCGATCGCCAGTCCCAGCAGCGCGCCCAACAGCGCATCACTGAGCGACTCGTCGAGCAGCCAGCCGAGCACCAACCCGATCAACATGAACATCCATTGCATGGTCGATATCCCTAAGCGCGAAGGCCAATCCGGGAAGATTAGCGCAGCCTGACCCAAAAAGATCGCAGCCTGCGGCAGCTCCTACATATGCCTGTAGGAGCTGCCGCAGGCTGCGATCTTTTCTGGCGCGCGATTATATCGAGCCGAGCGGAAAGTTACTCCAGTGCTTTCCAGATCTCCGTGGCGTACTCACGAATCGTCCGGTCCGACGAGAACCAGCCCATCCGCGAAGTGTTCAGCACCGCCGAACGCCACCAGTTATTGGCGTCATGCCAGTGCGCTTCAACGCGCTTCTGCGCTTCCCAATACGAGTCGAAATCAGCGCAGACCAGGAAGCGGTCGTAATCCACCAGCGAATCGATCAACCCGGTGTAGCGCGAGGTGTCATCCGGCGAGAACACCCCACTGCGGATCGCTTGCAGCACATCGTTCAGACGATGCGACGCAGCAATATCCGGCAAGGCGCTGAACTCGTGGTTCTGTTTACGCGCCTCGACCTGCTGCGCGCTGAGGCCGAAGATGAACATGTGCTCGGCACCGATGCGCTCACACATTTCCACGTTGGCGCCGTCGAGGGTACCGATGGTCAGCGCGCCGTTGAGGCCGAACTTCATGTTGCTGGTGCCCGAGGCCTCGAAACCGGCAGTGGAGATCTGCTCGGACAAGTCCGCCGCCGGAATAATGCTCTCCGCCAGGCTGACGTTGTAGTTGGGCAGGAACACCACCTTCAACAAGCCGCGCACAGTCGGGTCGTTATTCACCACCCGCGCGATATCGTTGGTCAGCTTGATGATCAGTTTCGCTTGGTGATAACTCGCCGCCGCTTTACCGGCAAAGATTTTCACCCGTGGCACCCAGTCGACTTCCGGCTCGGCGCGAATTGCCTGGTACAGCGCCACGGTGTGCAGCAGGTTGAGCAACTGGCGCTTGTATTCGTGGATCCGTTTGACCTGCACGTCGAACATCGCTGCCGGGTTGACCGCGATGCCCAGGCGTTCATGAATCAGATAGGCCAGCGCCTTTTTGCTGTGCAGCCGTTGCTCGGCGAAAGCTTTGCGGAACGCGGGTTTCTCGGCGAACGGTTCGAGATCGAGCAAGCGCTCTTCAGGGTTATCCAACAAATCCGGGCCGAGCGCATCGACCAGCATCGAGGTCAGTTCCGAGTTGGCCTGATACAGCCAGCGGCGGAAAGTAATGCCGTTGGTTTTGTTGTTGATCCGCTCCGGGTAGAGCTTGTGCAGTTCGGCGAACACGGTTTTACGCATCAACTGTGTGTGCAACCCGGACACGCCATTGACGCTGTGCGAACCGAGGAACGCGAGGTTGCCCATGCGCACCCGGCGACCGTTGTCTTCTTCGATCAGCGACACGGCACGGAGCACGTCGAAATCGTGAATGCCTTTGGCGCGCAGCGAATCGATGTGCTGGGCATTGATCAGGTAAATGATCTGCATGTGCCGTGGCAGCATGCGTTCCATCAGACCCACCGGCCAGGTTTCCAGCGCTTCCGGCAACAACGTGTGGTTGGTGTACGACAGCGTGTCGACCGTCACTTGCCACGCCGCGTCCCATGCCACGTCGTAGACATCGACCAATTGCCGCATCAGTTCGGCAACGGCAATCGATGGGTGGGTGTCGTTGAGCTGGATCGCGGCGTGATCGCCGAGGGTCAGCACCGAGGTGTGCATGTTGCGGTGACGGCGCAGCAGATCCTGCAGCGAGGCGGCGACGAAGAAATATTCCTGACGCAGGCGCAGCTCTTGCCCCGCTTCGGTGCTGTCCGCCGGGTAAAGCACGCGGGAGATACTCTCGGCGCGCGCCACTTCGGCGACGGCGCCCAAGTGGTCACCGGCGTTGAAGCGCTCCAGGTGCAAATCTTCCATGGCGCGGGCACGCCACAGGCGCAGGGTATTGACGCTTGCCCCGCGCCAGCCCACCACCGGCGTGTCGTAGGCAATCGCGCGGACGGTTTCTGCCGGCGACCAGACTTGTTTGGATTTGCCGGAAACGTCGGTGACCGTTTCGACGCTCCCGCCGAAGCCGATGGAGTAGACGACCTCTGGCCGCTCAAACTCCCACGGGTTACCGAAATCCAGCCAGTGCTCGGTCTGCTCCTGTTGCCAGCCATCGACGATGGCCTGGCGGAACAAGCCGTGCTCATAACGAATGCCGTAACCGTGGCCGGCGATGCCGAGGGTCGACATGCTTTCCATGAAGCACGCCGCCAGACGACCGAGGCCGCCGTTGCCGAGCGCCGCATCGGGCTCCAGCAGGCGGATGCGTTCCAGATCGACACCGAGTTCGGTCAACGCTTCACGGGCAACATCGAGCAGGCCGAGGTTGCTCAGGCTGTCGTAGAGCAAACGGCCGATGAGGAATTCCAGCGAGAGGTAGTACACCCGTTTCTGGCCTTTGCGGTAGATCTGCCGGGTGTGGTCCATCCAGTGTTCGACCATGTGATCACGCGCAGCCAATGCGATGGCTTCGAACCAGTCATGGTCGAAGGCGTGATCGGGGTCTTTGCCCACCGCGTAGGTGAGTTTGGTCAGGACGGCGTCGCGGAATGCGGCCACCTCTGCTTCGCGAACTAGTGGTTCTTGAGTCATCAATGGGACCTCGAGCGAGCGGGGAATTGTCTGAGCCTAGACGGTCTGACCGACGGTCGAGGCTCTGGTTCGGCAGTATTTCCTGAGACTGTGAGATGGCCCGGCATTACCCTGGCGGATGAGCTAATGAATGCAGGGGCCGTGCCGAATTGTCCGGCAATGTGCCTGCACGCAGAAAAAATCTGGCGAAAGGTTGTTCAAAAATCCACCAGTCCCGGTATGATCGCGCGCCCTGATGCACACACGCCTGGTAACTCCCGATGATGAAGCCCAACCTGATTGCCGCCGCCGAGATCGATCGTCTCGATACGTGGGCAAAATACTCAGCCCCGATGTGCGGTTCCTGCGTGTCCAGCTGCTGCACGCTGCCGGTTGAGGTGAAGATCAAGGATCTGGTGCGCATCGGTGTGGTCGACGAGTTCGAACTCGGTGACCCGCCGAAGAACATCGCCAAGCGTTTGCAAAAGGAAGGCCTGGTCGAGCGCTTCAACCAGAAGTCCGGCATCTTCACCCTGCAGCGCATGAGCAACAACGATTGCTACTACCTGGATCGTAAGAGCCGCCTGTGCACCATTTATGACAAGCGCCCGGATACCTGCCGCAATCACCCGAAGATCGGGCCGCGTCCGGGGTATTGCGCTTACAAGCCGAAGGAAGTGGTGCGCGAGCAGAATTTCCGCGCGATCGAGAAGTTTTGATCGGCCCTGCGATTTTCAGCGGCTGATCGGCCGCCTTCGCTGGCAAGCCAGCTCCCACAATGATTGTGGTTGTACACATATTTTATATACGACCCAAAACCCTGTGGGAGCTGGCTTGCCAGCGATGGGGCCAGCACCAATACCGCCTGAACCCCAGACAAACAAAAACGCCCCCGGTCTCGCGACCGGGGGCGTTTTCATTCAGCCTGAACTAATGACTCAGTTCTTGGCTTTCTTGGCAGCGCGGGTACGCTCGCTTTCGTCCAGGATCTTCTTGCGAAGACGGATGGACTTAGGAGTTACTTCGCACAGCTCGTCTTCCTGGATGTATTCCAGAGCCTGTTCCAGAGTGAACTTCACTGGTGGAACCAGAGCGATGGTTTCGTCTTTACCCGAAGCACGCATGTTGTCGAGCTTCTTGCCCTTGGTAGGGTTAACGCCCAGGTCGTTGTCGCGGCTGTTCTGACCAACGATTTGACCGTTGTAGATCTCTTGACCGTGTTCTACGAACAGCTTGCCACGAGCCTGCAGGGTTTCCAGCGAGTAGGTCAGTGCCTTACCGGTTTCAACCGAAACCAGAACGCCGTTCTGACGGCCGGACATGTGGCCCGACTTGACGGTGTCGTAGCGATCGAAGATCGAGGTCAGGATGCCAGCACCGTTGGTCAGGGTCAGGAACTGGTTACGGAAACCGATCAGACCGCGAGCAGGGATGTTGTATTCCAGACGAACACGGCCCTTGCCATCAGGAACCATGTTGCTCAGGTCGCCCTTACGCAGACCCATCTCTTCCATCACCTTGCCCTGAGCTTCTTCAGGGATGTCGATGGTGACGTTTTCGAACGGCTCTTGCTTGACGCCGTCAACTTCACGAATGATCACTTCAGGACGGCCCAGGGCCAGCTCGAAGCCTTCGCGACGCATGGTTTCGATCAGTACCGAGAGGTGCAGCTCACCACGGCCGGAAACCTTGAACTTGTCAGCGGAGTCGCCTTCTTCAACGCGCAGTGCAACGTTGTACAGCAGCTCTTTGTCCAGACGGTCCTTGATGTTACGGGACGTCACGAACTTGCCTTCTTTACCGCAGAATGGCGAGTCGTTTACCTGGAAGGTCATCGAAACGGTTGGCTCGTCAACGGTCAGAGGCTTCATCGCCTCGACGGTGTCCGGGTGGCACAGGGTGTCGGAGATGAACAGCGAGTCCATACCGCTGATGCACACGATATCGCCTGCTGCAGCTTCTTCAACGTCGATGCGGTGCAGACCGTGGTGACCCATCAGTTTCAGGATACGGCCGTTACGGCGCTTGCCGTCGGCACCGATCGCCACAACCGGGGTGTTCGGCTTGACGCGACCACGAGCGATACGGCCAACGCCGATAACACCCAGGAAGCTGTTGTAGTCCAGAGCGGAAATCTGCATCTGGAACGCGCCATCACGGTCAACGGCCGGAGGCGGAACGTGGTCGACTACCGCTTGGTACAGCGGGGTCATGTCTTCCGCCATGGCGGTGTGATCCAGACCGGCAATGCCGTTCAGGGCCGAAGCGTAAACAACCTGGAAGTCCAGTTGTTCTTCGGTAGCACCGAGGTTGTCGAACAGGTCGAAGATCTGGTCCAGAACCCAGTCCGGACGCGCGCCTGGACGGTCAACCTTGTTGATTACCACGATCGGACGCAGGCCGGCTTCGAAAGCCTTCTTGGTCACGAAACGGGTTTGCGGCATAGGGCCGTCTTGAGCGTCAACCAGCAGCAGAACGGAGTCAACCATCGACATTACGCGTTCAACTTCGCCGCCGAAGTCGGCGTGGCCCGGGGTGTCCACGATGTTGATGTGGTAGCCGTTCCAGTTGATGGCGGTGTTTTTCGCCAGAATGGTAATACCGCGCTCTTTTTCCTGGTCGTTGGAGTCCATCACGCGCTCGTCGTTGAGCTCGTTGCGCTCCAGAGTGCCGGATTGACGCAGGAGTTTGTCTACCAGGGTGGTTTTACCATGGTCAACGTGGGCAATGATGGCGATGTTACGTAGATTTTCGATCACTTGTGTATCTCGATCAGAGGATTCGGTTTGCTGACAAGTCTTGGCAGCGATTAGCAGTAGTGTCCGGCATGGCCGTTACAGCTTGACGGCGGTGTCGGGGGGCCGGTGACGCAGGCCACAGGCAAACAGCCCCGGGCACTTAGCTCGGTCGATAAACGCGCACATTGGCATGCCCCTCACTGAGCAAATGGTGAGCATGCAGGCGACTCATCACGCCTTTGTCGCAATACAGCAGGTACTGGCGAGTCGGATCCAGCTCCTTGAAACGAGCGTTCACTGCGTAGAACGGCATCGTCTGTACTTCTACGCCAGCGAGTTCCAGCGGCTCATCCTCGGCGGCATCCGGGTGACGGATGTCGATCACGATCTGGCCGGCCAGTGCTTCGCTGACTTCTTCAATCTGTACGTCCTGGCCCAATTCGTCGATCACCCGATCGATCGGCACCAGTTTGGCGTTTTCGAGCGCACGCTCGAGCACCGCCATGTCGAATTCTTTCTCTTCGTGTTCAACGCGACCGCGTTTGGCGGCGGTCTTCGGGTTGACCGAAATGACCCCGCAGTATTCCGGCATGTGCCGGGCAAAATCGGCGGTGCCGATCTCGTTGGCCGTGTCGATGATGTCCTGCTTGTGCGCCACGATCAGCGGACGCAGGACCAGTTTGTCGGTCACGCAGTCGATCACCGACAGGTTCGGCAGCGTCTGGCTCGACACCTGGGAGATCGCCTCGCCAGTGACCAGCGCCTCGATCTGCAGGCGGTCGGCGATGTTGGAGGCCGCGCGCAACATCATACGCTTCAATACGACGCCCATATGACTGTTATCGACTTTGCCGAGAATTTCGCCCAACACTTCTTCGAACGGAACACTGACAAATAGCACGCGTTGCGAGCTGCCGTACTTCTTCCAGATGAAATGCGCGACTTCCATCACGCCCAATTCATGGGCACGACCGCCCAGATTGAAGAAACAGAAGTGGGTCATCAGGCCGCGACGAATGATCTGGTAGGCCGCAACGGTCGAGTCAAAGCCGCCGGACATCAATACCAGCGTCTGCTCCAATGCACCGAGCGGATAGCCGCCGATGCCGTTGTGCTGGCTGTGAATCACAAACAACCGTTTGTCGCGAACTTCGATACGGACTTCGATTTCCGGCGCTTTCAGGTCGATTCCGGCGGCACCGCACTCACGGCGCAGCTTGCTGCCGACGTATTTTTCGACGTCCATCGAGCTGAAGGGGTGCTTGCCGGCACGCTTGCAGCGCACCGAGAAAATCTTCCCGGCCAGCGCCGCGCCGTAGTGCTCTTTGCACTTCTCGGTGATGTCGTCGAAGTCGCCCAGCGGGTACTCGTCGATCTGCAAAAAGTGCGCGATGCCCGGCATGCAGGTCAGGCGCTCAGCCATCTCTTTCAAGGCTTTGGCGTCGGTAATGCGGGTTTCCAGCTCGAGATTGTCCCACACACCGTTCACCACCACGGCCGGGTCCAGGTCGCGGAGCACGGTGCGGATGTTCTTGGCCAACTGGCGGATGAATTTCGTCCGGACAGGTCGGCTTTTGATGGTGATCTCGGGGAAGACTTTTACGATTAGTTTCATGAAAACAGCGCGCGAACGGCCAGCCGAAAAAGGGGGGCGCGGATTATAGCGGAAATTGCTCAAGGTTTAACCAGTTAATGTGCAGAAGGTTTTGCATGCACCAAAACGGGTCATTTTCGATTTATAACGCTACATTAGAGGGCGAGATTTTCCGCTTTCAGGCGCGTAGCACCTTAATAAGCGTGAATTTGGGGCAAAAAACCCATGCTGGGGCACTGGCATGCAATTTGCTCCCTTGTGAGGCAGGTTGCCTTGGCAGAGTATTCGCGCCGGCATCAACCAAATTCAAGGGCATCCACTACCAAGCCCGAAGCCACCCGGAGGACATATGTCGAAGACGGTTCAACTCATCAAAGATCATGACGTCAAGTGGATTGATCTGCGCTTCACGGACACCAAAGGTACTCAGCACCACGTGACCATGCCGGCCCGCGATGCTTTGGACGACGACTTCTTCGAAGTCGGCAAAATGTTCGACGGTTCCTCCATCGCTGGCTGGAAAGGCATCGAAGCCTCCGACATGATCCTGATGCCGGTTGACGAAACGGCCGTTCTCGACCCGTTCACCGAAGACGCCACCCTGATCCTGGTGTGCGACATCATCGAACCTTCGAGCATGCAAGGCTACGATCGCGACCCACGTGCGATCGCCAAGCGCGCCGAAGAACACCTGAAAGCCACCGGTATCGGTGACACCGTGTTCGCCGGTCCAGAGCCAGAATTCTTCATCTTTGACTCGGTGAAATTCAAGTCGGACATTTCCGGCTCGATGTTCAAGATCTACTCCGAGCAAGGTTCGTGGATGTCCGACCAGGACATCGAAGGCGGCAACAAGGGTCACCGTCCAGGCGTCAAAGGCGGCTACTTCCCGGTTCCACCGTTCGACCACGACCACGAAATCCGTACCTCCATGTGCAACGCACTGGAAGAAATGGGCCTGACCGTCGAAGTTCACCACCACGAAGTGGCGACTGCCGGCCAGAACGAAATCGGCGTCAAGTTCAACACCCTGGTGAAGAAAGCCGACGAAACCCAAACCCTGAAATACGTTGTGCACAACGTTGCTGACGCTTACGGCCGCACCGCGACCTTCATGCCGAAGCCACTGTACGGCGACAACGGTTCGGGCATGCACGTACACATGTCGATCTGGAAAGACGGCAAGAACACCTTCGCAGGTGAAGGCTATGCCGGCCTGTCCGATACCGCTCTGTACTTCATCGGCGGCATCATCAAGCACGGTAAGGCCCTGAACGGCTTCACCAACCCGGCGACCAACTCCTACAAGCGTCTGGTACCAGGCTTCGAAGCTCCAGTGATGCTGGCCTACTCGGCTCGCAACCGCTCCGCTTCGATCCGTATTCCTTACGTGTCGAGCCCGAAAGCCCGCCGTATCGAAGCCCGCTTCCCGGATCCGGCTGCCAACCCGTACCTGGCCTTTGCAGCACTGCTGATGGCCGGTCTGGACGGTATCCAGAACAAGATCCACCCTGGCGACGCTGCTGACAAAAACCTGTACGACCTGCCGCCTGAAGAGGCGAAAGAGATCCCACAAGTTTGCGGCAGCCTGAAAGAAGCCCTGGAAGAGCTGGACAAGGGCCGCGCGTTCCTGACCAAGGGCGGCGTATTCTCCGACGACTTCATCGACGCTTACATCGCGCTGAAATCGGAAGAAGAAATCAAGGTTCGCACCTTCGTACACCCACTGGAATATGAGCTGTACTACAGCTGCTGATCCGGTAGCGCCGCGCTACGCGGCGTGACAAAAAGAGGCCTCCTTCGGGAGGCCTTTTTTGTGCGCGCGCATCCATGGATAATCCGCCGCCTCAGCGCCCGTTACCGGCGCCTTGACGAAGGGATTCGCATGAAGTGGTTATGGGCCATCGCCCTGACGGCCAGCCTCGCCTGCCAAACGGCCGGAGCGGCAGCGTTCTATGAAAACAAAACCCTGGCACATCCGTTGATCGAGGGTTTGCAGGAAAGCTCGGCGACGCTGGCGTTCATCAAGGAAGCGGGGGGCGTCAAAGGTTATTACTGCATTTGCAATATGCCCAATGCCGAACCCCGTTTGCTCGACGATTTCGGCCAGGCGACCATCGAATCGGTTTTCCTCATGTCGCTCGACAGTGAGGACCCGACCCGCTTTGTGCTGTTCCAACAGAACGAGCAATACCGAATCTACGCCTACAAGTACAACGACAACGATCACCTCTACAGCCGCGTCACGCGTCTGCAGCCAGCGCTGGATCGCATTACCGCAGGCCAGAAACACCTCGATGCCCTGACCATCAAGAAAGCCCTGAGCCGAAACACCCCGCTGAACTATCGCTTCTACTACGAAGAGTCCGGCGTACCGGAGTTCGACCAACTCGATTTCAGCCAAGGGACACTGGTGAGCTATTACGGCCAGTACTACGACCCCCTGAGCAATCCCACACCGGACGACGAACCGTACTTCTACAAGAAAACCTATCAGGAAAAAGACGGTCGGTTTCTCACTGTTACCTTCTGGCGTTGGCTCGATGCCACCCTCGTCGAGGGTAACCGCACGCTCTACAACTATCAGGTCAGACGTATTGCCTGGGAAACCGCTCCGCTTAAATTTACCGGCAGCGAGGACGGCCAATCGGTGTCTTATGACTCCGGATCGATCTCGGCCAAAGGTGCCTACAAGCAGGGCGTACGTACCGGCCCGTGGTCTATTTCCAAAGACGAGAAATATTCGGCGTCCGGTCACTTTGCAGAGGGTAAACGGGAGGGGCAATGGAGTATTTACCAGGACGGGCAGACGCTGGACGGCGAGTACCACAATGATTTGCGCGAAGGCCGCTGGCAGCTTTCCAACTACGACGAGATGGAATGGGTCGCCACCGGATTCCAGACCTATGTCCATGGTCAACTCAACGGCCCGAGCGAACTGACCATCGCCGGCAACACCGAGCGCGGCAATAATGTCGACGACAAGCGCCAAGGCCCGTGGGAAACCAAAGCAGGAAACGGCGACTACACGAATGACCTGCAAAGCGGCCCGTGGACACTCAAGACTGACAACGGACACACTCAAACCGTGAACTTCGTCGCCGGCAAAAAAGAAGGCGAGCTGCGCGATTTCGACGCCAATGGTGTGTTGACCTACATCGAGCATTACAAGGCGGGCGTCCTGTCCGGCAGTCGCGAGAGCGTGCTTGCGGCGGGCACCTCACGATAGGGCCGGGGCCATTTGTGTGAGCTGATGTTGAGGCGGTTGGGCTTACCGCCGCCTCTGGCCTATGCTGCAAGCCAATCTCACTGTTGATCGGTTGCATCCATGGGTCGTGGTTTTCTATTCCTCCTGCTGGTGATCGCCCTGCCCGTCGCGGCGCAGATCTACAAGTACACCGACGCCAACGGCCACACGGTGTACAGCGATCACTCGCCGGACGGTGTGCAGGCGCAACCGGTGGACTTGCCGCCGCTCAATCGGGTCGAGCCGCAAGCGCCGAGCGCACCGGCCGCGCCTGAGCCCGGCACTCGTGAACCTGCGCGCAATGCCTACGACATTCTTGAACTGGCCGGCCTGCCCACTGAAGAAGCCTTGCGCGCCAACAACGGCACCTTCACTGTCAATGTGCTGATCAAACCGCGTCTGCAGGCGCCGCATCAATTACGGCTGGTGCTCGACGATGAACCGTACGGTCAGCCGAGCAACGTGCCAATCCTGCAGTTGGTGAATGTTGACCGGGGTGAGCATCGACTGGCCGTCCAGGTCATCGACGGGCAAACAATCGTTCAGCAAAGCCCGCCCGTGGCCTTCACTGTGCAGCGAGTACACAAGCCATGATTCGCGCGTGGCTGGTCGCCGCTTTGGCCCTGATGACGCTGCAAGCCTCGGCAGAGGTCTTTACCTACGTCGATGCGCAGGGCAATCGCGTCTACACCGACCAGCCACGCGGCAATGCCAAGCGTGTGCCCATCGCCACCAGCAATCGCATGTCGGCCAATCCAACGGCCGCCGCGCCGATCACCACGGCGAAGAAATCCCCGGAACAACCGCCGTTCCACTACGACATGCTGCGTATTCTGGTGCCCGAACCCGATGCCACGATTCGCAGCAGCGCCGGTGAAGTCATCGTCAGCGTCACCAGCGAACCGGGCCTGCAAAAAGGGCATCGTTATCGGCTGTTGCTGGATGGTCAGGCCACTGGCGAGCCCGGCCTGACGCCAGTCTTCCCGCTGAGCAATATCGATCGTGGCAGCCACAACCTTTCGGTGGAAATCCTCGACGCCGAAGGGCGGACGGTCGAGCGCACCGCTAACCAACCCTTCCACATGCTGCGCATCTCCCTTGCGCAGAAACGCCAGGTCAAACCGTGCGTTGCCGACGATTACGGGGTTCGCCCGGAATGTCCGCTCAAAGACAAACCCGAAGAGCCGAAAAACCCCTTCCTGCGTTTCTTCTAACGCCGCTCAGCTTTGCGCACTATATTGGTGCAATAGGCTGCACCGTACTCATATTCCAACCCATTTTGGTTCGAAACTTCCCGCTCGCGCTGGCCGAATGCCACGCAAACGAGCGTCAAACGCCCGTTTCAGGCGTCGAACGCTTCTTTTCAGAGCCTTGGTTTGGTTTTTGCATTTTCCCGATACCGACGCTTGCTTGTTGCGCACGCTCCGCCCCCAAAAGAGGCTCCGATGACCATTAGCGACGCAATCCACCGTTTGCTGCTCGACAACCTGACCACCGCCACCATCCTGCTCGACGCCGAATTGCGCCTCGAGTACATGAACCCGGCGGCGGAGATGCTGCTCGCCATCAGCGGGCAGCGCAGCCATGGGCAGTTCATCAGCGAGCTGTTCACCGAATCCACCGAGGCGCTGAATTCCCTGCGCCAGGCCGTGGAACAGGCGCACCCGTTCACCAAACGCGAAGCGATGCTCACCGCCCTCACCGGCCAGACGTTGACCGTGGATTACGCGGTGACGCCGATCCTCAGTAATGGCGCGACCATGCTTCTGCTGGAAGTCCACCCGCGTGACCGCTTGCTGCGGATCACCAAGGAAGAGGCGCAAATCTCCAAACAGGAAACCAGCAAAATGCTGGTGCGCGGCCTCGCCCACGAGATCAAGAATCCGCTGGGCGGCATCCGTGGCGCCGCGCAATTGCTGGCCCGCGAACTGCCGGAAGACAGTCTGCGTGACTACACCAATGTGATCATTGAAGAGGCCGACCGTCTGCGTAATCTGGTCGATCGCATGCTCGGTTCGAACAAGCTGCCGTCGCTGGCAATGTGCAACATTCACGAGGTACTGGAACGCGTCGGCCATCTGGTCGAGGCCGAAAGTCAGGGCTGCATCACCTTGGTGCGCGATTACGACCCAAGCATTCCCGACGTGTTGATCGACCGCGAGCAAATGATTCAGGCCGTGCTGAACATCGTGCGCAACGCGATGCAGGCAATCAGCAGCCAGAACGAGCTGCGCCTGGGCCGCATCAGCCTGCGCACCCGCGCCATGCGCCAGTTCACCATCGGCCACGTCCGCCATCGTCTGGTGACCAAGATCGAGATCATCGACAACGGCCCGGGGATCCCCGCGGAACTTCAGGAAACCATTTTCTTTCCCATGGTCAGCGGACGCCCGGACGGTACCGGGCTCGGCCTGGCCATTACCCAGAACATCATCAGCCAGCACCAGGGCCTGATCGAGTGTGACAGCCATCCAGGCCACACCACCTTCTCGATCTTTCTGCCACTGGAACAAGGAGCCACATCGACATGAGCCGTAGTGAAACCGTGTGGATCGTCGATGACGACCGTTCTATCCGTTGGGTGCTGGAAAAGGCCTTGCAGCAGGAAGGCATGACCACCCAGAGCTTCGACAGCGCTGATGGCGTAATGAGTCGCCTGGCCCGTCAGCAGCCTGACGTGATCATTTCCGACATTCGTATGCCAGGTGCCAGCGGCCTGGACTTGTTGGCGCGGATTCGCGAGCAGCACCCACGGTTGCCGGTCATCATCATGACCGCTCACTCCGATCTGGACAGCGCTGTTGCCTCGTATCAGGGCGGCGCATTCGAATACCTGCCCAAGCCGTTCGATGTAGACGAGGCGGTGTCGCTGGTCAAACGTGCGAATCAGCACGCGCAAGAACAGCAAGGCCTGGAAGTTGTACCGGCGCTGACCCGCACCCCGGAAATCATCGGCGAAGCGCCGGCGATGCAGGAAGTGTTTCGCGCCATCGGGCGCTTGAGCCACTCCAACATCACCGTGTTGATCAACGGTGAATCGGGTACTGGTAAAGAACTGGTCGCCCACGCCCTGCACCGCCACAGCCCACGCGCGGCCTCGCCGTTCATTGCGCTGAACATGGCGGCGATCCCCAAGGATCTGATGGAATCCGAGCTGTTCGGTCACGAGAAAGGCGCGTTCACCGGCGCGGCGAATCTGCGTCGCGGCCGCTTTGAGCAGGCTGACGGCGGCACGCTGTTCCTCGATGAAATCGGTGACATGCCGGCGGATACGCAAACCCGTTTGCTGCGCGTTTTGGCCGACGGCGAGTTCTACCGCGTCGGCGGGCATGTGCCGGTCAAGGTCGATGTGCGCATCATCGCCGCGACTCACCAGAATCTGGAAACCCTGGTGCACGCCGGCAAATTCCGTGAGGATTTGTTCCATCGCCTCAATGTGATCCGCATCCACATCCCGCGCCTGTCGGACCGTCGCGAAGACATTCCGACCCTGGCCAAGCATTTCCTCAGCCGCGCCGCGCAGGAACTGGCGGTCGAACCGAAACTGCTGAAAAGCGAGACCGAGGAATACCTGAAAAACCTGCCGTGGGGCGGCAACGTACGTCAGTTGGAGAATACCTGCCGCTGGATCACCGTAATGGCGTCCGGACGCGAAGTGCACATCAGCGACCTGCCGCCAGAGCTGCTCAACCTGCCGCAGGACTCGGCACCCGTGACCAACTGGGAGCAGGCGCTGCGCCAGTGGGCCGACCAAGCCTTGGCGCGTGGCCAGTCGAGTTTGCTCGACAGCGCGGTGCCGGCGTTTGAGCGGATCATGATCGAGACGGCGCTGAAGCACACGGCCGGGCGTCGGCGTGATGCCGCGGTGTTGCTGGGTTGGGGGCGTAATACCCTGACACGCAAGATCAAGGAATTGGGGATGAAGGTTGATGGTGCGGATGATGATGAGGGGGATGAGGGTTAACTCGGCACTCTAGTCGTCCGCGAAAAGATCGCAGCCTGCGGCAGCTCCTACATTGAACCCATGTAGGAGCTGCCGCAGGCTGCGATCTTTTTGTTTGCGTGCACCGCCAAAAGGCACGACGACCCGCAATCGGGCATAACAACAGGATCAAAAAAAACCCAAACAGAACTCGAAAAACAACCGTCCAAAACCACGAAAGCCCCGAATCCCGGGGCTTTCGCGTTTCTCATCAGCTTTTTTGTTTCAACAAATTAAAACCTGGCACGCGCCCTGCAATACCTCTCACAGGTGATTCGTTTCACCACCCGTTTCGGGGACCTTGGTACAGGCAGGCCGGGGATTCCCCTCTTTACATCGGGCTCACACCGCAACGCGGCGAGCTCACCCTTTTGGGGCTCTTGGTACAGGCAGGCCGGGGGTTCCCTCTTTACACCGGACCGACGCGTCACGCGAAGTCCATCCCGTTTTGGGAACCCTGATACAGGCAGGTCAGGGATTCCCGCTTTTATTGCTCCCTCAGATGAATCTCCAGGCGCCAGCGGTCATCGACCGCACTGCCGGCCCAGTCACCCTGCAGCGGCCGCGCCGCCAGCACCGTCAGCAACAACCCACCGTCACTCGCTCGCGTCCGCCAATTGACGTCTTTGCCGTTGAGTTTGAGCTGGCCCCTCTGCGCCGGCCCCTCAGCCTGGAACAGCAGCGCCACCGTGCCGTCGATGACTTCGCCATGCAGCTTCGGCTCGTTGTTGAACCACACCACCAAACCGCCGTCAGTCACCTCGATCTGCTGCAACACCGCCGGATCGGGCGTGGTCAGGCGACCGATCATCAAGCCGATCATCAAGCCGACAATCGCCAGCGAACCGATAACCCGCGGGAATAGTTTCGAACGGTTGTCCACAGGCGGCGTAGAATGCCGCTCATCTTTACCTTCGGAGCCGTGCATGTTTCACGTCATCCTTTTTCAACCAGAAATTCCGCCGAATACCGGCAACGTTATCAGGCTGTGCGCCAACAGCGGCTGCCACCTGCATTTGATCGAACCGTTGGGTTTCGAGATGGACGACAAGCGCTTGCGCCGTGCCGGTCTCGATTACCACGAATATGCCACGCTGCAGCGTCACGCCGATCTCGCCAGTTGCCTGGCAAGCATCGGTAACCCCCGGGTGTTTGCGTTCACCACCAAGGGCTCGCGACCGTTTCATGATGCGGCGTTTGTCCCGGGCGATGCGTTCATTTTCGGCCCGGAAAGCCGTGGCTTACCGCCGGAAGTACTCGACGCCCTGCCCGCTGAACAGCGCCTGCGCCTGCCCATGCGTGAAGGCTGCCGCAGCCTGAACTTGTCCAACACCGTGGCCGTCGCTGTATACGAAGCCTGGCGCCAGAACGACTTCAAGTAACACCGCAAATCCGCACTTCCCGACTCCCATGTAGGAGCTGCCGCAGGCTGCGATCTTTTGATCCTGCTATTAAAAACAGGATCAAAAGATCGCAGCCTTCGGCAGCTCCTACATGAGGCTTGTTTCAGCCCAAGAAAAAAGCGCCTGTTACGGCGCTTTTTTCTTTGTAGCCCAGACCGTCTTACTGAACGGTTGGCGTCTCGCCGCTTTCCTGCATGCGCTGCAATTCTTGCGCGTACAGAGCGTCGAAGTTCACCGGGGCCAGCATCAGCGCCGGGAACGAACCACGGGTCACCAGGCTGTCCAGAGTTTCGCGCGCGTACGGGAACAGGATGTTCGGGCAGAACGCACCCAGGGTGTGGCTCATCGAAGCCGCATCGAGGTTCTTGATCAGGAAGATACCGGCCTGTTGCACTTCAGCGATGAAGGCGACTTCTTCACCGTTTTTCACGGTAACCGACAGGGTCAGTACGACCTCGTAGAAATCACCTTCCAGCTCTTTCTGGCGAGTGTTCAGATCCAGCGCGACAGCCGGATCCCACTGCTGGCGGAAGATCGCCGGGCTTTTCGGGGCTTCAAAGGACAGGTCGCGTACGTAGATGCGCTGCAAGGAGAATTGCGGTGCGGTTTCTTCTTCGCTGGCTGCAGTGTTCTGTTGGTCAGTCATCTCAGATCCTTTCTGATCTTGGGTCTTTTAGGGAGTGCTGTACGTGGGTGCAGCCGTTCAGGCCTTGAGCAGCGCGTCGAGTGTGCCCGCGCGCTCCAAAGCATACAAATCGTCACAACCGCCAATGTGTTTGCTGCCGATCCAGATCTGCGGCACGGACGTGCGCCCCGCTTTCTGGGCCATTTCGGCGCGCACCTGCGGCTTGCCATCGACCTTGATCTCTTTGAAGGCCACGCCTTTGTTCTCGAGCAGGTACTTGGCTCGCGAGCAATAAGGGCAGTAATCGCTGGAGTAGACGATGACTTCGCTCATATCACTTCACCAGCGGCAGGTTGTCGCCTTTCCAGCTGGAGATCCCGCCGGACAGCTTGGCGGCGGTGAAGCCGGATTTCATCAGTTCGCGGGCGTGGGTGCCGGCGGTCTGGCCCAGGGCGTCGACCAGAATGATGGTCTTGGCCTTGTGTTTTTCCAGCTCGGCGACGCGCGCGGCCAGTTTGTCCTGGGGAATGTTGATCGCGCCAACGATGTGGCCGGCAGCGAAATCCTTGGCCGGACGGATGTCCACCACCACGCCTGCATCTTTATTGACCAGCGCGGTCAGTTCGCCGGTGCTCAGGCTTTTACCGCCGCCCTGCATCGTGTGCGCCAGCAGCAGAGCCAGCAGTACGACGAAGATACCGACAAGAATGTAGTGGTTAGTGGCAAATTCAATCAGGTGAGCAACCATCGAAGGAGGTTCCAGGGCGTTAAAATGTCGGCCAGTATACACAGCCACTATGGTCGGCCAAACCCCGTCCGGCGGTGACGCGGTCGGAACTTAGCTTTAAACTCCAACTCCCTTTTCCATCGCCCTCTTCTTTATTAGCCACGAGTGGATTCCATGACTACCACGCCTAAACCTTTGGTCCTGATGATTCTCGACGGCTTCGGTCACAGCGAAAGCCCCGAATCCAACGCCGTTTTTGCGGCGAAGAAGCCCGTCCTTGATCGCCTGTGGGCCACCGTGCCGAACGGCTTGATCTCGGGCAGCGGCATGGACGTCGGTCTGCCGGACGGCCAGATGGGCAACTCCGAAGTCGGCCACATGAACCTCGGCGCCGGCCGCGTGGTGTATCAGGACTTCACTCGCGTGACTAAGTCGATCCGCGACGGCGAATTCTTCGAGAACCCGACGATCTGCGCCGCTGTGGATAAAGCCGTGGCCGCCGGTAAAGCCGTGCACTTCATGGGTCTGCTCTCCGATGGCGGCGTGCACAGCCACCAGGATCACCTGATCGCCATGGCCGAACTGGCCTTCAAGCGCGGCGCTGAAAAAATCTACCTGCACGCTTTCCTTGATGGCCGCGATACGCCGCCGAAAAGCGCCGCCTCGTCGATCGAACTACTCGACACGACCTTCCAGGCACTCGGCAAGGGCCGTATCGCCAGCATTATCGGCCGTTACTTCGCCATGGACCGTGACAACCGTTGGGACCGCGTCGCTCAGGCCTACAACCTGATTGTCGACGGCAACAGCGAATTCAACGCCGCCACCGCGCAGGAAGGTCTGGAGGCTGCTTACGCTCGCGGCGAGAGCGACGAATTCGTTAAAGCCACGACCATCGGTGAACCGGTAAAAGTCGAAGATGGCGACGCCGTGGTGTTCATGAACTTCCGCGCCGACCGTGCCCGCGAGCTGACTCGCGTATTCGTCGAAGACGACTTCAAGGATTTCGAACGTGCACGTCAGCCGAAACTGGCTGGTTTCGTCATGCTGACCCAATACGCGGCAAGCATTCCGGCACCGTCGGCATTCGCCGCCGGCAGCCTGGAAAACGTGCTGGGCGACTATCTGGCGAAGAACGGCAAAACCCAACTGCGTATCGCTGAAACCGAGAAATACGCGCACGTGACCTTCTTCTTCTCCGGCGGTCGTGAAGAACCGTTCCCGGGCGAAGAACGCATCCTGATCCCGTCGCCGAAAGTCGCTACCTATGACTTGCAGCCGGAAATGAGCGCGCCGGAGGTCACCGACCGTATCGTCGAGGCCATCGAAAACCAGCGTTTCGACGTGATCGTGGTCAACTACGCCAACGGCGACATGGTCGGCCACAGCGGCGTATTCGACGCAGCAGTGAAAGCGGTTGAATGCCTCGACACTTGCGTCGGTCGCATCGTTGAAGCACTGGAAAAGGTTGGCGGTGAAGCACTGATCACGGCGGATCACGGCAACGTCGAAAAAATGGCCGATGAAGAAACCCACCAGGCACACACCGCGCACACCACCGAGCCGGTGCCGTTCATTTATGTCGGCAAGCGTGATCTGAAAGTGCGTGAAGGTGGCGTGCTGGCGGATGTGGCGCCGACCATGCTCAAGCTGTTGGGCCTGGAAAAACCTGCGGAAATGACCGGCACCTCTATTCTGGTCTGACCCCAATCGCCAAAACACCGCAAAACCCTGTGGGAGCTGGCTTGCCAGCGATAGCAATCTGACAGCCAACATCTATGTTGAATGTGCAGACGCCATCGCTGGCAAGCCAGCTCCCACAGTGGTTTATGGAGTTTTCGAAATGGAATTCGGTGTATTGCTTGGTCCAGTTATCACACAGCCCCAATTGGGCGTTTTTTTTGCAGCCTCGGGCGGGCATACTAGGCCGTCCCTTACCCTGGTGCCGCCCGCCTCTATGCTCCGCGTCCTGATCGCCCTCGCTCTGACCTGCCTGCTCCAACCGGCCTTCGCTGACGAGCGCGCGCAAACCCAACAGCAGTTGGACGCCACGCGTCAGGACATTGCCGAGCTGAAAAAGCTGCTGGGCAAAGTCCAGGAAGAAAAATCCGGCGTGCAGAAAGAGCTCAAGGGCACCGAAACCGAGCTGGGCAAGCTGCAGAAGCAGGTCGACGCACTGCAGAAAGAACTGCAGAAAAGCGAATCCGAGCTGCAGCGACTCGATGCAGAGAAAAAAAAACTCCAGAGCGCGCGCACTGAACAGCAACGACTGATCGCCATTCAGGCCCGAGCGGCCTATCAGAACGGTCGGCAGGAATACCTCAAGCTGCTGCTCAACCAGCAGAATCCCGAGAAATTCGCCCGCACCCTCACCTATTACGATTACCTGAGCCAGGCCCGCCTGGAGCAGTTGAAGAACTTCAACGAAACCCTGCGCCAACTGGCCAATGTCGAACAGGACATCGCCGCGCAACAGGCGCAATTGCTGGTGCAGAAAAGCAGCCTCGACACCCAGCGCGACGAACTGGAAAAAGTCCGCAAGGAACGTCAGCAGGTGCTCGCCAAGCTCAATGACGACGTAAAGGCCCGCGATCAGAAACTCGCCGCCCGCGAGCAGGATCAGGCAGACCTGTCTAAAGTCCTTAAAACCATTGAAGAAACCCTGGCCCGCCAGGCACGTGAGGCAGAAGAAGCGCGGCAGAAAGCGCTGATCGCCCAGCAGGAAGCGGAAAAAAAGCGTTTGCGTGAGGCGCAGGCTGAAAACAGCGACGCCCCACGAAAACCCGCCAGATCCACTCCCGGCGCGCTGGTCTCCAGCAGCGGCGAGACCTTCGGTGGTCCTTTTGCTGCAACCCGGGGAAAACTTCCATGGCCGGTTGATGGTCGACTGCTGGCACGCTTCGGCGAAAGCCGTGGCGACGACGCCCGGACCAAGTGGGACGGCGTGATGATCAGCGCCTCCGCCGGCAGCCAGGTGCATGCCGTGCACGGTGGTCGCGTGGTGTTCGCCGACTGGCTGCGCGGTGCCGGGCTGCTGGTGATCCTTGATCACGGCAACGGTTTTCTGAGTCTTTACGGTCACAACCAGACGCTGCTCAAGTCGGCCGGTGACGTGGTAAAAGCCGGTGAGTCCATCTCCACTGTCGGTAACAGTGGCGGCCAGGATACATCAGCGCTGTATTTCGCAATTCGTCAGCAGGGTCACCCGAGTGATCCGGCGCAATGGTGTCGTGCGCAAGGATAAGCGCACCATCTAATTCAGGAGTTCGTTCGACATGCTGCATTTGTCCCGCCTTACCTCGCTGGCCCTGACGATCGCCCTGGTGATCGGCGCGCCTCTGGCGTTCGCCGCGCAACCGGCCCCGGCCGTCGCTCCGGCAGGCACTGCCGCGACCTCCAAGGCGCCGTTGCCGCTGGAAGAGTTGCGCACCTTTGCCGAGGTCATGGACCGGATCAAAGCTGCCTACGTCGAGCCGGTGGACGACAAGACCCTGCTGGAAAACGCGATCAAAGGCATGCTCAGCAACCTTGATCCGCACTCGGCCTACCTTGGCCCTGAAGATTTCACCGAGCTGCAGGAAAGCACCAGCGGTGAATTCGGCGGTCTGGGTATCGAAGTCGGCGCCGAAGACGGCTTCATCAAAGTGGTCTCGCCAATCGATGACACCCCGGCGTCGAAGGCCGGTATTCAGGCCGGCGACTTCATCGTCAAGATCAACGGCGCGCCAACGCGCGGCCAGACCATGACCGAAGCCGTCGACAAGATGCGCGGCAAGATCGGCCAGAAAATCACCCTGACCCTGGTGCGCGACGGCGGAACGCCGTTTGACGTGACCCTGGCGCGTGCGGTGATTCAGGTGAAGAGCGTCAAGGCGCAGCTGCTGGAAACCGGCTACGCGTACATCCGCATCACCCAGTTCCAGGTCAAGACCGGCGAAGAGGTCTCCAAGGCCCTTGCCAAGCTGCGCAAGGACAACGGCAAGAAGCTCAACGGCATCATTCTCGACCTGCGCAACAACCCGGGCGGCGTATTGCAGGCAGCGGTGGAAGTGGTCGACCACTTCATCACCAAAGGCCTGATCGTCTACACCAAAGGCCGAATCGCCAACTCCGAACTGCGCTTCTCTGCCACCGGCAAAGACGAAAGCGAAGCGGTGCCGATGGTTGTGCTGATCAACGGTGGCAGCGCCTCGGCCTCGGAAATCGTTGCCGGCGCCCTGCAGGATCAGAAACGCGCCGTGGTCATGGGCACCACCAGTTTCGGTAAAGGCTCGGTGCAAACCGTGCTGCCGCTGAACAACGACCGCGCACTGAAAATCACCACAGCGCTGTACTTCACACCGAACGGCCGCTCGATCCAGGCACAGGGCATCGTTCCGGATATCGAAGTACGCAAGGCCAAGATCACCAACGAGGCCGATGGCGATTACTTCAAGGAAGCCGACTTGCAAGGTCACTTGGGCAACGGCAACGGCGGCGCGGACAAACCGACCGGCTCCGGTGCCAAGCCCAAAGCCATGCCGCAGGATGATGACTACCAACTGGCCCAGGCCCTGAGCCTGCTCAAAGGGCTGAGCATCACATCCGGCCGCTGAGGATGTCTTTGCGTTTCGTCTTCGTTCTGTTGTGCTGTCTGGCGGGTGCTGCTCATTCGCAGCCCGCCAGTTCAACATCGCACAAAGCCTACCTGACACTGATCATCGATGACCTGGGGCAGAGTCTGCCCCGGGATCGCCGCGTGCTGGCCCTGCCCGGCCCGGTGACCACGGCGATCATGCCTGATACCCCCCACGCCACCGAGTTCGCCCGCGAGGCCCATCGCGCCGGCAAGATTGTCATCCTGCACATGCCCATGGATCCGGCTACCGGGCCGTTCGCCTGGCACCCCGAACTGCCCATCGAAGAACTGGAAAAACGCCTCAACGCCGCGTTCAAAATGGTCCCCTACACTGCTGGCATCAATAACCACATGGGCAGTCGCATGACTGCGCAACCGGTGGCGATGGCGTGGCTGATGGCCGAGTTGCAGCGCCGGCACAAGTTCTTCGTCGACAGCCGCACCAGTGCGCAGACCGTTGCTGCGCAGCAGGCGCAGAAGATCGATCTGGCCAGTGTTTCGCGAGATGTGTTTCTTGATGATGAGCGAACTGAGGCGGCGATTTCCACGCAGTTGCAGACGGCGATCAGCCTGGCGCACAAACAGGGTTCGGCGGTGATGATCGGCCATCCGTATCCGCAGACGCTGGCGGTGCTGGAGCGCGAATTGCCGAAGCTGAAGGCTCAGGGGATTGAGTGGATTGATATTCGGCAGATGATCAGCGTGCGCAGTAACAAGGCCACGGCGGCTCACGGCAAGGATGGCGTTTACCGCTGAAAAGATCGCAGCCTTCGGCAGCTCCTACATCGGCAATGCATTCCCCTGTAGGAGCTGCCGAAGGCTGCGATCTTTTAACAAGCGCTACAAATACCGCCCCATAATCTCGTCCACCACGCCATCCTTGCGCATCTGATCCAGCGCAGCCTGAAGCTTCTTCACCGTCTCTTCCGGCACGTCCTTGTTCAGCGCCAGATACAGCTCGGCGCTGTTGAAGCGCAGCACCGTCTTCAACCCCGTCACCCCATCCTGCCGCGCCAGATAGCGCCCGGCCGGGTCGCCCGTGGCCCACAAATCAATCTGCCCGTTGACCAGCTTCTTGGCGTTGTCCTGATCGCGCAACACCACCACCGGCTTCAAGCCCTGCTTGGTCAGCGTCTCGGCAATTGCATCGCCCTTGTAGGCGCCAATCTTGTATTTGCGCGCGTCATTGAGGGTTTCGAGGGTGATCTTGCTGTCAGCCTTGGCCAACAGGATCCAGTCGTCCGGGCCGATCGGTCCGACCCATTTGAAGAGCTTTTCGCGATCCGGCAGGCGCGCCATCACAAAAGCACCGTAGCCAGGATTTTCCAGAGCGAGCTTGTACACGCGCTCCCAAGGGAAACGCAGGGTCAGGCTGTAAGTAACGCCGGCACGCTGGAACATTTCCCGAACGATGTCGGTGGCGATGCCGTTGATGTTTTCGCCTTGGGCGAAATTTTTGCCGTTCTTCGCCATGTTGTACGGCGGGAAGTTTTCGGTGAGGAGCACCAGATCGGTGTCGGGACTGGTTTCGGCGCGGGCCGTGTTGATGAGCAACATCGAGGCGCTGGCGAGAACTAGAAGCAGGCGTTTGATCATGTCGGGCTACCGAAATCCATGGCGTGCCCAAGAGTGCCTTGGGTGCGCCATGGTGTCCACTGGCCTGTATCGATTTTGACGCTTAACGCATGGTGATGCCGCGTTTGGCCATGTAGGCCTTGGCTTCCTGCACGGTGTATTCACCGAAGTGGAAAATACTCGCCGCCAATACAGCACTGGCGTGGCCTTCGAGAATGCCATCAGCCAAGTGCTGCAGATTGCCAACGCCGCCGGAAGCGATCACCGGAATACCCAGCGCATCGCTGATCGCGCGGGTCACGCCGAGGTCGAAGCCGTTTTTCATGCCGTCCTGATCCATGCTGGTCAGCAGGATCTCGCCGGCACCGAGGCCTTCCATTTTCTTCGCCCACTCGACCGCATCGAGGCCGGTTGGCTTGCGCCCGCCGTGGGTGAAGATTTCCCAACGCGGGGTTTCGCCCGGGCCGGAAACTTTCTTCGCGTCGATGGCGACGACAATGCACTGCGAGCCGAAATGCTGCGCCGCTTCACCGACGAATTCCGGATTGAACACGGCAGCGGTGTTGATCGATACCTTGTCCGCGCCGGCATTCAGCAGGTTGCGGATGTCCTGCACGGTACGCACGCCACCGCCGACGGTCAGCGGAATAAACACCTGGCTGGCCATGCGCTCGACGGTATGCAGCGTAGTGTCGCGGCCATCGACGCTGGCGGTGATGTCGAGAAAAGTAATCTCGTCGGCACCCTGCTCGTCATAGCGACGGGCGATTTCCACCGGGTCACCGGCGTCGCGGATGTTCTCGAACTTCACACCTTTAACGACCCGGCCGTTGTCCACGTCCAGGCAAGGGATGATGCGTTTGGCCAGCGCCATGGTCAGTCCTCAGCCTTGGTACGAATCGCAGAAAGCTTGCGCTTCGGCGACGTCGAGGGTGCCTTCGTAAATCGCCCGGCCAGTGATGGCGCCGATGATGCCCGGCGCCTTGGCGTCGAGCAGCGACTTGATGTCACCCAGATTGTGGATGCCACCAGAAGCGATCACGGGGATCTTGGTAGCGGCAGCCAGCGCAGCGGTGAACGGCACGTTGCAGCCCTGCATCATGCCGTCTTTGGCGATGTCGGTATAAACGATCGAAGAGACGCCGTCGGCTTCAAACTGCTTGGCCAGGTCGATGACCTGCACGGTGCTGATTTCCGCCCAGCCATCGGTGGCGACGAAGCCGTCTTTGGCGTCCAGACCAACAATGATCTTGCCCGGGAACGCGCGGCAGGCTTCAGCGACGAATGCAGGATCTTTCACGGCTTTGGTGCCGATGATCACGTAGCTGACGCCAGCCTTGACGTAATGCTCGATGGTTTCCAGCGAACGGATGCCGCCACCGATCTGGATCGGCAGGGACGGGTAGCGCTTGGCGATCGCGGTGACCACTTCGCCGTTGACTGGCTGGCCTTCGAACGCGCCGTTCAGATCGACCAGATGCAGACGGCGGCAACCGCCCTCCACCCACTTGGCAGCCATGCTCACCGGGTCATCGGAGAACACTGTGGAATCTTCCATGCGGCCCTGGCGCAGACGTACGCAGGCACCGTCTTTAAGATCGATAGCGGGAATAATCAGCATCTGGCAAACCTTCAAATTTGAATGTTCAGCTTGGCTCGGAAATCAGTTTTTCTCGAGCGCCCACAGGTCGCTTTCGATGCTTTCAAACCGCTCTTTGAGGTGGGTCTGCACATCGAAAATCGCCCTGTTGTAATAGTGCGGAGCAATTTCGCGGGTAAACAGCTCAAGAATTTCCGCCGCTTCGAACGACCCCAGGTCCAATTCGAAACGGTCTTCCATGAACCGCTGAATCTTGCGATTGGCGTCGCTCTCCTGCTCGGCAGTGAGGGTCAGGATCGGCGGTTTGGATTTCTTGGCAGCCATTTACCAGCGACCGTCCCACGCGGCGAAGTTCTGCAGCAACTGCAGGCCATGGGTATGACTTTTCTCCGGGTGGAATTGCACGGCGAAGCGCGAGCCATCGGCCAGCGCCGCAGCGAAATCGACACCGTAATGACCGCCACCGACCACTTGCCGCGCATTGGCGGCAGCGATGTAGTAGCTGTGCACGAAGTAGAAGCGCGCCATGTCCGGAATGTCATGCCACAGCGGGTGGCTGACCTTCTGCTTCACCTCGTTCCAGCCCATGTGCGGGACTTTCAGGTGCTCGCCGTCTTCATGCAGGTCTTTGCCGAAGAACTTCACCGCGCCCGGGAAAAGGCCGATGCAGTCGACGCCATCGTTCTCTTCGCTGGTGTCGAGCAAGGCTTGCATGCCGACACAGATACCGAGGAACGGACGATCCTGGCTGACTTCGCGCACCAGCGAGTCGAAACCGAGGCGACGGATTTCAGCCATGCAATCGCGAATCGCACCAACACCCGGGAACACCACGCGGTCAGCTTCGCGAATCACGTTGGCATCGCTGGTGATCAACACCTTGCCGGCGCCGACGTGCTCGAGGGCCTTGGCCACCGAGTGCAGGTTGCCCATGCCGTAATCGATTACTGCAACCGTCTGCATTACAGAACGCCTTTGGTCGATGGCATTTGCCCGGCCATGCGCTCATCCAGCTCGACGGCCATGCGCAATGCGCGGCCGAATGCCTTGAACACGGTTTCGATCTGGTGGTGGGTGTTGGTGCCGCGCAGGTTGTCGATGTGCAGGCTGACCAGCGCGTGGTTGACGAAGCCCTGGAAGAATTCCTGGAACAGGTCAACGTCGAAACCGCCCACGGTGGCGCGAGTGTACGGCACGTGCATCTGCAGGCCTGGACGACCGGAGAAGTCGATCACCACGCGTGACAGCGCTTCATCGAGCGGCACGTAGGCATGACCGTAGCGACGGATGCCTTTTTTATCGCCAATGGCTTTGGCAAATGCCTGGCCGAGGGTTATACCGACGTCTTCCACCGTATGGTGGTCGTCGATATGCAGATCGCCCTTGCATTCAATATCCAGGTCGATCAACCCGTGACGGGCGATCTGATCCAGCATGTGCTCAAGAAAAGGAACACCGATATCGAATCGGGCCTTTCCGGTGCCATCAAGGTTGATCGAGGCTTTGATCTGGGTTTCCAGAGTGTCGCGCTCGACAGAAGCCTTACGTTCGGCCATCACCAGCTCCGCAAAATCATTGGGCGAAAAAGGCAGCCATTATAGGCACGCGGGGCCGAAACAGAAACACGAGAGGTGAGATGGCTGACGGATAGAACCCCCGGCTGTCGCGGGTAGACATGTCCATACAAGCCATTACAGGTAGCGCAAAAACAACTGTAGGAGTGAGCCTGCTCGCGATGAGGGCCTCACAGTCAACATTTCTGTGACTGTCAGACCGCTATCGCGAGCAGGCTCACTCCTACAGGGGTACTGCGTTTTACCCATTACTTAGTGAAACAGTACCGCCGTTTTCTGCAGGGTCACCCACACACCCCACGCCAACGGAATACCCACCGCCAGCCACGCAGCAATCGCCAACGGCTTGCTGCCCGGCGCGGCTTTCCACTCCAGAACGGTGCTGGCGTCAGCACCTTTGTCGTGGCCCAGCGCCTGTTCGGCCGCCAGTTCAGCGTCGGTCATGAAGTATTTGTCGGCCACCGGACGTACCAGCAGGTTGCACAGGAAGCCCAGCACCAGCAGGCCGGCGAGGATGTACAAGGTGATGTCGTAAGCCGCCGCGCGTTCAACGCCGATGCTCAACTGATATTCACGCAGGTAGTTCACCAACACCGGACCGAGCACGCCCGCCGCTGCCCAGGCCGTCAGCAGACGACCATGAATCGCGCCAACCATCTGCGTACCGAACAGGTCGGCCAGATACGCCGGAACCGTGGCGAAACCGCCGCCGTACATCGACAGAATGATGCAGAACGCCGCCACGAACAGCGCAACGTTGCCCAAGTGACCGAGGTTCGGGATCAGCGCGTACAGGGCAAAACCCAGGGCGAAGAACACGAAGTAGGTGTTTTTGCGGCCCAGGTAGTCCGAGAACGAGGCCCAGAAGAATCGCCCACCGATGTTGAACAGGCTGAGCAGACCGGTGAAACCGGCAGCGATCGCCGCAATCGAAGCCAGCTGACCGGCATCAAGCTGACCAAACGGCACATCAACACCCAGCAGTTTGCCGCCGAACACTTCCTGCAGCAGTGGCGAAGCCATGCCGAGGATGCCGATACCGGCAGAAACGTTCAGGCACAGCACCAGCCAAACGAGACGGAATTGCGGGGTTTTCCACGCCACATTCACGTGCACGTGACGGTGCGTGATCATCGAGTTGGAGGCTTTTTTCGCCGGAGCGGTCCAGCCTTCAGGTTTCCAGCCGGTTGGCGGCACGCGGTAAGCGAGGGCGCCACCGATCATGAACACGAAGTAGATCGCCGCCATGGCCACGAAGCTCTGCCAGACGCCAACGCCTTCAGCCGAGCCGAAGTGGCTCATCAGCGCGGTCGCCAACGGTGCACCGACCATCGCGCCGCCACCGAAACCCATGATCGCCATGCCGGTCGCCATGCCGCGCTTGTCCGGGAACCACTTGATCAGGGTCGACACCGGCGAAATGTAGCCCAGACCGAGACCGATACCGCCGATCACGCCCGAGCCAATCCACATCAGCCAGATCTGGTGGGTATAAATACCCAGTGCCGAGATCAGCAGACCGCCGCACCAGCACAGTGCCGATACAACGCCAGCCTTGCGTGGCCCTGCGTGTTCCAGCCAGCCACCCCAGATCGCTGCCGAGCAGCCGAGGAAGATGAAGAACAGCGTGTAGATCCAGCCAAGCATGGAGATCGGCCAGTCGCATTGCGACGAAAACACTTGGGCGATGAAGCTCATGTCCGGCGCGCAAGCCACCGGAGCGGTTACGCCCAGCGCCTTGGACAGCGGCAACCAGAACACCGAGAAGCCATAGGCCATGCCGATGCAAAGGTGGATGGCCAGAGCGGCCGGTGGTACCAGCCAACGGTTGAAACCGGGCTTGGCGATGATGCGTTCCTTGGACAGGAACGCAGGCTGGGCGGCGCTGAGGCCGTCCGCCGTGATGCTCGTGCTCATTGTGTATCCCCCAATTATTAGTATGGTTCGCCAGCCACTGTTCACCCTCGGCCTTATGCACGCAGGCATGACCGTTTTTTAAGGTGAAGCTCCTTGAAGGCGCGACGTTAAGTCGCAGAAGGGCAGACGAACGGGCGAAGGTTACCATTTGCAGGTGACAGAAAAACCAAACTGATATCACCTTTTTCATGTCATCTGATCTCTACACCCGTGTAGGAGCTGCCGAAGGCTGCGATCTTTTGATCCTTTTTTTGAAAAACATCAAAAGATCGCAGCCTTCGGCAGCTCCTACACGGGGCGATTTTTGCTGAACGACGGGTGAACCAAGCGCAGAAAATGGCGTCGCAAGCGGGGGCCGAACTGCGCCTGTTGGCGCCTGCCGGGCCTCTCGAAGCTCAGGCCGTCGCGGCGAAGCCAAGCGTGCCGCTGGAGGTACTGGCAACATGACGCCACACCGAACCGGGCATTTGCAGCGCTATACTCCCTGGCTAAATTACGAATTCGACTAATTACAAGGACTCGCCCATGAAAGCGTTCGGCAAAATCCTGGGTCTGGTACTTCTCGGGCTGTTGCTGATCATTGTGGCGGCAGGTTTTGCCCTGACCCACCTCTTCGATCCCAACGATTACAAAGACGAGATCCGCCAGATAGCCCGCGACAAGGCCCACATCGAGCTGACGCTCAATGGCGATATCGGCTGGAGCCTGTTCCCGTGGCTCGGCCTGGAATTGCACGAGGCCAGCGTCGCGACGCTGGTCAAACCGACCGAACCGTTTGCCGATTTGCAGATGCTCGGCCTTTCCGTGCGCGTGCTGCCGCTGCTGCGCCGCGAAGTGCAGATGAGCGACGTGCGCGTCGAAGGCCTGAACCTGCGCCTGAACCGCGACAAGGACGGCCATGGCAACTGGGAAGACATCGGCAAGGTGCCCGCTCCGGCCGGCACGACGCCGCCCGCCGCTACTGCGGGCCAACCGGCGAGCGAAACCACCGCCGCCGTGGAAAAACCGCCACAGCCAATCCGCCTCGACATCGACAGCCTGACCGTCAACAACGCCCGCGTTGAATACAACGATGAGAAGACCGGCAAGCAGTTCAGCGCTGAGAGCATTCAGTTGAGTACCGGCCCGGTGCACGATTCGACCAATATCCCGGTGAAAGCCACGGCGTTCCTCGGCACCAATCAGCCGGTGCTGCGCGTGCGCACCGAGCTCACTGGCGAGCTGCGCATCGAGCGCGCCCTGCAACGCTACAAGTTCGAGGACATGAAACTGTCCGGCGAACTGGCTGGCGACCCGCTGCAAGGCAAGACTATGACCTTCGCAGCCCAAGGGCAGTTGTTGCTGGATAAAGCGGCGAACGTCGCCGAATGGACCGGCATCAAGATCTCCGCCAACCAGTTGCGCGCTTTGGGTGAACTGAAAGCCAACGACCTCGACAAAACCCCGCAGATCAGCGGCGGCCTCTCCATCGCCCAGTTCGATCTGGCGAAGTTCGTCGACAGCATCGGCCAGAAACTCCCGGCCATGGCCGAGGGCAGCCTGAGCAAAGTCGAACTGGTCAGCCGCGTGGCGGCCACGCCAACCAGCGTCGCTTTCGACAACATCAATCTGAAACTCGACGACAGTAGCTTCAGCGGCCGCATCGCCGTCGAAGACTTCGCCAAACAATCGCTGCGCGCCGTGCTCAAGGCTGACACGTTCAACGTCGACCGCTACCTGCCACCGAAATCGGAAAAAGCCACGAACGCTACGCAAGTACGCCAGGCCGAAGTGGCCAGCACCGAAGCCGATGCGATGGCCGGCGCCGGCTCCACACCGCTGCCGGACAAGCCGAGCAAAACCGCCTGGAGCACCGAGCGCCTGCTGCCGGTTGAACGCCTGGCCAAACTTGACGTCGATGCCGACCTGACCTTCGGCCAGTTGACCCTCGACAAACTGCCGATTCAGAACGCCGCACTGAAAGCCACCGGCCAAGGCGGCTTGCTGACCCTGACCAACCTGAGCGGTGAGCTGTACAACGGCGGTTTCGAGGCCAAAGGCACCCTCGACGTGCGCCCAAGCGCACCGGTGCTGAATTTGCAGACCAGGCTCAACCGCGTGCCTGCGGAAAAAATCCTCGAAAGCCAAGGCAAAAACCCGCCGGTCAAAGGCCTGGTGACCCTCACCAGCAACGTGACCAGCAGCGGCAATAGCCAGCAAGCGCTGATCGACACCCTCAACGGCAACGCCAGTTTTGTGATCAACAACGGCGTGCTGCTCAACGCCAACCTTGAACAGCAACTGTGCAAAGGCATCGCCACGCTCAACCGCAAAACCCTCAGCGGCGAGCCACGCGGCAAAGACACGCCATTCCAGGAGCTGAAAGGCAACCTGACCTTCCGCAACGGCATCGCCAGCAACCCGGACCTGAAAGTGCGCATCCCTGGCATGACCGTCAACGGTGACGGCGACATCGACCTGCGCGTGCTCGGCATGGACTATCGCGTCGGCATCATCGTCGAAGGCGACACCAGCGCCATGCCGGATCCGGCCTGCCAGGTCGGCGATAAGTTCGTCGGCATCGAGTGGCCACTGCGCTGCCGTGGCCCGCTGGAACTCGGCGCCAAGGCCTGCCGTATCGACAATGATCGCCTCGGCCAGGTCGCCACCAAAATGGCGGGCAACAAGCTCAGCGAGAAGATCGACGAGAAACTCGGCGACAAGGTCAGCCCGGAATTGAAAAACGCATTGAAGGGGCTGTTCAAGCGATGAGAGCGGAGCAGTTTTCCACGGCGGTGCTGGAGTGGTTCGACCGCCACGGCCGCCATGATCTGCCTTGGCAACAGGACATCAATCCGTATCGGGTATGGGTGTCGGAGATCATGTTGCAGCAGACCCAGGTCAGCACCGTGCTGAATTACTTCGACCGCTTCATGGCCGCGCTGCCGACGGTCGAAGCGCTGGCCGCAGCGCCAGAAGACGAAGTGCTGCACCTGTGGACGGGGCTGGGTTACTACACCCGCGCGCGCAATTTGCAGAAGACCGCGAAGATCGTCGTCAGTCAGTACGGTGGCGAGTTTCCGCGTGACGTTGAAAAGCTTACCGATCTGCCGGGCATCGGCCTGTCCACTGCTGGCGCCATTGCGAGCATCAGCATGGGTCTGCGCGCGCCGATCCTCGACGGCAACGTCAAACGCGTGCTGGCGCGCTTTACTGCGCAAGAGGGCTACCCCGGCGAGCCGAAGGTCGCCAAACAGCTCTGGGCCAACGCTGAGCGCTTTACGCCACACGATCGGGTCAACGCCTACACCCAGGCGATGATGGATCTCGGCGCCACACTCTGCACGCGCAGCAAGCCGAGTTGCCTGCTGTGTCCGCTGGAGCGCGGTTGCGAAGCGCACATGCTCGGCCTCGAAACCCGCTACCCGATCCCCAAGCCGCGTAAAGCCATCCCGCAGAAGCGCACGCTGATGCCGATGCTTGCCAACGGCGACGGCGCGATTCTGCTTTACCGTCGCCCCTCGAGCGGTTTGTGGGGCGGTTTGTGGAGCCTGCCGGAACTCGACGACCTCGACGACCTGCAGCACCTCGCCGATCAGCACGCGCTGACCATGGGCGAGCAGCAGGCACTGCCGAGCCTTGTCCATACATTCAGCCATTTCCAGCTGTCCATCGAACCCTGGCTGGTCCAGGTGCAGGAGGCCGCCCATCACGTGGCCGAGGCCGACTGGCTCTGGTATAACCTCGCCACCCCGCCGCGCCTGGGCCTCGCCGCCCCGGTCAAAACCTTGCTCGAACGCGCGGCCGCCGTCTTGAATGCAGGAGAGTCGCCATGACCCGCACCGTAATGTGCCGTAAATACAAAGAACAACTGCCCGCCCTGGAACGCGCCCCTTTCCCGGGCGCCAAAGGTCAGGATATTTTTGACCACGTCTCGGCCAAGGCCTGGGCCGACTGGCAGAAACACCAGACCCTGCTGATCAACGAAAAGCGTTTGAACATGATGAACGCCGAAGACCGCAAATATCTTCAGGGCGAAATGGACAAGTACTTCTCCGGCGAGGAATACGCTCAAGCCGAAGGCTACGTTCCACCTGCAGAGTAAACCCCGGAAATCGGGGGTCGGATCGTAAGCGACGGAATTAATTTAAGAAATTTTAAAAAAGTCGTTGACGTAAATCCGAAAAACCCTTTTAATGCGCCCCGTTGCCCAGATAGCTCAGTCGGTAGAGCAGGGGATTGAAAATCCCCGTGTCGGCGGTTCGATTCCGTCTCTGGGCACCAAATACCGAAAACCCTGAATCGCAAGATTCAGGGTTTTTTTATGCCTGCGATTTGATAAACACTGAATCCGCGCTACTTTGCCCGCCCCTTACGGAAGAGGGTCATCAAGCTGATGAACCAGAAACGAACCCGCGTGCCCCTGCCCCATCCGCCGCCGTATCGCCCGAGCCGCACGACTTACTGGCTGACGATCCTCGCTGCCCTGCTGATTGTTTTCGGCATCGGTGCATCAATCTGGATGCTGGTCGACAGCTGGCTCACAGGCTCCATCACCACCAACAATCGCGGCCCGCGCAGCACCTACACCTTGGCCCTGCAACCGCGGCGATTCTGGGTTGAGTTTGTGTCGCAAAGCATCGGCACGGTGTTTCTGCTGGCGTTTTCTGTGTTCGGCTTGTGGGTCTACCGCAAAGTGCAAGAGCCCGTGCACACACCGAAAAGCAAACGCCGCACAAAGAAAACCTAAAGTGTATTGATGTAGTCGACAGGCAGCAGAACCGTGTCCAGCGCGGCGTCTACTGGCAGGGATACAACGGTGATGATCGGACAGACAATCATCATGTAACAGATCACGGCCGCCGGCATGCCACTGCTGCCGCCTCCGCGCACACCCAGCAGGTGCAGGTTGCCATCAACCCCTCGGTAATACTGAGCATCGGACAAACCGTCATTCAAACGGCCGATGAACGTTCCGCAACCCACCAACTGCAACACCAGGCCTGCTACACAGCCAACACGCAAAATCCCTTTCAAACCGGCGCTTCCTTACATCACAAAACAAGAGGCGCGGGATTGTACCGGCGCCTCAACCTGACAAACACCCATCGCTATCCAGCATCATTCCAGTGAAACACCAGATTGCGCGCAGTGCCGCTGCCAACGTCTGTGACATCGTGCCGTGTTTCGCCGTTACGAGTGGCCACCACCGTGTACTTGCCGGGCGGCAATTTCACGTACAGCAGCGGCCCCGTCTGGCTGAGGGTCAGTACGGTTTGCCCCGGCGACTGTTCAATCGTCACATCGACATCTGCGGTGTACTCATCCTGCGGCCCCACTGCGAACGTCATGTGCAGGTTGTAACCGGTGGCTTGTTGAATGGCCCTCGCCTCATCCTCACCGACCCCTCCGGCCAAATAGCTGATGCCATTCTGTGTTGCTGCTGAACTTGCACCCCGGCACTGTCGATGGGCTCAAGACTGGCTGCCTGCAACATCACCGGAAACAACAATGCAATCACAGCGGCGACGGGCAGCATGAAGGTTAGAACGCGTTTCATGATGACGACTCCCGGGCTCTGGCAGAGCCCAACCGTTACTCCTTTTAGATTTTGCCGGCGAGAGTGGGTTTCAGATTGATTGGCACTTGGCGGGTGTACGAAATGGACTACAGACCTTTGCCCGTTAAAGCCGTTTGACTCGGCAATGTCCTGCAACACCCACCGCCTCTTCCTGCGGATTTCGTCGCCTCTCCCGACATACCGCAACGGCAACTCTTGGCATGCTTTTGCCTCTGTTCCCAATAACGCGGAAGACCGATGAGCCAGCTAAAACCTGCTGACACGCAAGACCCGAAAATCGATTCATTGCCGGGAGAGCTGGGCGAGTTGATTCGTCAGGCGCGGCAAAAAGTGCTGCGAGCGGTTGATACGATCCAAGTGCAGACCTGCTGGCAGATCGGCCGGCATATCGTCGAGTTTGAACAGCAAGGTGCCCAGCGTGCGGGCTATGGAAAGCAGTTGCTTGCCTTGCTGGCGAAGGATTTGACGGCGCAGTTTGGTAAAGGGTTTGATGATCGTAATCTGCGATACATGCGCAGCTTTTATCAGCTGTTTCCAATTTGGAACGCGGTGCGTTCCGAATTGAGCTGGACCCACTACCGTCGGCTGTTGGGAGTGAACAATGAAAAAGCGCGCCATTGGTACATGGACGAGTGCGCCAACCTGAACTGGTCAAGCCGCGCCCTCGATCGCCAGATCCTTACGCTGTACTACGAGCGACTCCTCATGAGTCGAGACAAAGCCGACGTGATCGAAGAAGCCACCACCAACATCGAGGCAATGAAGTGCAATCCGCGTGAATTCATTCGTGATCCGGTGATGCTCGAGTTTCTCGGGCTGCCGTCAGCGGGCAAGGTCAGGGAAAGCGGCCTGGAACAAGCCCTCATCGACCACCTGCAGGGCTTTCTGCTCGAACTGGGCAAAGGCTTTTCCTTCGTTGCTCGCCAGCAACGCATCAGCACCGACGGCGTCGATCTGTACATCGATCTGGTGTTCTACAACTACCTGCTCAAATGCTTTGTGATCATCGACCTTAAACGCGGCAAGCTCAGCGCCCGCGATGTCGGGCAGATGGACATGTATGTGCGCATGTACGACGAGCTCATGCGCAGCGAGGGCGACAAGCCGACAGTCGGGATCATCCTCTCTGCCGAGAGCAACGATTCGGTGGCGCGCTACTCAATGCTCAAGGGCAATGAGCAATTGTTCGCCAGCAGTTACAAGACGATCCTGCCGAGTGAAGAGGAGCTGCGCGCAGAACTCAATCGCGAACAGGCCTTGATCGAGGAACGCATGCTTACTGAATCCACTGAATAAACCTGCGGATTGTTACTGGGCGGCGCGCAGACTATCGTTGGCAGCTTACCCGCCCAGGTCGATTGTCATGAGCTGTCAGGACATGCCCGCAATGCAGGACACGCAGTCAAAGTCGCCGACTTTGGCTGCGACGCAAGGTGAGCCTTTCAAGGAAGCGGCTGCCGACGGCTTTGTTTTGGGTGGTTTCACTCGGTGCCATTCCCTGCCCGACGCCGAGCGCCCTGTCGTCATCATCAACGCGGCTACGTCTGTGCGCTGTCGTCATTACTCGCGCTTCGCGGCTTATCTGTTCGCCCATGGTTTCGACGTGATGACCTACGACTACCGTGGCATCGGCGAATCGCGACATGCTTCGATCAAAGGCTTGAACGCTTCATGGACAGATTGGGGCGCGCTGGATTTCGAAGCGATGCTCAAGCGTGCGCAACGCGAGTTTCCCGGCCAGCCCATTGATGTGGTCGGGCACAGTTTTGGCGGATGCGCGGCGGGTTTGTCCGAATCAGGGCGAGCTATCCGACGGTTGGTCACCGTCGGCGCACAGTTCGCCTACTGGCGAGATTACGCACCCGAGCAGCGCTGGCGCATGTTCGGCAAATGGCATGTCGTGATGCCGCTGATAACGCTGTTCTGCGGCTACTTCCCTGGCAAACGCCTCGGCTGGCTGGAAGACACGCCAACGGGCGTCGTGCGCGACTGGAGCACGCCTGCCGCGCGTTTCGAAGGACGCCCAAGCGGTCGCGCATTGATGGAAAAAAGCGGCGCCCTGCCCTTCGCCAATGTCCGCGCCCAAACTCTGGCCATCAGCATCAGCGACGATCCCTACGGCACAATTGCGGCCATCGAACGCCTGCTCGGCTACTTCAGCAACGCGGCAAAAACCCACCTGCGCATCGAGCCGCAGGACATCGGCGAGCAACAAGTCGGACATTTCGCCTTTTTTCGCAGCGCATACCAAGCCACACTATGGCCCATCGCTCTGACCTGGCTGCAAACCGGCGCACTGGCCCCCGACACACCCGGGCGGCAAGTCCCGCGCAGCTGAGCCCTCTCAACGCACGACGGAACACATCATGGCCTCCGCCAACAAGCAGCAAAAACGCGCCACCCGGGCCAAAGCCAAGGCCAAGCAGAACCGCACCAAACGCGCTGAAGCGCCGGTCGAGCTGGACCCGAACGACGATCGAATCGACTTCGAGTCGGTGGATCTGACCGAGCTGTTCAAGAAAATGATCGACGCCGAGAAGATCAGCCAGCAGGCCCTGTGCACCGCGTTCCTCGAAGACCCGCTGCTGGAGCTGGTTTACGAGCAGGAAGGCGAAGAAGGCGCGATGGATTTCATCCTCGCCGCACTGATCGAGTATCGCCAGTGGTCGCAGGAAACCGACGAGGCAGGCGCCTTGGCATGGATCGAATCCCCGGCCTTCCAGGCCGACTATGTGGCGGCGTCCGACGCGATCGCCGCGCAAACCCAACAGAAGAACTGAGTTCCCATGGCATCCCTGAACAAGCAACAGAAACGCGCCAAACGCGCCAAGGCCAAAGCCAAGCAAATCCGTATGGTCGGCCGCAAGCCGCTGGAGCAGGACGAAGACCTCGACCACCTCGCCGAGCCGGTGCCGGAATACGTCCTGGCGATGTTCAGCAAAATGCGCGACGCCGAAGCCATCAGCCGCAACGAAATGCTTCTGACGCTGCTGCGCGAACTGGCGTTCGTCATCGTTGACCATCCAGAGCTGCTGGACATGGAAAACGCCGATAACGAAGGCATGGCCGCCACCCACCTGGCCGCCGACATGCTGATCGACTACCGCATGTGGGCCGAAGGCGTAACGATCGAAGAAGCCCAGGCCTGGTTGAGCGAACCACAGTTCATCACCGATTTCGGGATTGCGCTGGATGCTTATGGCAAGTCGGTGGAAGCACAGGAAGACAAGAGCGAATAAACATCGCTCACAAATAAAAACGGCCGCTAGTCATCACTGACAGCGGCCGTTTTGCATTACGTGTTACGGATCAGTTCAACACCACCGCGCCACGTTTTTCCAGCTTGCGACGGCGTGCCACCAGCAGACCGGCGGCCACCACCATCAGACTCAGCAAACCAGTCGCGAGGATTTCCACGCGATGCGCTTCCTGGAACAACATGATGGTCAGGGCCGCGACGATGAAGATGATCACCGCGTAGGTCAGGCCCGGGAACAGCCACATGCTGAATTCGATTTTCTCGCCGCGCGCCACGCGTTGTTTGCGCATGCGCAATTGCGAGAAGGCGATTACCAGGTAAACCAGCAGGGCGATGGCGCCGGAGCTGGCCAGCAGGAATTCAAACACGGCGGCCGGGGCCACGTAGTTGGCGAATGTGCAGAGGAACGCTGCGCCAGTCGACAGCATCACCGCCCAGTAAGGCGTGCCGCTTTTGTTGGTGCGGGTCGACATGGCCGGGGCATCGCCACGCTTGCCGAGGGAGAAGAGCATGCGCGACGAGGTGTACAGCGCCGAGTTCAGGCAGCTGGTCACTGCGACCAGAACGACGATGTCGACGATCATTTTCGCGTTAGGAATGCCCATGCGCTCAAGCACGGTCTGGTAGGAACCGAGGTTGGCCAGCGTAGGATCGTTCCAAGGCACCAGCGCTACAACGATGAAGATCGATACAAGGTAGAACAAGCCGATCCGCCAGATCACCGAGTTGGTGGCCTTGGAGATTTGCTTGCCCGGGTTTTTCGATTCCGCGGCCGCGATGGTCACGATTTCGGTACCCATGAAGGAGAACATGGTGGTCAGGATTGCACCCAGTACCGCGCCCATGCCGTTTGGCAGGAAGCCGCCGCTGTCGAACAGGTGCGACACACCGCTGACCTGGCTGTTCGGCAGGTAGCCGAAGATCGCTGCAAGACCGAGGGCGATGAAGCCGATGATCGCCAGCACTTTGATCAGGGCAAACCAGAATTCGAACTCGCCGTAATTCTTCACGCTGAACAGGTTGGTGACGGTCAGCAACATGGTGATGATCAGCGCGAAAGCCCAGATGCCTACGCCCGGGAACCATGCGTGGAGGATGGTCGCGGCGGCGTTGGCTTCCAGCGGAATCACCAATACCCAGAACCACCAGTACAGCCAGCCGATGGTGAAACCGGCCCAGTGTCCGATGGCACGGTCGGCGTACGTCGAGAACGAACCGGTGTCCGGCGAGGCAACAGCCATTTCGCCGAGCATGCGCATCACCAACACCACCAGGGTACCGGCGGCGGCATAAGCCAGCAGCACAGCAGGGCCGGCAGCAGCGATGGCGTGGCCGGAGCCAACGAACAGACCGGCGCCGATCACACCGGCGATCGACAACATGGTCACATGACGCGGTTTGAGCCCCTGTTCGAGGCCATTGGAGCTTGGGGTACTGCTCATCGAAACTACCTTTGCGAGGAAAGCGATTCAGTCCGTCCTGTCTGGCGTGTTCTTTCTCGTAAAAAGAAACCAACAGGGCGTTCCGGATTCTGCACGCAATAAATGCGCCAAAATGTTTCAAAGTCTTCTGGATCGCGGCTTTGCGTGCGACCGGACATTCATCGCAACTCATTGAGATTAATGGCTATTCGCCAGAACGTTACCCTGCGACTCACTTTCAAGACGAATCAGCGCACCAGAAACACACTGAAAAAGTGTGGGATGCACAATAAAAGGGCGAATCAGGAACGTTCGGCCGGATAGCGCTTCCAACACCCCGCCAAAGCTGGCAACATCGCGCCTTTTTTTACGCGACACCCGCGGGTTTGCACGATCAAACACCCGTTCGGTTGTTGATGGGGCGACAGTCTGCTGTGCCGATGCGACAACCTGCCACACGCCACCCGTTAACCGCTCGCAGCGCTGTTGGCTGCCATTGAAACGCTATGCTAGCTTGGCCGCCTCGCCAGGAAGGCCATCCAACAGCTGGAGCGCAACATATATGAGGAACGCACATGGCTGAGGCCACGCCCGCGCTTGAAATCCGCAACTTGCACAAACGCTACGGAAAGCTTGAGGTGCTCAAAGGCATCTCGCTGACCGCCCGCGACGGCGATGTGATCTCGATCCTCGGTTCTTCCGGTTCCGGCAAGTCCACGTTCCTGCGGTGCATTAACCTGCTGGAGAACCCGCACCAGGGCCAGATTCTGGTGGCCGGTGAAGAACTCAAGCTGAAACCGGCGAAGAATGGCGAACTGGTTGCCGCTGACGGCAAGCAGATCAATCGCATGCGCTCCGAGATTGGTTTTGTGTTTCAAAACTTTAATCTGTGGCCGCACATGAGCATCCTCGACAACATCATCGAGGCGCCGCGTCGCGTGCTCGGCCAGAGCAAGGCCGAGGCGATCGAAGTCGCCGAAGCGCTGCTGGCCAAGGTCGGCATCGCCGACAAGCGCCACGCCTACCCGGCGCAATTGTCCGGTGGTCAGCAGCAACGTGCAGCGATTGCCCGCACGCTGGCGATGCAACCGAAGGTGATCCTGTTCGACGAACCCACCTCGGCGCTTGACCCGGAAATGGTTCAGGAAGTACTTAGTGTTATCCGCGCATTGGCCGAAGAAGGCCGCACCATGCTGCTCGTGACCCACGAAATGGGCTTCGCCCGTCAGGTCTCCAGCGAAGTGGTGTTCCTTCACCAAGGTCTAATAGAAGAGCAAGGATCGCCTCAGCAGGTGTTCGAAAACCCGCTTTCGGCGCGCTGCAAACAATTCATGTCCAGCAACCGCTAACGGAGCAACATGCATGCAGAATTTCAAGAAGGTCTTCCTGGCCGCCGCTGTCACCCTCGCGTTCAGCGCCGGTGCCATGGCTGAAACCCTGAAGATGGGCATCGAAGCGGCTTACCCGCCATTCAACAACAAAGACGCCAGCGGCAACGTGGTCGGCTTCGACAAAGACATCGGCGACGCCCTGTGCGCGAAGATGAAAGTCGAGTGCACCGTAGTCACTTCCGATTGGGACGGCATCATCCCGGCACTGAACGCGAAGAAGTTCGACTTCCTGATCTCCTCGCTGTCGATCACCGACGAGCGCAAAGGCGCGGTCGACTTCACCGACCCGTACTACTCGAACAAGCTGCAGTTCATCGCCCCGAAAAACGTCGACTTCAAAACCGACAAGGACTCGCTGAAAGGCAAGACCATCGGTACTCAGCGCGCCACTCTGGCCGGTACCTGGCTGGAAGACACCTACGCCGATGACATCAAAGTCAGCCTCTACGACACCCAGGAAAACGCCTACCTCGACCTGACCTCCGGTCGTGTCGACGCGATCCTCGCCGACAAGTACGCCAACTATGACTGGCTGAAAAGCGACGCTGGCAAGAACTACGAGTTCAAAGGTGACCCGGTTGTAGAAAGCGACAAGATCGGCATCGCTGTGCGCAAAGGCGATCCACTGCGTGAGAAGTTGAACGCTGCCCTGAAGGAAATCGTCGCCGACGGTACCTACAAGAAGATCAACGACAAGTACTTCCCGTTCAGCATCTACTGATCCTGACCTGTGGGACTGGCGCCGTGATTGCACGGCGCCGGCTCCCGACTTTGCCTGCCGCAATTTGAACAGAACTCCATGATTATCGACCTCTACGGATTCGGCCCGGCCCTCGCTGCCGGCGCGCTGATGACCGTCCAACTGGCCCTTACGGCCCTGTGCCTGGGATTGGTGCTCGGTCTGCTCGGCGCCTTGGCCAAGACTTCCCCGTACAAGCCGCTGCAATGGCTTGGCGGCACTTATTCGACCCTCGTGCGTGGCGTCCCGGAATTGCTCTGGGTGCTGTTGATCTACTTCGGTACGGTCAACCTGATGCGCGCCCTCGGTGAGTTCTTCGGCAACCCCGACCTGCAACTCAACGCCTTTGCCGCCGGTGTGATCGCTCTGGGCCTGTGCTTTGGCGCCTACGCCACGGAAGTGTTCCGTGGTGCGATCCTCGCCATTCCCAAAGGCCACCGTGAGGCCGGCCAGGCCCTGGGCCTGTCGAAATGGCGGATTTTCACCCGGCTGATCATGCCGCAAATGTGGCGTATCGCCCTGCCCGGCCTGGGCAATCTGTTCATGATCCTGATGAAAGACACCGCGCTGGTCTCGGTGATTGGCCTGGAAGAAATCATGCGTCACGCGCAAATCGGCGTGACCGTGTCGAAACAACCGTTCACCTTCTATATGGTCGCCGCGATCATGTACCTGGGCCTGACCGTGCTGGCGATGACCGGCATGCACTTCCTGGAAAAACGCGCCGCTCGCGGCTTTGCGAGGAGCGCTTAAATGAACTGGGAAGTCATCATCAAGTGGCTGCCGAAACTGGCGCAGGGCGCGACCCTGACCCTGGAGCTGGTAGCCATCGCGGTAATCGCTGGCCTGCTGCTGGCAATTCCGCTGGGCATCGCCCGCTCTTCGAAGCTGTGGTTCGTGCGCTCGCTGCCTTACGCCTACATCTTCTTTTTCCGTGGCACGCCATTGCTGGTTCAGCTGTTCCTGGTTTATTACGGCCTGGCGCAGTTCGACGCGGTACGTGAAAGCGCGTTGTGGCCGTACCTGCGCGATCCGTTCTGGTGTGCGACCGTGACCATGACCCTGCACACCGCGGCGTATATCGCCGAGATTCTGCGCGGGGCGATTCAGGCGATTCCGCCGGGCGAGATCGAAGCGGCGCGGGCCTTGGGCATGTCCAAGCCGAAAGCGATGTTCTACATCATCCTCCCGCGTGCCGCGCGTATCGGCCTGCCGGCCTACAGCAACGAAGTGATCCTGATGCTCAAGGCCAGTGCGCTGGCCAGTACCGTGACCTTGCTGGAACTGACCGGCATGGCGCGCACGATCATTGCCCGCACCTATCTGCCGGTGGAGATCTTTTTCGCGGCGGGCGTGTTCTATCTGCTGATGGCTTACGTGCTGGTCCGCGGCTTCAAGCTGCTGGAGCGCTGGCTGCGCGTCGATGCCTGCCAAGGGCGTTGATTCTTCCTACGTGCTGACGGGCGAGGACTTACTCGCCCGCTTCACGGCGCTGGATGCTTTTTTGATTGAACATCAGGCGCTGTGGAAACCTCGACCGTTCACTCACCTTTCGCTTGATTGGGAAGCGTCCTACCCGGAGTTGTCCTCGTGGCTACGCGGACGGTCGCTGGAAGACGCGGAAAACGCTCACAACCAACCTGCTGATCTTGTTGATGCGCCGGAGCCGTTTGCTTCACTGGCCGCGTTGTCGGCTGAGTTGAGCGCGGTGGGTGAGCTGCCGGGGCATACGCTGGACGCTGCGGGGCATCGGTTGAATGTCGATGTGCCGGGGCGCAAGTGGCAGCAGATCGAGGCGTTTGCCAGTCGTTTGTCCTTCGCTTCGCAGCCGACGCACTGGCTGGATTGGTGTTCGGGCAAGGGGCATTTGGGGCGGCGCTTGTTGGGCTCGGAGCAGCAACTGACTTGCGTTGAATACGATCCTCAATTGGTCGCGAGCGGACAGGCGTTGAGTCAGCGCCATCATCTGCACGCTTTGCATGTGCAGCAGGACGTACTGGCGGCGGACGCCTCTGCCGTATTGAGCGCGACTCAAACGCCCGTCGCACTCCACGCCTGCGGCGATCTGCACGTGCGCTTGATGCAACTGGCCAGCGCTGCCGGTTGCCGGCAAATGGCGATCGCGCCCTGCTGCTACAACCGCATCAGTCGCAGCGAGTATCAGCCATTGTCCCACGTCGGACTGGCATCGCTCCTACAGCTCTCACTGGAAGATCTGGCACTGCCGATGAGCGAAACCGTCACCGCTGGTGCACGCGTCCGACGTCAGCGCGACACCTCGATGGCCCGTCGCCTCGCTTTCGACCTGCTGCAACGGCAAGTGCGCGGCGTCGACGAGTATTTGCCCACGCCATCGTTGCCCAGCGCATGGCTGGATAAATCCTTTGACGATTACTGCCACGATCTGGCCGATCTCAAAGAGTTATCCACAGTTGGCACGCCAGATTGGGCAGCATTGGAATCAGCCGGTTGGCAACGATTGGCCGAAGTGCGCAATCTGGAATTGCTGCGCGGATTATTCCGACGACCGCTAGAGCTTTGGCTGAGCCTCGATCGGGCACTTTTCCTCGCCGAACAGGGATACGTCGTACGCCTCGGCACTTTCTGCGAATCAGCGCTGACGCCGCGCAATTTTCTATTGTTGGCCGAACGCGAATAAACCACCGCCAGCCTGTGGATAACTCTGTTGATGGATTTTGCTCGGATCCAATATCCACGCCTGTTTCGGCGCTGAAACAGCTCTGGTCATTTTTTGTTCACATAAAGAAAAAACCAATAAAACAGGCATTTGCGAACAAAATGAGAACGCGCCCACAAAGACTGGCCTAAGCGCGTATTCGGGCTACTCAGTTGTGCATAAGCCGCCAATCAAAACGACATAACCGCCGAAAATCAGCTTCGCCGAGCGAATAATTGCAGCGCCTTGTAACCCTCGCTATACGGTGGCGCGCACTCAAGCAGTTCGAACACGGTTTCTACATCGATGTCGGCGCCAATGACCCGAGCCACGACTCAGTCACCAAAGCCTTCTACGATCACGGCTGGCACGGCGTCAACGTCGAGCCGATGCAGGATTACTACGACGCGCTGTGCCAGCAACGCCCGCGCGATGCCACCGTGCAATGCGTCGCGCGACCAGCCTGGCGAAATGACCTTCTACGGCATCCCCGGCACCGGCCTCTCCACCGCAGACCCAGCCGTCGCCCAGCAACGCAAGGACCTAGGCATGAACGTGCGCAGCCTCACCGTCGAAGCCCGTACACTGACCTCCATCTGCGAACAATATGCTGCCGATCGGCCGATCCATTTCCTCAGAATCGACGTTGAAGGCCACGAAGAAACCGTCCTGCGCGGCATGGACTTCAGCCGCTTCCGCCCATGGATCATCGTCATCGAAACCCCATGGCTGCGCGATCACACTTGGGAACACCTGGCCACCAACGCCGGCTACCAATCGGTCCTGTTCGATGGCCTCAACACGTGGTTCCTGGCCGAAGAACACCTGAGCATCAAACCGGCCTTCGACCTCCCGCCGTGCAATCTCGACAATTTCCGGCTGTGCCAAGGCCACGCCCTCGCCCACCCACTGAGCCCCGGCGAACTCGACACCGCCCAACAACTCGCCACCGCCCTGCACCGCGCCGAACAGGCCGAAGCGCAGCTGTTCGCCCTACAAAACAGCCGGACTGTGAAGGCAGTGCAAACCCTGCGAAATGTACTAAGAAAGGCTTGATTTACAGAGATGCAAAAATAGTCTGAATTCAGGGGTTTACAGAAATTATCCAGTCGCTATAATCGTCGCCCACACGCCGGTATAGCTCAGTTGGTAGAGCAACTGACTTGTAATCAGTAGGTCCCGGGTTCGACTCCTGGTGCCGGCACCATACAAAACGAAGCCCCTGCAGAAATGCAGGGGCTTTGTTGTTTCTGGGGTGTTTATATTTTTGGCAGCGTTTCTGCTTCAGTAGAAATAGCGCCTCTCCTCCGCACACGTCGATCTAATCGCCAGACGCCCTTCTCCCACAAAACACGGCTTTTGCCCAAAACGCCCGAATTTCCGCTTTTATGCCAAATTATGAACTGGCAATAATTTTGGTGCGCCCATAAAAAAGCGTAATTGCATGAGCAGTGTTTCTCAGCTCACTGAACCGGCGGAGTCAATGGCAACGCGGTTTCCCAGTCCAGAGTGCTTGATGCCTCGACGCTTTGTTTCTCCGCCGCAGAGGGCAGCATCTGCGTTACGCGCGCGGCCTCACCGGCCTTCATCTGACGTACAGACTCCAGTAAGTCCTGCTGGAATTGCTCCAATTCAACGACCATCGCTGATCTCCTCGTTTTGTTGCTTAGAAAAGGTTAAGGACAAGTCGTCACCGACAAAACACATGCCGCGAAATCCTGAGAAATCTGCTGTAACGAGAAGCCAGGCAAAGCCATTACTGGCCACGATTGCGCGCCTGCTAATCCCCAAGCTACCGTCAAACCCGTCGCTGCCAATTCAGCGACCGGGCCTGATAACCCGCGTAAGATACAGGCGCACCAGCGCCCCAACTCACGTTTGCCGGCGCATTTTTTGTGTCTGCATTACCGTGCAATGGCGGCTGTGCGTGGGAGACCTTCGGGTCTGCCGGGTTCCTGTATCTCCGGTTTATCAGCCCGCGCATAGCTGCCACCCATTCGTCTGATAACGAATTGGCAGCTCTCATTTGATACAGGGAGTTCACAAATGAAAGCCATTGATCCGTCAGTAACCCCGGTCACTTCACGCCGCCCTTCTCGAACTGCAGGTGAAGCGAAATGACCCATTCTCAAGATCTGAAAACACTCGGCCTCACCCACTTTTCCTTTCAATCCAATCAAGCGATGTTCCGCACCAACCGTGGTGTGCCGGTAATCGCCGCCCTTTCCCACGCATCCCACTTGCTTCACATTTCACGACTGCTCACTGCGGACACTTCAATCTCGCGAGACCCTGATCTTCACGCTTATGCCTCGCAGTATCTGCAGGAGTTAAGCAAAGCGCTGATCGATGATGTGGTGAAAGTGATGGATGCGCCGTCGGACAAGCCGTTGATGTAAACACCGGTGTAAGGCCCTCGCTGATGCGAGGGCTTTTGCGTTTCAAACCTGACTGATTTCAAGCACAAACGAAATCTTCTGCTGAGTCGCACTCCACACATAGCGCAAATGCTTGCCCTGCTTTGGAATCGACACCGCAGGCGGCCGGAACGCGGCGATGCATTCATGGCCCGGCAGGCGAACGCTGTTGTAAAGCAGTCCCCACGACTCTGTTTCGCGTAGCTGCCGGGCGAATAGTTGAGACGGCCCATAAGCGTCCGGATCCGGATTGTGCAGCTCGGGGTGATCGTGACGAATATCGTGCAACGGTTTAACCACCCGATTGACGTAAGTCCGCATGGTCAACTCAAGATCAGCTTCTTGAGTCGCCGCAAGAAATCGCTCCTGGTGATAACAGGTCTCGGCGATCGCAGCAGCCTGACTGCTCGCGGCGTAGTAAACACCGAAGGTGCCGTCGCAGAAACGACTGCGTTTGCCGATGTGGGTGAACGCAGCCATCACCGGAGTAGAGCCGGGGCCAGAGAGTCGATCTTCGGGCCGCACTCGGGCGAGAACCCCGGCCTGCTCTATCAACCGATCATTGGTCAGCGCTTCAATTGCGTAGGCAACTTCCAGATCTTCGGGATCGAGCACGTCTTCGAACAACGCGATCGGCGGGAAGCTGCTGTTGACGATCCGATAGGCTCTCGGCCACGCCACATCAACCATCTCTGGCGCCTTCAACCGCGCACCCCATCGAGGTAACGACGCACATCGGCGATATCGACCACGCGTCCGGCGAGCATGTAATCCAGAGCCGTTCGCCCATTGAACGGTGCCGCCGTGTTCGGACTGCTGACCCACGTGTAGGCGCGTTCACGACTGTTGCTGAAAATGATGCTCAACGCCTTGTGAATGCCCATCAGATAAGAGATGCGCTCAAGGGTATCGTTAGGCAGACGTATGTTCGGCAGGTGTTTGTATTTATAGAACGTGGTGTTACCTACACCGCCCAGCAATGTGCGTTGCTGCTCAGCGCTGCAGCCCCAGCGCTCCATGAGGTTGAAGAAGAACTTCAGCGCAACGCGACCGGCTTCGGGGGAGTCGAGTTGTTCGCGTGGGGTGAGGGCTGGGGATGAGGTAGGCATGCTCGCCTCCCTTAATGAAAGGACATGTTTCAGCCTAGTACAGATACGGATACTTGTGATCTTTTAATCCAGATATGAAGCAAATTGTTCCGAGCGAAAAAATCCGAAAATCATCAGGAATTGTTATTCGAAGGCAGTATTTTTTGACCCCCATCACCCCCATCCCCCCAAAAACCCCGATCCTGTGTCAGCCTCCAGCCATCGGCAGGGACATCAATTCGCTACTAAACCCGCGACAACTATGCTCAGGTGCAGGAATATACCCAGCATATGGCCGCCGGACCGGCGGTCTCGTAAACAACAATACCCAGCCCACTTTAGAGGGCATTACCCATGGATAGCAGAACCTTACGCAACCTCATGCGCATCGTGCAGACCGGCTCGTTGTCGGCCGCAGCCGAGCATTCGTGCCTGACTGTGCAGGCGCTGGCCGCGCAGTTGAACAAGGTCGAAGAGCAGTTCGGTTTCCGCTTGTTTCGTCGTTCCAACAAAGGGCTGACGCTGACGCCGCAAGGCACTGAGCTGACGCCTTATATGGACAAAGTGCTGATTGCCACGCGACAGATGGAAGAAAAGGTCGAGGCGCTGAAGGTGCCGGGCCAACGTACGTTGAAGGTGGCGTTGAACAACACGTTGTCGCCTGATTTCAATCGGCGAATGATCGGGCGCCTGATCGAGGTGTTTCCCGATTACCAGATGGAATTCAGTTATGCCGAGTCGATGGAAAACCTCAGTAAGCTGAAGAACGAAGACTTTGACCTTGCGGTGCTGATCGGCCCGCAGCGGCCGGGGTTGCCGAGCATTGTCTTGCCGGATGTTCAGGTGCAGGTGGTCGGCGCGCATTGCGGCCAGGAAAACGATCCACTGACGTTGCTGGGCAACAAGTTTCAGGTGCGTCCTGCGGAAGATTGTCCTTATTCCCACAGCTTTTTGCGCTTTCTCGACGCCGGTCTGGGCAATCACGAGAACGGCCAGCGCATGGTTTATTCGTGCAGCGAAACGCTGACGCTGTCGTTGATCACGCAAATGGACGCGGTCGGCATGGTTTCGCGTGAGGCCGCGCAGAAGAACGGCCTGACGATTTTCCCCGGTTTCGAGGATTTCCTCGAGGTACGCCTGGCGGTGAACAATCCGGAGTTGTCGAGCCAGGCGTTGAGTGACGTCGTCGATCTGCCACTACATGAACGAGCCGAGCGCAATGTACGCAGCCGTCCCAACCGCCACACTGAGAAAGAGGTTTTTGCTGAAATACGCACATAGCAACGTCGGAATCGCGGCATAGAATTCCGGGCGATCGAGCTGTATGTGCTGATCCTTGATCAACAAGGGAGTCAGGCTGATCGCAGCGACGATCGCCACCGGCAAGTATTCCAGCGCCCGCGCAACAAACGGCGGCCAGTGCTCGGTATTCACTTGCAATGGCAAGGCGCGTGGCAGGAAGGTCACGGCCATCATCAGCGCGACCACCAGAATCAGGAACGTTTGGTCAGGCATACACCCACTCCGCAGCCCACAAACGTGGCGATAAACACATTAAACGGCGAACTGCCGACCAGGCTCAGGGCGCCCATGCAGATCACCGCAGCCGCAGCGGCGATCAGTTTATTGCGCGTGTTGCACAGCGACACCAGCACGTAGAGCATCATCGCCGTCAGTGCGTAGTCGAGCTGATATTTGATCAGGTGCGCCGCGTACTGCGCGCAGACCGCGCCGAGCAATCCGCCGAGCACCCACGAGGTGTGGCAGAACAGGTTGAAGCCGATCAGATAGCGCACGTTGACTGGTGCGCCCGTGCCGAGCTTGACGCTGTGGAAGGCGAAGGATTCATCAGTCAGGCCACCGGCGTATGCCCAACGTTCCATGCGACTCAAACCGAGTGCACGCAGGGCCTTGGCCATGTACACCGACATCAGCATGTGCCGCGCGTTGATCAGAAACGTGGTCAGCACAATGGTGGTCAGCGATGCACCGCTGGAGATCAGCGCCAGCGCAGCGAATTGTGATGCGCCGGCATACACGAACAAGCACATCGCTACCGGCAGCCACATCGGCAACCCGGCGTTGACGGCCATCAGCCCGAACACGAATGACACCGTGAAATACCCGGCGACCACCGGGCTGGCTTCGGCAAACGTGCGCGACGGCTGATGGGTGACCATCAGCGGCGCACTGCCGGACCTTTCATTCATAGATCCCTCTCAAAAGTCCGTTCACCGTGGGGCTCGCAAAAACCCTGGGCAGTCCAAAAACGCTTGCCCGCGAGGTTAGCATCGTCGACAAACAGAAACATCCGCAACACACCGACACGCTTCATGTCGGACGACGCCGCTTCAACCAGACGTTGACCGACGCCCTGGCTGCGATAGCGCGGGCTGACGGCCAGATGATTGATGGTGCCGCGACTGCCGAGCATGCCACCGAGCACCGCGCCGACAATTTCGCCGGCGACGTCGAAGGCGAGATAGGCCGTCGTGGTTTTCTGGATCAGCACGCCGCGCAGGCACTTGGCGTCCTGCCATTCGCAGAAGGACACTTCGTCGAACTGGCGGAAGAAGCGCTCCATGCGCTGCGCATCCTTGGCCGTGGCGCGTCGCAGCACCACAGGCGTCGAGCACTCGACGCCATCGATTGGGGTGATCTGATTAGCGAACAATGTCGAAAGCGGTCCCGGGCCGCGAGAAGGAAATCGCCAGAATCTGCCGATACGCCATGGCATGGGTGTGGCTGTTGCGCGCCGGGGTCACGTAGTGGCGCATGTCGCGGTCGAGGAAGTAGGTGGTGTCGAGAATTTCCTCGTAAGTGGTCGACGCCAGTTGATGCTCGTGGATGTCGTACAGACGACTCTCCGCACCCTCGACATTGTTGCGCCCCCAGAAATGCACGCCGCTGAACGGGTAACCGTCGCAGTGAATGCCTTCAGGGGTGATTTCCAGTTGTTTGCCGGGTTTGATCTCGATGCGGATCTGATGGATCTGGCACTGCCAGATTTCATCGTGCAGCTCTTCCGGCAACACGCTTTTGTACACTTCGAAATCGGTGTCGATCAGGCTGCGCATTACCGGCGAAGAAATCACTTCATCGGAGAAGTCCTGGAAGTGCCGCACCAGGCCGCCAACGTAGGCGTTGTTCTCTTTCGATTGCACGTACGCGCGATGCTCGAGTTGCGTCAGCTCGCGGGTTTTCGGGTTGTATTCGAAGTCGCTGTAACGACGGTAACGCATGCCGGCTTCGGCCTGACCGTAGTAGCTGTCAGGCTCCATGTTTTCCCAACTTTTGGTCAGTCTGACGAAGTCGGCAAAATGACCGTAGAGATTGAAGTCACCACCCTGGACGTTGACATATTTGTCGCGCCGTAGCGATTCGCCCACTTCTCTGTTCAAAACGATCATTACCAAATTCTCCGCTGCGTTGAGCGGCCTAATCTATTAGGTGGAGAATTTGCGTCCATGAGAAAGAATTTCAGGCATTTAAAGCCCTGTTTGAAACGGTGATTGAAGCGACTTAAAAACAACTTTTACATGACAAAAACTCGGGTTTTTTCCGGTTTTCATCGAAAAACCGTCGAAAAAAAACTCCGAACCAGTCGGAGTTTTTTCACGGTTCTTACACCGGATCGGGCATCAGAAGATGTTGATCGGGTAATCCACGAATACACGCACTTCGTTGCCGCCCACGTTGTACTCGCTGGATTTCTGCGACACGCGCAGGATCGAGCTGCGCAGTTTCACGCTGAGGTCTTTGGCCGGGCCACTTTGCACGACGTACTTGAACTGGTTGAAGATCTCGCGCTCGGTGCCACCGGTGCTGGTGGAGGTGGTGATGTTGTCGCCACGCACGTAAGCGAAGTTGTAGCTCAGGCCCGGAACGCCGAACGCGCCGAAGTCGAGGCCGTAGCCCAACTGCCAGCTGCGTTCGTCTTCAGCGTTGAAGTCCGACCAGTAGGAGTTGGCCAGGTAGATGGTGTTGCCGCCATCGCCGACACGGTTTTGATCTTTCTGGTAGCCGCCGTAGGCGTAGCCCAGGTTGCTGTCGCCGGTGGAGCGCTGGTGCGCCACGGTGAACGAGTGCGGGCCAGTGGCGAAAGTGGCTGCCAGGCTCCAGATCTTGTTGTCGTCGCCGGTCACACCGTTTTCGCGGACATAGGAGTTGTCCAGTTTGGTGCGGTAGCCGTTGAAGTCCAGGGTCAGCGATTGATCCTTGTTGAACGGCAACACGTAGTTGGCGTTCACGTATTGTTTCTTCAATACGTCTTCAACGTCGGAAGCGTACAACGCACCTTTGAAGTGTTCAGTGAACTGGTAACTACCGCCCAACACGTTGATCGACTTCAGACCACCGCTGTCACGGCCTTCATCGCTCTTGCGCGATTCGGCAGTAAATCGGCCGGCATTCAGTTCCAGGCCCTTGATTTCACGGGAAGTGATCAAAGTACCGGTGTAGCTTTCCGGCAACAGACGCGAGTTGTCGTAGTTCAGCACCGGCAGTGCCGGCATCTGGTCGCCGTACGTCAGCACGGTGTTGGAGAAGCGGAATTTGACCGCTGCGCCAGCCTTGGCCAGATCGTTGGCGGCATCGCCGTGCTGGCCGGCAACGTTGCCGTTGTCTTGCTTGAAGAAGTCGATACCACCGGCGCCGCTGCGGCCTTTGCCGCCATCCAGACGCAGTGCGTACAGACCGAAGGCATCCACGCCGACACCGATAGTGCCTTGGGTGAAGCCGGACGAGAACGTGCCGATGGCCGCTTGGCCCCACTCGGCTTTGTCGTCGTTACCGTCTTTGTAATCACGGTTGATGTAGGCGTTGCGCAACAGCACTTTGAGGCTGCTGTCTTCTTGAAAACCCTTGGACTCGGCCTGGTCGTTAGCCATGGCCTGTGTGGCGCTCAACATCCCCAGAGCGATCAGGCTGATTCGCTTGTTCAACATTTTGTTTTCCTTATTACGGGTTGAAACGCGCTGTGTCGAACGGCTGAAACGGCGCTATTGCACTCTTTTTTCATCCCGAAACAAAAAGACCCGCCCACGACAATGCCGTGGCGGGCCTTCTTATTATTTTGAGTCATGGCGGTTGGCCACAGGCGTTGGGCCGAATCGTAGCCGCGCCCTGAACTATGTGTCAATTTCAAGAATCGTCTTTAAATAGGCGAAAATCGTCTAAGAAACGTAAATTTTGCGCTGACTCCTTGCACGGAAATGCCTGCAACCAGTGAATACAGTGACCTCAAGCGCATCCTTCGAGCCCGCAAAGCGCAGCGGTCGCACCGGCCTCATCGACGCTGATCGATTGTTTCAGCCAGTCCGCGAAAGGTTGCGGCTTCCCCAGCCAGGGACTGATGTCGACTAGTTTGAATTGCCCGTCTTGCTCCAGGGCGAACGTAGGAAAACCCTGGCCGCCCAGTTGTGCCAGCAACTGGCGACTGGCTTTTATGTGCGCCTCGGTGTCGACCGATTCTAAGGCAATGTGGAAGTCCTCCTGTGCATAACCCCTCTCGACCGCCAATTCCAGCAGCACTGTTGAATCGGCAATTCGCCGCCCTTCCACATAGTGCGCAATCTGCAATCGACCAAGCATCTGCACACCGCCACCGTCGATGGATTCGGCTGCCATGACCGCAGCAATCGGCGGCGTCGAATCGAAGACGGCTGAATGATCTCGCAGCAAACCTTCGAAATACGCCTCGCCAAATGGCTGCCCGGTGAATTCGGCGATACGCCGGTCGTGGGGAATTACGTAATTGCGCAGCTGCGGCGAAACACGCTGGCGATTGGCGCCGCTCATCATCCCGCCGGCATGCGCAACCACTGGCAGCACGTTTTGCGCAGCCTGCACCAACGGTTTGGCGCCGTAACACCAGCCGCACAACGGGTCGTAAATGTAGTGAAGGATCATCAGTCATCTCCGGCAGCCAACAGGCAAAAATTGATGCCGGAAGACTATGCCTCCAGCCGAAACGGAAAAACCTCGAAACGGCTTTCAGTCTGTTTCGTGAATCGGGCGAATGGCCTGCTCGATGAATTTGTATCAACATCGACACAAATTGAAACAATCACGCAGGGGAACTTCTCAGGAATAATTAACGGAAGTAAATAGCAAGCATTATCATCCGCATCCCTACACGCTACAGCCTAAAAATCCTACGGATGTTTTCTTCAATGCCTGCCCCCTTTCGCCTTACGTCCTACAGCGTTGGCCTTTCTGCCCTGCTGTCTGCCGGTTTTTCCTACGCTGCTCCTACAACATTGCCCGAGACATCGATCAGCGCTGCCGAAGCCGAAACCGATGATCCACGGGTAAAAGTCAGCAACACCGCGACCCGCACTTCGACGCCGGTGCGTTATGTGCCGCAGGCCATTGATTCGATCAAGACGTCGAACGTCGCCGACTACGGCACCAACGATATCGGCGATGCCTTGAGCGGCATGCCCAACGTCAGCAGCAGCGCCGATACCCGCTTCGACAGCCTGCGCATCCGTGGCTTCGACGCCAGCAACGACTTCTATCTGGACGGCATCCGCGACGACAGCCAATACAAGCGCGACCTGCACAATATCGAGCGCGTCGAAGTGCTCAAGGGACCGGCCGCCGTGTTGTACGGCCGTGGCAGTCAGGGCGGGATCGTCAACCGCGTCAGCAAGACGCCGGAAGCCGGCCGTCGCTCGACCCTCGAAGCCCAGGGCGGCAGCGAAGATTTGCGCAGCCTTTACGCAGACCTCAGCACCGACCCGAGCGACAACATCAGCCTGCGCCTGAACATGGGCAACATGGATGAAAACAGCTTCCGCGACGGCGTCAGCGGCAATCGCCAACTGTTCGCGCCCTCGATGAGCTGGCAATTGACGCCGGATCTGAACTGGCTGGTGCAGTACGAATACAGCCGTTACAACCGCACCCCGGATCGCGGCATTCCCGGCGTCAACGGGCGCCCGGCGGATGTCGGTCGCGACACGACCTATGGCAACGATCACGACTTTATCGACGACAAGTCGCAGTCGCTGCGCTCCAAACTCACTTACGAAATCAACGATAACTGGCAGCTGCGCCAGACCCTCGGCGTGTTCAAGCTCGACAGCGATTTCGACAACACTTACCTGACCGGTTTCACCCCGGCCACCCGCCAGGTTACGCGCCAGCACTGGCAGCAGGATCTGACCACTCGCAACATCTACAACAACCTCGAACTGGAAGGTGGTTTCGATACGTTCGGCCTTGAGCATCGCCTGCTCACCGGCGTTGAAACCGGCAGTCAGCGCCGCGACCCGACGCTGTACAACGCCGCCACCGGCAGAACCCCGGGCGCACGCCCGGTGCCGTCGCTCGACCTTTACAGCCCCAATCGCGACCGGCGCCACACCGGCAGCATGCAGGTTTCCAGCAGCAGCCATACCGAAGTCGAAAGTCGCGCGGTGTACGTGCAGGACCAGCTGCGCCTGAACGATCAATGGCAACTGCTCGGCGGTCTGCGTTACGACACCTTCGCCATCGAGTCGACCAACAAGCTGCGCAACATCTCCGAAGACCGCGACAGCCACAGCACCAGCCCGCGCGTGGGCCTGGTCTGGACGCCGCTGCAGAATCACTCGTTCTACGCCTCTTGGTCGAAGACCTTCTCGCCCGTCGGCGGTGGCCTGATCGGCATCACCCCGGGCGCGGCCGGCAACAGCCACGACCTCAGTCCCGAGCTGACCAAGCAAAAAGAAATCGGCGTGAAGAGCGACTGGCTCGATGACCGTCTCAGCACCACGCTGGCGATCTATGACCTGGAACTCTACAACCGTCGTACCACCGATCCCAACGACCCGACCCTGACCGTATTGTCGGGCCTGCAACGTTCTCGCGGGATCGAGTTGACCGCGACCGGCAACATCGTCGGCAACTGGTACATGCGCGGTGGCGTCGGCATGCAGGATGCGACCATCGAGAAGGACAACAATGGCCTGGAAGGCAAACGCATCAACAACGTCGCCAAGCATAACGGCAGCCTGTTCCTGACCTGGAAACCGGAGATGGGTTGGTACGGCGAAACCGGTCTGACCCTGGTTGGCCAGCGTTATGCCGACAACGCCAACACCACCGTATTGCCGGGATATGGCCGCTGGGATGCGTTGGTGGGTTACCGGATGAAGGATTGGGATTTGCGGGCGGCACTGAACAACATCACCGACCGTGATTACTACGCGTCGGCGACCAGCCAGTATCAGATTCAGCCGGGGGCGCCGCGTAGCGTCGTGATGACCGGGACTTATAGCTTTTAAGAAACAAGATCAAAAGATCGCAGCCTGCGGCAGCTCCTACAGGGAAATGTACATCTCAATGCAGGAGCTGCCGCAGGCTGCGATCTTTTCTTTCGTGCATAAAAAAGCGCCGCCATCCCGGCAGCGCTTTTACCAATCCCTGTTGTTGTTCTTATCCTTCCATCACAGCCCATAACGCTTCCAGTTCGGCCTCGCTGAACAGGCCAGCGGGGTAACGCTCGATCATCATCCGGCGCGGATCAGGTTCCCTGATCTGACGCGTTCCATTGGACTTCAACCAGTGCGCGACAATCTGCAGCGATTCGCCATTTACGGCCATGGGATGCAACGTCCGCTCGCTGACTACGTTCACTTCGGCGTTCATTTCAGCGCTCTCTCCCCGTTCATGAGCGGCTACGTTATCCAAGGTTTATGACAGAACTGTTGAAGTTCTTCCCCCTCCCTAGTGCACGGGTGATGAATACAAGAGCTATGCCAATGTTTCTCTGTTGTCGACAAGTGGATACAAAGAAGCCCGCCATCCTGTCGGAGTGCGGGCCTCGGTTGATATATAGCGAGCTAATCATTGCCCGGCTGATTTATTAATCAACTCAAGCTGTTACGACTCAACTCACTCTTTGTGCGGCGCGGGCTGCTGCTGGGTAAGGCAGTGGATATTGCCGCCACCCAGTAACAGTTCGCGGCCCGGCACCATCACCACTTCGTGCTGCGGGAACAGCTTCTGCAGGATTTCTTTCGCCCCAGCGTCCATCGGATCGTCGAAGCTCGGCGCGATGATGCCGCCGTTGACGATCAGGAAGTTCACGTAGGAACCGGCCAGGCGCACGGACGGATTGCGCTCTTGCGTGCCGTCCACCGGATCGACCCCGGCGCACTCTTCTTCGGTCGCGTACAGCGGCCCCGGAATCGGCATTTTGTGCACCGTGAATGGGCGCCCCTTGGCGTCGGTGCTGCTTTGCAGGACTTTCATCGCGGCCTGGCAGCGCGGGTAGTTCGGATCCTGCGGATCGTCGGTCCACGCCAGCAGCACTTCACCCGGACGCACGTAGCAGCAGAAGTTATCCACATGACCGTCGGTTTCGTCGTTGAACAAACCGTCCGGCAGCCAGATGATTTTATCCACAGTCAGATTGGCGCTCAGTACCGCTTCGATCTCTTCGCGGCCCAGGTGCGGGTTGCGATTGCGGTTCAGCAGGCACTCTTCGGTGGTGATCAGCGTGCCTTCACCGTCGACGTGAATCGAACCACCTTCGAGCACAAAACCCTCAGTGCGATAACGTGGGCTGCGCTCGATCTCGAGGATCTTGCCGCCGACCTGCGAATCACGATTCCACGGCGAATACAGGCCGCCGTCGAAACCGCCCCAGGCGTTGAAATCCCAGTTCACACCGCGCACTTCACCGTTGTTGTTGATGACGAAGGTCGGGCCGCTGTCGCGTACCCAGGCGTCATCGCTGGACATCTCGACCACGCGGATATTCGGCACGTCGAGGCGTGCACGGGCGTTTTCGTATTGGCCGGCGGACACGGCCACGGTCACTGGTTCAAAGCGCGCAATGGCCTTGGCCACCGCTGCGTGTGCGGCTTGCGCCGGTTTGCCACCCAGACGCCAGTTGTCCGGGCGCTCGGGCCAGATCATCCAGGTCTGCGTTTGCGGCGCCCACTCGGCCGGCATGTGAAAGCCGTCGGCGCGCGGGGTACTTTTCAATGTGGTCATCGGGATCAGGACTCCAAGGAACCGTCGAGGGTTTTCAACGCACCGTACAGGTTCGGACGGCGGTCACGGAATGAACCCCACGCGCTGCGAATATGTTCGAGCTCGTCGAGGTTGAAAGTGTGCACAAGAATACCTTCTTCGGTTTTATTCAGCTCCTGCACTTTTTCGCCGAACTGGTTGGCGATGAACGACGAGCCGTAGAACGTGATGTCGTAGCCGTCCTGTTCTTCGTTGCCGATGCGGTTGCTGGCAATCAGCGGCATCAGGTTGGCGCCGGCATGGCCCTGTTGCACACGCTGCCAGTGATCGCGCGACGAAATAGTCTTGTCGTGCGGCTCGCTACCAATTGCCGTTGGATAGAAGAGGATTTCCGCGCCTTGCAGGGCCATGCTCCGCGCGGCTTCCGGGAACCACTGATCCCAGCAGATGCCCACGCCGATTTTCGCGTAACGGGTGTTCCACACTTTGAAACCGGTGTCGCCCGGGTTGAAGTAATACTTCTCGTGGTAGCCCGGGCCGTCCGGGATGTGGCTTTTACGATAAATCCCGAGGTTGCTGCCGTCAGCATCGATGATCGCGATGCTGTTGAAACGAGCGCGGCCGGCCAACTCGTAAAAGCTGATCGGCAACACCACTTGCAGCTCTTTGGCGATTTTCTGGAAATGTCTGATCGCGACGTTGTCTTCCACCGTCGTCGCCAGTTGCAGATAGTCCGGGTTCGGCTTCTGGCAGAAGTACGGCGCCTCGAACAGTTCCTGAATCAGGATGATCTGCGCGCCTTTGGCGGCGGCTTCGCGCACCAGCCTTTCAGCGATTTCGAGGTTGGCTTCCAGATCCCACGAACAGGCCATCTGAGTGGCAGCAACGGTAACGATACGGCTCATCAATCATCTCCGGGCAAGTACTTTGGCGGTCGACCATTCGACCGAAAAGAAAAACGCGCGCACCGGACAAGCGATCGCCAAGCCGGAGCAATGGCGACTTTATAGCCGATAAATATCGGCTTTAGAAGCTACGAAAATGCATTTCGTCTAATTTAGCGCACAGAAAGCCGATACAAATCGAATTAAAACCGTACCCATGTCGGAGCTGCCGAAGGCTGCGATCTCTTGATTTTGCTATTGAAAGACAAGATCAAAAGATCGCAGCCTTCGGCAGCTCCTACATGGGGTGAGTGTCAGAGGCCCTCGGTGAGCACCCGATCCAGCATGTCGACGAAGAAGTCGATACTGCGGCGCGACGTCACCATCGGCGGCTTGATCTTGAGAATGTTCAGATCATCGCCGGTCGGCTGCATGAAGATCCCCAGCTCGCGCAGGCGATCGCAGAGCACGGCGGTCTCCTCGCTCGCCGCCTCCAATGTCTCGCGATTACGGATCAGCTCAAGCCCCAGATAAAACCCGGAACCGTGCACCGCGCCCACCAGCGGATGTTTATCGATCAACGCTTCGAGCCGCGCCTTGAAGTGGCCACCGACCACCTGCGCGTTCTCCCAGAGTTTTTCTTCTTCCATGACATCGAGCACCGCCATGCCGATCTGGCAACTGACCGGACTGCCACCCGCCGACGAGAAGAAATAACCCTCGGCCTCCAGCGCCTCGGCGATCTCCCGGCGGGTAATCACCGCACCGAGTGGCTGGCCGTTGCCCATGCCTTTGGCCATGGTGATGATGTCCGGCACCACGCCCTGATCTTCAAAGCCCCAGAAGAAGTTGCCCATACGCCCATAACCGACCTGTACTTCGTCGGCGATGCACACCCCGCCCTGCGCGCGCACCAAGGCGTACACCTGTTGCAGATAACCCGGCGGCAGCGAGATGCCACCGGCATTGCCGTACACCGGCTCGCAGATAAACCCGGCCAATTGGCGTTTTTGCTCAGCGAGCTGTTGCAACTGATGCTCAACGCTGCGCACGTAATCCGGCGCCGAATCGAGGCCACGGAATTCACCGCGATAGGTGTTCGGCGCCGTCACGGGGTGTACCCAGTCCGGGCGGCTTTCCAGGGCTTTCGGGTTGTCGGCAATCGACGTCGAGACCGCATCGGCACCGACCGTCCAGCCGTGATAGGCCTCAAGCACGCTGAGCATGTCGCGACCGCCGCTGTACGCCCACGCCAGACGAATCGCCAGGTCATTGGCCTCGCTGCCGCTGTTTACCAGAAACACCCGGTCCATGCCTTCCGGCGCCAGTTTCAGCAGGCGTTCGGAAAACTCGGCGACCGCCGCATAGTTGAACCGCGAGTTGGTGTTGAGCAACGACCACTGCCGTGCCGCGACCGCCGCCATGCGCGGGTGGCCGTGACCGAGCACCGCGACGTTGTTGAGCATGTCCAGATAGGAGCGGCCCTGCATGTCGATCAGGTGATTGCGCCAGCCGCGTTCGATGCGCGGCGGATCGACGTAATAGTGTTTTTGCGTGCGGGCAAAACTGGCGTCGCGCCGTTGCAGCAGGGTTTTACCATCCAGCTCCGGCTCGGCATCACAGGCCAGCCCCAGCAACGCAGCAGGCGATGGACACAGTGCCTGCCATGCCGGCGCATGAGATGGCGTGCAAAACAGCGGCGCATTGAGTTGCGCGCCTCGGCACAACTGCACACGCAAAGGCCCGCTGACCGCGCCCAGCACTTGGCCTTTGACCAGCGCCGCGCCACTGTGCAGCGAAGGTGTCACGCCCCACAGGCGAACGCTGAGCTGCGGGCCGTCGAGTTGCAGCGCGCCATCAGGCGCCTGATGCACCACGCCCGCGAACGGCGACTCCACAGCAGTGCCATTCGGCACACGCAATTCGACGTGCAGCGGGAATGTGTCCGGTTCATCGGCGCTGTCGGGCCGCGTGCGCGACAAACGGTACTGACCATAACGGCTCGCCGCCAAACCATGGGCGGCCGCCGCCTCGTTCAACAGCCGCTGATCGATGCCCTCCTGCTCCCAATTACCGGCCTCGAAATGCGGGCTCAGAACACCAAGATCAATCAGCGCAAATTCACGCCCGACCAGACCCGGCAACAATGGCGCAAAACCTTCGCTGTCGATCGCCGGCAAGGCGTGGCCGACAGCGGTAAGAATCGCCGCTTCCATCAGCGCCAGTGGCACCGACGTGGCCACGCGGAAAATTTCCCACTCATGGCTGAGGTTGTCGCGGCTGTAGGTATTCGAGGGATCGATGCTGACCTGCTGCTCGCCACTGAGCACCAGCACCGCCGCACGCGCGACGATCAATGGCCAGAGCGCCTGCAATTCTTCGTGTTGCAGCGGGTTGACCGCGTGATACGCCTGCACGGCCGGCAGGATGACAAATGGATCGCCGCCCGCGTGATGCAGCAACGCGGCGCAGGTCACCGACAAATCGGTGATGCGCCAGGTGCGCACCAGATCGCCGAAATCGATCACCCCCTGCAACTGCCAGTGCCGCCCGGCATCGCGCGCCCACACCGCATTGTCATCGGTGATGTCCATGTGGATCGCCTGCACCGGCAACGTGTCGAGCAACGGCTGCAAACGTCGCTCGGCCTGTTCGGCCGCCGCGGCGATCAATGCCCGCTGACGTTCATCCTTGATGACCGGCAGCAAATGACTGATCAGCGCACTGGCGTGGCGCGCATCCCATTGCAGCGTGCGCTCCAGCCCCGGATGGTCGAAGCCGGCCAGCGCCAGGTCCATCTCACCGCAGAGTCGACCAAACCCGGCCACCACCGCCTGGCCCAGATGATCGAGATGGGTCAACGACTGGCCCTCGATGTAATCGAGCAGGCGCACATGCACCGCTTCACCGCCGACGTGCAGCGACAGCAGATCGGCGCCGCTATTGGCCGCGATCACCCGTGGCACCTTCACCGCCGAATGCTCGGCCAGAAACTTCAGGCCCGCATGCTGGGCCTGCAACTCGACAAGCGCGTAATCGCCACGGCAGATTTTCAGCACGAACCGGCCACGCGGGCTGTCGACGCGATAATTCAGATCCTGCTGACTGCCGAGCGCCTGCAACGTACCGCTGAGCCCGTAATGTTCTGCCAGCCATTGCTGGGCCTGCTCTGCAGAAACCTGCGGACTGGGCAAACTGGCGCGATGAATCAACGTGGCGAGCGGCATGAAACGACCCCTGAAATTTTATTAGGCGCTTATATCGCCATTGCTGCTGACGAGACGCAACCCCTAACGGTTGTTACAGCACAGACGGATATTTGTATCTGAACACTCGCGCCCTCCGGCACTTTGCGCAAGAATGTCGGCCATTCACACCTGCCTATGGAAATCCTCATGAATGTAATCACCACCGATCTGCCCGGTGTTCTGATCATCGAACCCAAGGTTTTTGGTGACGAGCGCGGTTTCTTCTACGAGAGTTTCAACGCCAAGGCGTTCCAGGACGCCACGGGTCTGGACACGCAGTTCGTCCAGGACAACCACTCGCGCTCGCAAAAAGGCGTATTGCGTGGCCTGCATTACCAGTTGCAAAACACTCAGGGCAAACTGGTCCGCGTCACCGTCGGTGAAGTGCTCGATGTGGCCGTGGACATTCGTCGCAGTTCGCCGCATTTCGGCAAGTCTGTGGCCGTGCGCCTGTCGGCTGAAAACCATCGCCAACTGTGGGTACCGGAAGGTTTCGCCCATGGTTTCGTGGTGCTGAGCGAGTTCGCCGAATTCCTCTACAAGACCACCAATTACTATGACCCAGCGTCCGAGCGCAGCATTCGCTGGGATGACCCTGCGCTGGGCATCGATTGGCAGCTGGACGAAGCGCCGAAGCTGTCGGCCAAGGATCAGGCTGCCGCGTTGTTCAAGGACGCTGACGTCTTCGCCTGAGCCTAGGCATAATGCGCCTGTCACCCCAGGCGCATCCGGCTCATGAAACCAACCCTTCCCCGCAGACCTCGCTGGCGCAGCCTCGCCCTGCTGGCGCTGTGTCTGGCGCCGCTGCTGTGGCCGCTGGAACACCTCGCCGAACGGTATTACCGCAGTGAACTGGCCGGCCAGAACCGCCAGACCCTCGACCTGTACGTCGCCAACCTGCTGGGCACCCTGCATCGCTATGAAGTGTTGCCGCAAATCCTCGGCGACCTGCCGGCCCTGCGCGCCGTGCTCGGGGCGCCGGACGATGGCGTCACGCAGGGCAATGCCAACCGTCTGCTGAAAAACATCTCGGCACAGACCGGCGCCGAAGTCATGTACCTGATGGACACCAGCGGCCAGACGCTGGCGGCGTCGAATTGGGACAAACATGACAGCTTTGTCGGGCGCAATTTCTCCTTCCGGCCGTATTTCAGCGAAGCCATGGCCGGGCGCCTGGGGCGCTTCTTCGGTCTCGGTACAACCTCTGCCAAGCGCGGTTATTTCTTTGCCGCCGCCGTGCGCAATGGCGAAAAAATCGTCGGCGTGCTGGTGATCAAGGTCGACCTCGACCACACCGAAAGCCTCTGGGGCAAAACCCCGGAACAATTGCTGGTCACGGATCACAACGGCGTGGTCATCCTCACGTCACGCCCGGAATGGCGCTTTCGCTCGACCCGCATCCTGAGCGAGGCCGAACGCTCCGCAATCACTGCGATCCAGCCCTACCCGACCCGCGAACCACGGCCGCTGAACCTCAGCCCCAGCGCATGGCTGACGCAGACCCACGACATTGCCGAAACCGGCTGGAGCGTGAGCATCCTCGCCCCGCGTACGCTGATCGACCGCCCGGTGCGCACGGTGGTGGCCATCGGCGGCGCCACGCTGCTGGTGGTGATGTTGCTGCTCGGTTTGATGATGCAACGCCGCCGCCACTACCTGGAACGCATCGCGTTCGAGGCCAAGGCGCGCCGTGAGCTGGAAGGCCGCGTCGCCGAGCGCACCAGCGATCTCGAAGGCCTCAACCGGCGCTTGAAACAGGAAGTGCTCGAGCGCGAAACGGCGCAGCAGGAGTTGGTCCGCGCCCAGGATGATTTGGTGCAGGCGGGCAAACTGTCGGCACTGGGGACGATGTCGGCGAGCATCAGCCACGAACTCAATCAGCCGCTGGCAGCGATCCGCAGCTACGCGGAGAATGCCGAGGTGCTGCTCGATCATCAGCGCACCGACGACGCACGCGGCAACCTCAAGTTGATCAGCGAACTGACCGGGCGCATGGCCTCGATCATCGCCCACTTGCGCGCCTTCGCCCGCCGCGATCGCCACGCCCCGGAAAGCGTCGCCCTGCAACCGGCGCTGGACGATGCGCTGGCACTGTTGGCCAAACGACGCCGCAGCATGGAAGTCGAACTGATCCGCGATCTGCCGGCCGCCACCCTGTGGGTCGAGGCCGGGGAAACCCGACTGCGCCAAGTCCTCGGCAACCTGCTCGCCAACGCCCTCGACGCCCTCACCGAAAAAGGCCCGCCGCGCAAATTGTGGCTGAGTGCCGAATCCACCGCCGAGGGCGTCAATCTGTACATTCGCGACAACGGCCCGGGGTTCTGCATGGAAGCCCTCGGCCGCGCCAGCGAGCCTTTCTACACCACCAAGACGCGCACGCAGGGCCTCGGTTTGGGCCTGGCCATCTGTGAAACGCTGATGCGCGCCTTCGGCGGTGAATTGTCATTCGCCAACCACAAGCAAGGCGGCGCCTTGATTACCCTGCGGCTGCGCGCCGGTGCGCCCGGGGTCAGCCTGCAACCGTCCGAGGATCGAAGTGCATGACCATCGACAATCGCATTCAGGTGGTGTTGATCGACGACGATCCGCACCTGCGTCAGGCCCTCGGGCAAACCCTGGATCTGGCTGGCCTGAAAATTCTGCCGCTGTCCGAAGCCAAAGGTCTGGCCGGGCAACTGGAGCGTGACTGGCCGGGCGTGGTGGTCAGCGATATCCGCATGCCGGGCATGGACGGCCTGGAACTGCTCAGCCAATTGCACGCCCAGGATCCGGAGTTGCCGGTGTTGCTGATCACCGGCCACGGCGACGTGCCGCTGGCGGTGCAAGCGATGCGCGCCGGTGCTTATGACTTCCTCGAAAAGCCCTTTGCCAGCGACGCGTTGCTCGACAGCGTGCGCCGCGCGCTGGCCCTGCGCCGGCTGGTGCTGGACAACCGCAGCCTGCGTCTGGCCTTGAGCGATCGTAATGAGTTGAGCGCGCGGCTGGTCGGTCATTCAACGCCGATGCTGCGCCTGCGCGAGCAGATCGGCGCGCTGGCCGCGACCAAGGCTGACGTGCTGATCCTCGGTGAAACCGGTGCCGGCAAAGAAGTCGTCGCCCGTGCACTGCACGATTTATCCAGCCGCCGTAACGGCCCGTTCGTGGCGATCAACGCCGGTGCGCTGGCCGAATCCGTGGTGGAAAGCGAGTTGTTCGGCCACGAGCCCGGCGCATTCACTGGCGCGCAAAAACGCCGGATCGGCAAGTTCGAATTCGCCAATGGCGGCACGCTGTTCCTCGATGAAATCGAGAGCATGAGCATGGACGTGCAGGTAAAACTGCTGCGCATGTTGCAGGAGCGCGTCGTCGAACGGCTGGGCGGCAATCAACTGATCCCGCTGGACATCCGCGTCATCGCCGCGACCAAGGAAGACCTGCGCCAGGCTGCCGACCAGGGGCGCTTCCGCGCCGACTTGTATTACCGCCTCAACGTCGCGCCGCTGCGCATTCCGCCGCTGCGCGAACGCGGCGAAGACGCGCTGGTGTTGTTTCAGCATTACGCCGACGAAGCCAGCGCTCGCCACGGCCTGCCGCCCCACGAGCTGCAACCGGCACAACGCGCCCTGCTGTTGCGTCACACCTGGCCTGGCAACGTGCGTGAACTGCAAAATGCTGCCGAACGTTTCGCCCTCGGCCTGGAACTGGCGCTGGACAACAGTGACGCCGATGGCCATGGCGCCAGCACCGTGCAGGTCATCAATGGGGGCCTCAGCGAGCAAGTGGAAAACTTCGAAAAGTCGTTGATAGCGGCCGAACTGGCGCGCTCCCACAGCTCGGTGCGCAGCCTCGCCGAGGCGCTGGGGATTCCGCGCAAGACCCTGCACGACAAACTGCGCAAGCACGGCCTGAACTTCGGCGACAGCAGCCATGGGGAGGAGAACGAATGAGCACCAGCAGCGACGCTCTGGAAGCCATTCTGCACCATGACATCCCGCTGACCCGGGACATGGGCCTCAAGGTGCTCGACTGGCGTGATCAGCAGTTGAGCCTGCATTTGCCGCTGGACCGCAACGTCAATCACAAGAGCACCATGTTTGGCGGCAGCCTCTACTGCGGCGCGGTGCTGGCCGGCTGGGGCTGGCTGCATTTGCGCTTGAAGGAAGCGGGGATCGAGGACGGGCACATCGTGATTCAGGAGGGGCAGATCAGTTATCCGTTGCCGGTGACGGGCGATGCCACGGCGATTTGCCCGGCGCCCGATGCGGTGATGTGGAAACGGTTTTTGGCAATGTATCAGCGGTATGGGCGGGCGCGGTTGGTGCTACAGACGCGGATCGTCAATGCCGGGAGTGATATCGATGCGGTGACGTTTACGGGGCAGTACGTGTTGCACCGTTAAAGCAAAAGATCGCAGCCTGCGGCAGCTCCTACAGGAACGTGCCGAAGGCTGCGATCTTTGATCTTAACCGCGCGCGAGTTCCAGCAACTTCGCACGCCACGCAGCCTTCGCCGGCAACGCCAGGAACGACGTATTCAGCAGCGATTCCCGCGGCGGATAGCAGAACGCTGCACCGCTCAGATCCAGCACCTCACCGCCCGCGCCTTCGAGCACACCCTGCGCCGCCGCCGTGTCCCACTGTGAAGTCGGCGCCAGTCGCGGATAGCAATCGGCCGCCCCTTCCGCCAACAGGCAAAACTTCAGCGAGCTACCAATGCTCGTCAACTGCAATTCACCCAGGCTGGCGCTCAGGCCGGCGAGCAAACGCTCCTGCTCAGGGCTGGAATGCCGGCGGCTGGCGACGACCGTAAACGCCTCACCCGGCCCAGGCACGTCACGCACCTGAATCGAAACCGGCGTGCCGTCCTTGTCGCAACGCCATGCGCCGAGACCCGCACCACCGACATAGAAACGACCGTTGGTGGGCATCGACACCACGCCAAATACCACCTGACCGTTTTCGATCAGCGCGATGTTGACGGTAAATTCTTCACTGCCGCTGATGAATTCCTTGGTGCCGTCCAGCGGATCCACCAGCCACCAGCGCTGCCACCCGGCGCGCACGCTCTGCGCGATGTTGGCGTCTTCTTCCGACAGCACCGGAATGCTTGGGTCCAGCGCCGTCAGGCCCGCCACGATCACATGGTGTGCCGCCAGGTCGGCAGCGGTCACCGGCGAGTCATCGGACTTGGCCGTGACTTCGACGCCTGCGCGCCAGAACGGCAGAATCGCGTCGCCTGCCTGCAATGCCAGCGCAACCACCGGCGCCATCAACGGATGGGGAAAGTTCATCGACATCTCACTCATAACTGAAAGAACCCGCGCTGGGTCAGCAGGTCACGGGTCAAATAAAGCGCCGCCAGTGCGCGGCCTTCGGAGAATTGCGGGTTCTGCGCCAACATCGACAAGTCGCGCAGGTTGACCTTGTCGACCCGCATCGGCTCCGGCTCATCCCCTTCCAGGCGCTCTTCATACAAATCGGTGGCCAGCACCACTTGGATCTTCTGGCTCATGTAACCGGGCGACAAGGACAGCTCGGTCAGATGTTCCAGTTGTCGCGCGCCAAAACCGGCTTCTTCCTTGAGCTCGCGCTCGGCCGCCGCCAGTACATCTTCGCCCGGCTCGATCAATCCTTTAGGCAATGACAGCTCATACTCGTCAGTCCCACCGCAGTATTCCTCGACCAGCACCGCGTGTTCGGCATCGAGCATCGCTACGATCATCACCGCGCCATAGCCGGCGCCCTTGCCGACCAATCGTTCGTAGGTGCGCTCCACGCCATTGGAAAAACGCAGTTTCAGCTCTTCAACGCAAAACAGACGACTGGTGGCGACGATCTCGCGGGCGAGTACGGTAGGTTTCTGGCGCATGCAAAGCTCCTTGGCGTGAACGCGCTACTATAACGCGGCTTTCCCGATTGTTTACGTCGGATATCTTTCTACCGCTCGAGACGTTGCCATGCCTTCTTTACCCTGGTCCGACATCGATACCGTCCTGCTGGACATGGACGGCACGCTGCTGGATCTGCGCTTCGACAACCATTTCTGGCTGGAACACCTGCCCCAGCGCTACGCCGAACTGCACGGGGTCAGCCGGGCGATGGCCGACATGGAATTACAGCCGCTGTTCCAGCGTCATGCCGGCCAGTTGCAGTGGTACTGCCTGGATTTCTGGAGCACTGAACTGAAGCTGTCAGTGCGCGAGTTGAAGCAGGAGACCGCACACCTGATCGCCTTGCGGCCGGATGCCGACACCTTTCTCGAGGCGATCAAACGGGCCGGCAAGCGGGTGATCATGATCACCAACGCGCACCGCGATTCGTTGTCGCTGAAACTGGAGCGGATAGAACTGGCGCCGTACTTCGAGCGGCTGATCAGCTCGCATGATTACGGTTTCCCCAAGGAAAATCCGCAGTTCTGGGATGCCTTGCAAGCGGACATCGGTTTCGATCCGGCCCGCAGCCTGTTTATCGACGACACCTTGCCGATCTTGCGCAGCGCGCGGGATTTTGGTGTGGCGCATTTGCTGGCAGTCAGACAGCCCGACAGCCGCAAAGGACCGAGGGACACCGCCGAGTTTGCCGCCGTCGAGGATTACCGCGACCTGATCGCCAACCTCTGATCCCGTGTAGGAGCTGCCGCAGGCTGCGATCTGTTGATCTTTCAACCGCAAGATCAAAAGATCGCAGCCTGCGGCAGCTCCTACAGGGTTTGCGGGTTATTCAGGGATACGCAGTGTCTGGCCTGGGTAGATTTTGTTTACATCCTTGAGCAGCGGTTTGTTGGCCTCAAAGATCTTGTTGTATTGATTGGCGTTGCCATAGACCGCCAGCGAAATTGCGCTGAGCGTATCGCCTTTTTTCACCACGACAAAACGTGCAGCTGCGACCACTGGCCCGGTCACCGTAATCTGATCATCAACGCTGCCCACGCCTTCAATATTGCCCACGGCCAGCAGAATCTTCTCTTTCTCTTCCTGGCTCGCCACCTCACCGGTCACGGTGACCTTGTCGCCGTCGACAGTCGCCTGCACATTCGGATTGCCCAGCCCGACCTTGCTGATGTGCTCCTTCAATTGCTCACTGGCATTGGCGTTGCCTGGGGTCAGCAGATCGATCAGCTTTTCACCGGCTTCTTTCACAAAGCTCAAAAGACTCATAGCGCACACTCCTTGATTTGGGTTCCAGACGTCCAAGCCTAGACCACGCCGGACAAACCCGGTTCCTGGCCGACCAATGACCCTGCCCAGCGCCAGGCGGTAGAATCGCCTACCCCTGCCAGCCCCCCGGAGCGAAGATGGACATCAAGCAGCTGAAATTCCTCATCGCCCTCGACGAAACCCGCCACTTCGGCCAGGCCGCCGCGCGTTGCCACATCACCCAGCCGACCCTGTCGATGCGCCTGCGTAACCTCGAAGAAGAACTCGATCTGCCACTGGTCAACCGTGGCCAGCGCTTCGAAGGTTTCACCGCGCCCGGCGAGCGCGTGCTGGCGTGGGCGCGTTCGGTAATGGCCGCTTACGACGGCTTGCACGCAGAAGCCGCGGCCTGTCGCGGCAACCTCATCGGCACCCTGCGCCTCGGGGTGGTGCCGCTGTCGAGCTTCGATCCGCTGCCATTGCTGCAACGCCTGCACGCCGCGCACCCGAACCTGCGCTTTGAAATGTCGGCATTGAGTTCCGAGCAGATCCTCGAGCAGCTGGCCAACAATCGCATCGACATTGGCGTGTCCTATCTGGATCGGCTGGATAACGAACGCTTCGAATCGCACGCGTTCAGCGAAACCCGCATGGGCCTGCTCTACGACCAGCGCACCTTCACGTTCGGCGAGGCGCCGTTGAGTTGGCAAGCGCTGATCGAATTGCCGTTAGGCATGCTCACCAGCGGCATGCATTTTCGTCAGTCCATCGACCACAACTTCCACAGCCGTGGCTTGACCCCACAACCGTTGCTGCAAACCGACGCGGTGCATCAATTGTTACAAGCCGTGCACGGCGGATTCTGCTGCGCAATCATGCCGCTGGACGGCGGTCTGGAAAAACTCACCGACCATCTGCGTCTACAACCGATCGAAAACGCGCAGACCCTCGCCCCGCTGGGCCTGATCATGCGGCGTGGCGCCCCGCGTTCAGCGCTGGCCGAGGCCTGTTTTGCGCTTTATCAACAATCGCCAAGCGGCGCTTGATCGACGGCATCTATCGATAGATCGACAGTAGCAATTAGACGCGACAACTTGCCGCGCCTAGTCTTAACGTTGATCAATCCGTCGGTGATGCCATGAACGCCAAGCGCCCAACTTGCGCGGCGCCTGAACTCGAAACGCCCGCGCCTGCCGCCAGCCAGACCTACAGCTACAGCGATCTTCCCCGTGAGGAATCGGCCAGCACCGCGCTGGCCGAGGAAGTTGCGTTGGCAATTGCCTACAACGGCATCAGTCAGGCCGTGATGCTGGTGACGCCGACCGACCTTGAAGATTTCATCGTCGGCTTCAGCCTCGGCAGCGGCATCATCGAGGACGCGACCGACATTTATGACCTGCAATTGACCGGCGCCGACTCCGCGCAATACGCGCAAGTGACCATCGCCAACCGAGCCTTCTGGAACCTCAAGCAACAACGTCGGCAAATGGCCGGCACCAGCGGTTGCGGATTGTGTGGCGTCGAGGCCGTGGAACAGGCATTGCCTGAGCTGAAAGTCCTGCCCGGTGCGCCGTTGCCACCGATCGCCTGGCTCGACGGCCTGCGCCAGCGCATCAGCGCGTTTCAACCTTTAGGCCAGTACTGCGGCGCGGTACACGCCGCCGTATTCATGAATGCCAGCGGCGAGTTGCTGCTCGGTCGCGAAGACATTGGCCGGCACAACGCCCTCGACAAACTGATCGGCGGGCTGATCCGGCAAAAGATATCCACAAACGGCGGCCTGGCGATTGTCACCAGTCGTTGCAGCCTCGAATTGATCCAGAAAGTCTTGCGCGCCGGCATCCAGACCCTGGTCAGCCTGTCCGCGCCCACGGGCCTTGCCGTGCAATGGGCCCGTCGACACAACCTCAATCTCATCCACCTGCCGCAGAAAAGTGCGCCGCGGGTGTATAGCCCCGCGATGGAGAATCAAGCGTGAGCCAACATCATCAAGCCGACCAGAAACCTGTCCCGCGCTACAAGCCATACAAAGGCGCCGCCGGTGGTTGGGGTGCCCTGATCAGTGTGGCCCAGGCCTGGTTGACCAGCGACAACGCCCTGAAAAACCTGCGCATGATGCTCAAGACCAACCAGAATGGCGGCTTCGACTGCCCGGGTTGCGCGTGGGGCGACTCGCCGGAAAGCGGCATGGTCAAGTTCTGCGAGAACGGCGCGAAAGCGGTGAACTGGGAAGCGACCAAGCGCCGTGTGGACGCCAAGTTCTTCGCCAGGCACAGCGTGACCTCGCTGCTTGAGCAGAGCGACTACTGGCTGGAGTATCAGGGTCGTCTGACCGAGCCGATGGTCTACGATGCCGAGACTGATCGCTACAAACCGATCAGCTGGGACGACGCCTACGCGCTGATCGCCAAACACCTGCAGAGTCTGCCGAGCCCGGACCTGGCCGAGTTCTACACCTCGGGTCGCGCCAGCAATGAAGCGGCGTATCTGTATCAGCTGTTCGTGCGCGCCTACGGCACCAACAACTTCCCGGATTGCTCGAACATGTGCCACGAGGCCAGCGGTGTCGCGTTGGCACAAAGCGTTGGCGTCGGCAAAGGCACCGTGACCTTCGACGATTTCGAGCACGCCGATGCAATTTTTGTCTGGGGCCAGAACCCCGGCACCAATCACCCGCGCATGCTCGAACCCCTGCGTGAAGCGGTGAAACGCGGCGCTCAGGTGGTGTGCATCAACCCGTTGAAGGAACGCGGTCTGGAACGTTTCCAGCACCCGCAACACCCGATCGAAATGCTCACCAACGGCGACAAGCCGACCAACACCGCGTATTTCCGTCCGGCACTCGGCGGTGACATGGCGGTGCTGCGCGGCATGGCCAAGTTCCTCCTGCAATGGGAACGCGACGCACAAAAGGCTGGCGAACCTGCCGTGTTCGATCACGACTTCCTCAATGAACACAGCGCCAACGTGCTGGAGTATCTCGGTGTCGTCGACGACACATCGTGGGAGCAGATCGTCGAGCAATCCGGCCTGAAGCTGGTCGAGATCGAGCAAGCCGCGCGCATGTACGCCAAAGGCAAAAACGTGATCATGTGCTGGGCGATGGGCATCACCCAGCATCGCCATTCGGTGCCGACCATCCAGGAAATATCCAACCTGATGCTGCTGCGCGGCAACATCGGCAGACCGGGTGCTGGTCTGTGCCCGGTGCGCGGTCACAGTAACGTACAGGGCGACCGGACGATGGGCATCAACGAGCGTCCGCCGGTGGCGTTCCTCGACTCGCTGGAGCGTCGCTTCCAGTTCAAGGTGCCGCGTCATAACGGCCATAACGTGGTCGAGGCGATCCATGCGATGGCCGAAGGCCGCGCCAAAGTCTTCATCGGTCTGGGCGGTAACTTCGCGCAAGCGACGCCGGACAGCCCGCGTACATTCGCAGCGCTTAGCAATTGCGACCTGACCGTGCAGATCAGCACCAAACTCAACCGCAGCCACCTGGCGCACGGTAAAGACGCGCTGATCCTGCCGTGCCTCGGTCGTACCGACATCGACATCCAGACCGAAGGCCCGCAAGCCGTCACAGTGGAAGATTCGTTCAGCATGGTTCACGCCTCCAACGGTCAGCTGCAGCCGCTGTCGAACCAGATGCGCTCGGAGCCGTCGATCATCGCCGGCATCGCTGCCGCCACTTTGGGCAGCAAGCCGGTGGACTGGAATTGGCTGGTAGCCGATTACGGACGCATTCGCGAACTGATCGCCGACACCATTCCGAATTTCAAAGAGTTCAACGAGAAGATCAAAAACCCGGGCGGTTTCTACCTCGGCAACAGCGCCGGCGCGCGCAAGTGGAACACGCCGTCGGGCCGCGCCAATTTCCGTGCGAACATGCTGCCCAAGGATCTGGTGCACGAACGCACCCGCGCCACCGGGCAACTGCCGGATTTGATCCTGCAATCGATGCGCTCCCACGATCAGTACAACACGACGATTTATGGCCTCGACGATCGTTATCGCGGGGTGAAGGGTCAGCGTGATGTGTTGTTCGCGAATGAGGCGGACATCATTCGTCTGGGCTTCCGACCGGGGCAGAAGGCTGACATCGTTTCGCTGTGGGACGATGGTCGCGAGCGTCGGGTGAAGGGCTTCACCTTGTTGGCGTTTGATATTCCAGCGGGGCAAGCAGCGGCTTATTACCCGGAAGTGAACCCGCTGGTGCCGCTGGAGAGCACCGGGGATGGCAGCCATACGCCGACGTCGAAGTTCATTGCGATCCGGTTGGAAGCGGCGAGCGAGACTGGGTTGATCATGGCCAAGTCGGCTTAACACAAGATCAAAAGATCGCAGCCTTCGGCAGCTCCTACAGGGATCAGTGTAGGAGCTGCCGAAGGCTGCGATCTCTTGGTTTTTGCATTTCAATCGCCCACAAAAAAGGCCGCTTTTTCACAAAAGCGGCCTGTCCGAAGTAGTTAAAGACCGGCGAAAATCGGTTAAGTTCCGCATACAAAACAGTAACTTGCGAAATTGTATACAAGTCGTGTTATTCGTCGGATTTCGATTGTCACGCTTGTTACACAGCCTCAGGATCGGCGCCGTCATCCCTTTGAGGCTCCTCTATGAAGTTCTCCCAGATTCTCTTGTTGTCCCTTGGCCTGGTCAGTGGTTTTGCGTCGGCAGGCGGCACCACCGAAGCAGGTGTCGGCGGCGCATTGGGCGGGGTTCTTGGCTCGGTCGTCGGTCAGTCTTTAGGCGGCAATACAGGTTCCACTATCGGCGCAGCCCTGGGCGGCGCGGGTGGTAGCGCAGTCGGTGCCGACAAACGCAGCCGTGGCGAAGCCGCCATCGGTGGTGCATTGGGCGCGGCCGGCGGTAACGTGGTTGGCCGCAGCATGGGCGGCACCACCGGCAGCCTGATCGGCTCCGCAGCAGGTGGCGGCGCCGGTGGCGCGCTGGGCAACTACATGGGCAACAAAAGCGATGACGATGATCGTCGCTACGACCGTCGCCATGACGATCGCCGCTACTATCGTGACGACCACCGTGGTCGCGGCCATGCCTACGGCCATCGCAAGCATCACAAGTATTATCGCCACCGCTGATTGCTGATTGGCGGCACGTAGATCAAAAGATCGCAGCCTGCGGCCGCTCCTACACAGATCAATGTAGGAGCTGCCGCAGGCTGCGATCTTTTTGCTTTACCCCACCACCAGACGCTCCAGCGCCTGCCGCAATTGACCTGGAATCGGCACCGGCTGATTGCTCGCCCGATCCACGAACACATGCACGAATCGCCCGGCCGCACACGCCTCACTTTCGCCGACCTTGAACACCGCCAGTTCGTATTGCACCGAGCTGTTGCCCAACTTGCCGACCCGCAGGCCGATCTCGATCAGATCCGGAAAGGCGATCGACGCAAAGTAATCACACGCCGAACTGACCACAAACCCCACCACTTCACCGTCATGGATATCCAGACCACCGACCTGGATCAGGTAAGTGTTCACCGCCGTGTCGAAGAAACTGTAATAAGTAACGTTGTTGATGTGGCCGTAGGCGTCGTTGTCATGCCAGCGCGTGGTGATCGGCTGGAAGTGTGAATAGTCGCTGCGTTGAGGAATCGGGGTGGCCATCGGTAATGATCCATTTAGTTTGGTCAGCAGTTTAAAGCGAACTACGCGTTACCCCTATCGCGAGCAGGCTCACTCCTGCCTTGGAATGCGTTCTCTGTAGGAGTGAGCCTGCTCGCGATAGCGGCGGCTGATGCAGAGTATCTCTCACTGGTCAGCAAAGCCCTTGCCCTGCGCCGCCAACTCACCAATCAACCGCGCCGGATTCCACTGATCGCCCTGCCGCGTCTCCAGCGCCAGCAAGCGCTGATGAATATCCGCCAGCCCCTGTTGATCCGCCCAGGCCATTGGCCCGCCCTTGTCCGCCGGGAAGCCATAGCCATTCAGATACACCAGGTCAATGTCATGGGCCGACTCGGCAATGCCTTCCTGCAGAATCTTTGCACCCTCGTTGACCAACGCCAGCAGGCAACGCTCAAGAATCTCCTCCGGGCCGATCTCTCGACGCTGGAAGCCCAAGCTCTCGCTGACCTGCAACACCAACGCATCGATCTCAGGATCGTGCTCGGCCTGACGACTGCCCGGCTCGTAATGGTAATAACCGTTACCCGACTTCTGGCCAAAGCGGCCCAGTTCGCACAAACGGTTATCGACTTGAACCTCCGGCGCGTCCTGGCCTTTGCCGGCCAACTCGCGGGCACGCCATTCCAGGTCAATACCGACCACGTCGTACATGCGAAACGGGCCCATGGCAAAACCGAAACTCTGCAAAGCCGCGTCGACCTGCTGTGGATAAGCGCCCTCAAGCAACATCTTGCGCGCCTCCAGCACATACGGGTGCAGCATGCGGTTGCCGATAAAACCGTGGCAGTTGCCCGATACCACGCTGACCTTGCCCATACGTTTGCCCAAGGCCAGTGCGGCATCCAGCGCCGCCGGCGAAGTCCGCGCGCCACGAACGATTTCCAGCAGTTTCATGATGTGCGCCGGGCTGAAAAAGTGCAGGCCCAGCACCTGCTCCGGACGCCGGGTTACGGCAGCAATCGCATCGATATCCAGCGCCGACGTATTGCTCGCCAGTAACGCTTCAGGTTTCAACAAGCCGTCCAGCTCACGAAAGATCTGCTGCTTGAGCTCAAGATTCTCGTACACCGCTTCAATCACCAGATCGACATTGCGGATCGCCGCGTAATCCGCCGCTGCAGTGACGCGAGCCATACGCGCATCAGCCTCGGCCTGATCAACACGGCCCTGACGCACATTGTGGGCATAAGTCTCGGCCACGCTGGCGAGGGCTTGCTCAAGCATCTGTGGATTGTTATCGACCCACTGCACACTGACGCCGGCATTCGCCAGGCACATGACGATGCCCCGGCCCATGGTGCCGGCGCCGATCACGGCCGCTTGCTGAATATCGAAGGATGTCTGGCTCATGTTGTTCTCTTGTTGGCGATCCAAAGACTGGTCTCACCATAGTCAGCGAACGACGCTTTTTGAAGTTTATTACCGTGATGATCGACATTCAGCGAATGGATAAACCACTCAAAGTAGGAGCTGCCGCAGGCTGCGATCTTTTGATCTTGTTTTTTGATCTGAACATGGAAGATCAAAGGATCGCAGCCTTCGGCAGCTCCTACATAGAGTTTAGAGGTGTGTTTGGCTCCAGTGGCGGACTTCGGCGTAGGGGTATTCTTCGAGGGCTGCATAGCCGGCAATCGTCCGCGCCTTGAGCTTGGTAAACAACGGCACGCTGATCCCGCACAAAAACCGCGTCAACCGTTCCGCCGTCGGTGCGACGCCGGTGAGTTGCTCATGCCTGTGGATAAAATCTCCACACAGTGCCGCGAAGTTTTTATCCACAAGCGCTGGTAATTCCGGCGGCGCCGGCAACCGCGCAACTTGCCCGTGGCATACCGAACAATGCCCACAGTGCTCAGGCGCATCGTGATCGCCAAAATACTCCGCCAGTCGATAACCCAGGCAGCGTTCGGTCGCGAATACCTCAAGCATCGCGTGAATTCGTGCGACCTCGGTCTGTTCATGGCGGGTGAAATAATCGTGCAATTCGCCACCCAGAACATCACTATCGAAGTCACTGCGCAGCACGCTGTAGACCTCGGTCATCTGCTTGCTCTCAAGCTCGACCCAGCCCTTCTCCTGGAAATAATCCAGCGCCTTGACCACGCGATTGCGTTCTGCCGAATACTGTTCGTACATCGACTCGAAACTCACCGTCGCCCAAGTACGCGCGCGGCTTGAAGTCTGGATAATCGCCGCGACAAAATCCCTGCGCTCACCTTCAAAACGCTCAAGCAATGCCTCAGGTTCCAGCAGGTATTTAAAACGGTATTCGGCGTAATAGGCGTAGCGCGGCGCGATCAGCCCACGCAACTCCAGTTGCACCAGCAAGGTCTTCAGCGGCAACGCACGAATGTTGCTTTGATCCGCCAGGGGCCCGAGCAAAAACTCCCACTGCCCTTCCGGCACCGAAGCTTTCAATTCGTCGAGCACATAACGAATGCCTTCGCGCTCGGGCGTGTCGCCGTAGACGAAACTCTCCAGCACATTGAGGCTGTCGCGGTTGGCCAGCACCAGACAGTCCGATGGCTGCCCGTCACGCCCGGCGCGGCCGATTTCCTGGCTGTAGTTTTCGATGGATTTGGGCAGGTCGAAGTGCACCACATTACGGATGTCACTCTTGTCGATGCCCATGCCGAAGGCGATGGTGGCGACGATGCAATTGGACTGTCCGGCCATGAAACGTTTCTGGATCGCTTCACGTTTATCGTGGGGCAAACCCGCGTGATAGGCCTCGGCCTGAATGCCGTTGCGTTCCAGATGTTCAGCGATGTGCTCAGCGGTTTTCTGCAGGGTCACGTAAACGATGCTGGGCTGGCCGGGGCGCTCGCTCATCCACTCCACCAGACGCCGACGCTTGTCCTGACCGCGCACCGGTTCCACCAACAGATTGAGATTGGGCCGGTAGAAACCGGTGGTGACCACATCCTCAGCGGCAATGGCGAATTTGGCCTGCATGTCGGCGATGACCTGGGGGGTCGCCGTAGCCGTCAGCAGCAGGGTCTGCGGGATGTTGAACTGGCGCTGATAGTCCGGCAGTTTGAGGTAGTCGGGGCGGAAGTTGTGGCCCCATTCCGAGATGCAATGCGCCTCGTCCACCACCAGCAACGAGATCGGCACCTGCTGCAAAAAGTTACGGAAACGCTCGTTTTTCAGGCGCTCTACCGAGATCATCAAGATCTTCAGCTCACCCGATCGGGCACGCGCCATTACGTCATTGGCGTCCTCGCGACTCTGTGCCGAATCGATGCTGCCCGCCGAGATGCCATGGCGTTGCAGGAACGCCAATTGATCCTGCATCAGCGCCAGCAACGGCGAGACCACCAGCGTCAGATGCGGCAGCAGCAACGCCGAAATCTGGTAGCAAAGGGACTTGCCGGAACCGGTGGGGAAAATCGCCGCCGCCGAGCGCCCGGCCAGCACCGCGCTGATCGCGGCCTCTTGCCCGGGCCTGAACTGTGGATAACCAAAAACCTGTTCCAGTGTGTTGTGCATTCGCTGTCACTCCTTTGACCGCTGCCATGCCAACAGCCTAGCGGGCGATCGCAGCGAGTCGAGAAAAGGTCGGGGCCAAATCGATTCGGAATGATACAGCGGATCACGCAGACCCTGTGGGAGCGAGCTAGCTCGCGAAGGGGTCAACCCAGAAACTCAAGGGCGCAGCACCGCCACCCGCAGTTGTTCATTCAACACCTGCTCATGCACGCCCTGGCTCTTGCTCGCCCACAACGCATGGGCCGGGCTGATATCACCGGTGAACGCCGCCGCCAACTGGCGCAGATCCGCGACGCTGCGCACACGCGGGCAGAAGGGCTGCTCGTCACAGTTCTGACTGGCGTTGCGATAGGTGCTCAGCAAACGCTCCCACAAACCGTCACGTACTTGTCGGATCGATTTGAGTTGCACGTGCGGCACGCCGAGTCGCTGCTCCAGCCCTTTCTCATCCAGTGCTTCACTGGCCAAAAGGGCTTTGGCGAACGTCAGGACCTCACCACGCGAAGCGGTGTCCATGTCGGCCTGGCTGGTCAGCGCATCCGGCCAGCCAGTGCGGTGCAGATTGTTGAACATCGGTGCGTTGTTTGCGTCAGACGCCATTGTCAGACGGCAACCGCTGGCCCACAGCAATAAAATCGAGGCCATTCGTAGCCATTGCATACCTAATTCCCTTTAAGCGCGTGTCAGACGTTTAGAAACGTCCTACAGATTCTGGCGCGCACCATACAGAGGTTTACCGCGAATAGCCTGACAAACCTGTGGGATTTTTTACGCCTAAGGGTTTTGCCTTGAATAAGCCATGAAATGCCGTAGGGAATATCCGTAAACCCGGGAAAAACCCCTACGAATGCTGTCCATTGCAGCTGTCTTGTCCCACCGCGCAACGCCCTTCTATAGTGGCCGGCGCGGCTGAAAATACTCTGTCGGCCGGCCCGAGCGTCTTCGAACAGGACAAGCCTCACCATGATCAACCGCTATCGCCCACTCAAGACCTGCTACAGCGAAAACCCCGTCATAGTGATCGACACCGACGCCAGCCACCGCGAACTGCTCGACGCCGCCGATCAACGCCTGCGCGCCGCAAGCGATCTGTTGGAAACACTTTACTGTGTGTGTTTCAAACAAGCCGACGCCAAAGACATCCCCAACATCGTCAATGCGCTTTATCTATTGGTTCAAGATGGTTGCGACTTGCTTGAAGTTGCAAAGTTACAAACTCCGTAATGCAAAGATTGCAGAAAACTCACAAACCTCGAAACAACCCAGCACTTTCTTTATCAACTCATTCAACATTAAGTTGTTTGCTCTTATATTCAACAAGAGCAAGACCATGACAACAGTCACTATATTTTTCTGCGGCACCGGCTCCAACAAGTTCGACGTTACACACGAAAACTTCTGGGATGGCGAGCTTGTATCGACGCTGGCATCTCATCACGCCGGACGCGAATTCGCTGAATGGATTGTGGTCGACGGACCAGGCAGCGGCAACCTGCAGGCTGACGACCTCTTCACCCAAACCAAGGATTACGGCCTCAGCGGCACGCTGTTCGGCAAGGGCTGGGAAGAAAACGTACAACACGCCATGAACATCCTCAAAGGCCAATGCGACTGGCAGCGCCAACAATTGACCGAGGCCGAATACAACCGTCTGAAAGCCGCCGGCATTCCCATCGAAGATGTAAAGGCAGAGGGTTCCTGGTTTTGGCGCAAATACAACTACGGCGACCGAAGTGTCAGTCAACAGAAGTTGCAGGAACAGATTATCAAGACGTTCCGCAAAGACGCAGTCATCCCCACTCAAGTTAACCTGGTCGGCTGGAGCCGCGGCGGCATTAGTTGCCATATGCTGGCCAATGCGATGTTCAAGGACAGTGCATTGAAAAACATTCCGGTTAATATTTTCGCCCTTGATCCCGTACCGGGCATTGGCAACTTTCAGGATGAACGCGTCAAACTCGCGGCCAACGTCAAAGAGTATGTCGGGTTCTACGCTCGCGACGAGCGCTCCAAAGGCTTCAGCTGCGTCATTCCACAAACCGCCACGGGCACCAAAACCTACATCTACCCGATGGCCGGCCGCCACGCCACCATGGCCGGTAACGCCACCGCCAGCGGCGGCGTTCCGACCAGCGTCAACGACCGCAAAGCGCTGATCGGGCCCGGCCGCATCGTCCGCCACCTCGCCGAGGTCTGCCTCAAGCGCTGGGGCGTGCAACTGAACAAAACCCTGAACCTGACCCAGGCCGACCTGCAAAATTTCACCAATGCCATCGCCCGCGACGAGGCGAAATACAAATTGATGCACAACCTTTCCTACACCTACTTCACCGAGCTGGACAAAGGCGAACGCTATGTTTCGCTGGGCAGTAAAGGCGTGGCGTTCTCGACGGTAAAAGGCCCGATCTACAAACCGGCGACAGGGTTGGCGACGAGCTTGCTGGATATTTCGGCGTATGCGCATTTGCGTTGAAAAGTGTTGAATGCTCGGTAGGAACGTCCGATGAAATCTTCGTCCCGTTCCTACAGCGACAGACGCTTTGTCGACTATCGGGATTTGAGGGTGCGAATCTATAGTCGTGCCTGTCGCTAACCACATAGCGATTCAGGTTTGGTCACCTGAAATACAGAGATAACTGATGCATGCGCTTGTATGCTGCTGACACTTTTTTGTCGGCATGCTTTATGGCGGCTGTGTTTGGGACGCTTCGGCGTACCGGGTTATCTCTGCCGGTTTGACCAACTTGAACACAGTCCGCCTCCACCGCTTGGTCACGGTAGCAGCGGTTTTGATGCCCTCAGAGATATCCAAAATGAAAACATGGAATCAATTCACCACCGATCGCTACCGCTCACTCGAGTCCAGTCTCACTGATACCAACCCACTGATCATCGACACAAAAGCCAACCCGCAAGACATCCTCGAATGCGCCGTCCAGCGCTTGCGCGCATCAAGCGACCTGCTGCGCACCCTCTATTGCCTCAACTTCAAACAAGCCGACGTCGAAGACATTCCCCACATCACCCACGCCCTTTATCTGCTGACGCAGGATGGCTGTGACCTGCTGCAAGTTGCGCAGCAGCAAATGCTCAACTGGAAAGCGCCGACGTAAAAATCTGCCACACCTAAAAGCATGAATGCTCGACAGCCAACGTCCAAAACAGGAGTTGAAATTTGCAAACTACTATTGACTGCGTACGATGGGAGCCACTGTTCAATCAAGGGCTCAACTTCATGACCACTGAAACTATCGATCACAGCACCCTCGCTCGCTTGATTGAAAAAGGCTCCGTCAGCAGCACAAATATCGTCGCTCAACCGGGTGGCTGGTCGATTCAAATTTCGCAGGGAGGAAAAGAATGCTCGCTGGCAGCGCAGCGTAGTGGTCAGGTACGTCTGTTCAAGCGGCTTGAAACGTTGGTGACCTATTTGCAAGGATTGGGTATCAGCCACTTCAATGTAGACGCCTCCAGTTACGACCCCCAGCAATTGAAAACCTACGCTCGGCCTGATCGTGCCGAAGCAATGAAACACGCCCATGAGGCGGCCGCTTATGAGGAATGGTTCAAGCGACAGGTGCAACTCAGCATTGATGACCCAAGGCCGAGCATCAGCGATGAAGACAGTCGCCGAATATTTGCTGCCAAACGCGATGCTCTCCGTAAACGAGCGCGCTGATGAAGTTGGTCTGGCGCCCTGAGGCGCATGACGACCGAGACCGAATAATGGATCGAATTAGTCAGGACAACCCTGTTGCAGCTGCCGATCTCGACGAGATATTCGAATCAAAAGGGGAAGTCGCCCGACAGCGCCCGACCTTGTACAGAAGAGGCAAAGTTGAGGGCACACGAGAAATCGTCGCAGCCTCCAATTACATCATCGTCTACATGATTAAAGATGAATGCGTGCAAGTTCTGCGAATAATGCATGCCCGGCAACAGTGGCCCTGAGCAATCAAAAGAGCCAATAGGACCCCAACTGCCAGATCAACCAACCACCTGCAATTATTCTGGCGTTTTGACCCACCAAGCGAAGGAATACTAGCGTTATGGCCAGAAAAACCGCACCGCTGCTTCCAAGGATCGCACGCCTACTGGTCGATCTTGGTGAGCGCTTGGAACTCGCCCGGCTGCGACGCAGACTCACAGCGAAGCAAGTCGCCGAGCGTGCAGGAATATCTGTAATGACTTTGCGGTCGCTGGAGTCGGGCAGTTCGGGCGTAACAATGGGAGCTTACTTGGCAGTGATGCAAGTTTTGGGGTTAGAGCAAGATCTGACGCTACTGGGAGCCACGGATGAACTCGGGAATCGAATGCAGGATGCGAAGCTTCTCTCCTCCAAGAACTCCTCAAGTAACAAATCAGCGAGAGAACTCAAACGCGAGATCCAAAAAGTAAAAAAAATTCCGAGGTCAAAGACCAGTGTTCTCGATGCGGCACTCGTTAGCGAGGACCGTCTGAAAAGCTTCCCGCTGAATACTCATTCATTATCTGCACTGCTGACGAAAAATCGACAGCGGATTCCATGATGAAAAATCGCTCACAAAAAAAAGCCGCCCCGAAGGGCGGCTTTTTCATTCACAACAACCCAATCTTACAACTTCGGCCCAGCAGCCTTGATCGCGTCGCTCACTTCGAACTTCTTGAAGTTCTCGATGAACAGACCGGCCAGTGCTTTCGCAGCCTCGTCGTACGCAGCCTTGTCAGCCCAGGTGTTGCGTGGGTTGAGCAGGTTGGTTTCAACGCCCGGTACGGCCAGTGGCACGTCGAGGTTGATGGTGTCGAGGTGTTCGGTGGCAGCACCGATCAGCGCGCCGCTCTGGATTGCTGCGATCACCGCGCGGGTGGTCGGGATGTTGAAGCGTTTGCCGACGCCGTAGCCGCCGCCGGTCCAGCCGGTGTTGACCAGGTAAACCTTCGAACCGAAACCGCGGATGCGCTTGATCAGCAGCTCTGCGTATTCGCCAGCCGGGCGCGGGAAGAACGGTGCGCCGAAACAGGTTGAGAAGGTCGACTTGATGCCGCTGCCGGAACCCATTTCAGTCGAGCCCACCAGCGCGGTGTAGCCAGACAGGAAGTGGTAGGCCGCTTGTTCTTCGTTGAGGATCGACACTGGCGGCAGGACGCCGGTCAGGTCGCAGGTCAGGAAGATCACCGCGTTTGGCTCGCCACCGAGGTTCTGCTCGGAACGCTTGGCTACGTGCTCCAGCGGGTAAGCCGCGCGGCTGTTCTGGGTCAGGCTGACATCGGCGTAGTCGGCGTGCTTGGCGTCGTCGATGACGACGTTTTCCAGCACTGCGCCGTGCTTGATGGCTTTCCAGATAACCGGCTCGTTCTTCTCGGAGAGGTCGATGCACTTGGCATAGCAACCGCCTTCGATGTTGAACACCACGCCTTCACCCCAGCCGTGTTCGTCGTCACCGATCAGGTAACGGCTTTCGTCGGCCGACAGGGTGGTTTTACCGGTGCCCGACAGACCGAAGAACAGGGTCACATCGCCTTCTTCGCCGATGTTGGCAGCGCAGTGCATTGGCAGCACGTCAGCGGCCGGCAGCAGGAAGTTCTGCACGGAGAACATGGCTTTCTTCATCTCACCGGCGTAACGCATGCCGGCGATCAGCACTTTCTTCTGGGCGAAGTTGAGGATCACGCAACCGTCGGAGTTGGTGCCGTCACGCTCAGGCACGCACTCGAAGTTGGCGACGTTGAGCACTTGCCATTCTTCACGGCCAGCCGGGTTGTACTGGGCCGGGTTGATGAACAGGCAACGACCGAACAGATTCTGCCAGGCAGTCTGGGTGGTCATTTTCACGGCCAGGTAGTGATCTTCAGCCGCGCCTACATGCACGTGGGAAACAAAGTGCTCTTGCGCGTTGTTGAACGCCTCGACGCGAGCCCACAGGGCATCGAACTTGTCGGCCGGGAACTTGCGGTTGATCGGGCCCCAGGCGATAGCGGCCTGGGTGGAAGGCTCTTCAACGATGAAACGGTCAACAGGCGAACGACCGGTGCGGTGACCGGTGCGAACAACCAGAGCGCCGGTATCGGCAAGCTCGCCCTCACCGCGATTCAAGGCTTCTTTTACCAGATCATCGACACTCAGATCGGTGTACACGGCGTTATTGGCTTGCGTCATGAGATTCCCCGTCGGCCAGTGGCCGAGTGTGCTCCAAACGTTTTGTAGTAGAAAGTCGTGCACTACTACCGCGACAAAAAGTGGGCCGGATTATGCCAGAAACGCCCAAAAAGAGTAGGGTCCTCCCGTCGTAACGGCGATATTCCGTCGTTACGCAGTGAATTTACCTGCGCTGAACCGTTTTAGTGCCGGGTATCTGACGGCGTGTCGACACCTGCGCCAGCGAACAATTGAGCAATATCGGCTGCGTCGAACAGATAACGCTCGTTGCAAAACTGGCAATCGATCTCGACGGTGCCACCCTGTTCGGCGACCAATGCTTGCGCGTCTTCCAGACCCAGACTGACCAGCGCATTGCCCGAACGATCCCGCGAGCAGCTGCAACGGAAGCGCAGATTCTGCACATCGAACAGACGCACCTGCTCTTCGTGGTAGAGGCGATGCAGCACGGTTTCGTTGTCCAGGCTGAGCAATTCATCGGCGGTCAGGGTGGTGGCCAGCGCGGTGATGTGCTGCCAGCTGGCGGCGCGATCTTCTTCGTCTTTCAGACGGTCCGCCGGCAATTGTTGCAGGAGCAAACCACGGGCACGACGACCGTCAGCGAACAGCTTGAAGCGGGTGCCAACCTGTTGCGACATGACGAAGTAGTTGGTGAAGCAATCGGACAGGGTTTCGCCGTCGAGGTCGACGATGCCCTGATAGCGCTGGCCGACAGTCGGGTCGACGGTCAGGGCCAGAACGCCGTTCGGCATCAGGTCGGCGAGGGTCGCATCCGGCGCGATCTGCTCGGCGTGATAACGCGCCAGACCACGGATGTCGCGGTCGCTGGAGCACTCGATCATCAGCATCGGGATCGGTCCTTCGGAACGCGCCTGCAGAATCAGCAAACCGTCGAACTTTAGGGTGCCCACCAGCAACGAGGCGGCGGCCATCAGTTCGCCCAGCAATTGCGCGACCGGCTCCGGGTACGGGTGCTTGGCAAGGACTTCGGCGTAGCTGCGCTCAAGCGCGACCAGTTCGCCGCGGGTGTCGCTGTCATCGAAGATGAAGCGTTGGGTGAAATCGGTATCCGGTAGGTCGGTCATAGGTCTGGGTATCTGAATGTGGTGACAAAATGGTTACAAGACGTGAAAATTTGCGTTTCTGGCACCCTTTTTGGTGCCGACTGCTCTGCCATGGGAGGCATTTTATGAACAATCCGGGTTTGTTCCAATCAAGGTGGAACCTCGGCCGGCTGGTTCTGTGCAACGTAGTGCCATTAGCGCTACTGGCTTTCTGGTTATGGCCTACGGGCAACGCGCTGTGTGTGATTTTCGACGAGTGGCTGTTCCGCTCGCTCAATGCTCCACTGGCCAGCAACCCGATATGGCTCCACATATGGGCAATTGCAAGTATGCGGCCGTTCGACGTCGTCGTCGGGCTGATTTTGCTGACGCTGTTGATCAAGGGCGACTGGGTGTTCAGGGCGATTGACGTACGTCGGGCTTTTTTCGGTTTTCTGTCGATCCTGTTGTTGATGGTGGTGATTCGCGCACTGTTTTCCAAGTTCGCCGACTACATGGATTGGCAGCACAGCAGTCCGTCGATGGTGCTGGAAGGCGCTGTGCATATCAGTGACTACTTCCCGGATCTGGAAAAAACCTGGGAAATTAAAGATCGCTCGAGCCAGAGTTTCCCCGGTGATCACGCCTCGGTGTTGTTGATCTGGGCGCTGTTCATGGGCGTGTTCAGCCGCACGGTCGGGCAGTTTTTGACGGTGTGGGGTTTGGCGGTGTTGTTCATGTTGCCGCGTCTGGTGGCCGGTGCGCATTGGGGCCAGGACGATTACATCGGTGGGGTTTTGCTGGCGGTGTGGGCGCTGGGCTGGGGTTATTACACGCCGTTTGCCTATCACGCGGCGAACTTCTGGCTGAAGGTGACGGCACCGGTTTTCGCGTTGCTGGGCAAATTGCCGGTGGTTTCGCGGATGAGTGTGGTGCGTAGCGCCTGATACCGCGTCGTCCATGGCGAGTGCTGCGCACTCGATCGCGGGCAAGCCTTGCTCCCACAATGATTTTCAGCGAACACAAATCATGTGAACACCTGAGAAACCTGTGGGAGCGGGCTTGCCCGCGATGGCATCAGCACCAGCAACACAAAAATACCGTCTTTACTCGTCGTTGCTGCTGCCGCGAAACTTGAACAAATCCCGCCGCTGTTTCTTGCTCGGCTTGCCGTCGGTGCTGACCCCCAACGCCCCGGCCTTGCGCATTGCCGCCGCCGCTTCACGTTTGGCGACACTCTCGTCAGTCTCCACGTACAACGTCTGCGCTTCGGGTGCGCCACGTCGCACGATCGACAGCGCCTCAACTCTCACCGTGCGCACTTCAAAGCCGGTACGAATCTCGAACTCATCGCCAATGCGTGGCTCTTTGCCAGGCTTGCAGCGATCACCTCGACAATGCACCTTGCCACTCTCGATCGCCGTTTTGGCCAAGGCGCGGGTTTTGTAAAAGCGCGCGGCCCACAGCCATTTGTCGAGACGGACCTTGTCGTCCTCTTCGCTTTTTTGAGCCATATGAATTCCTCGTTCAGCCAGTAGTCGGAACTCTACTACCGTTTCTGTCGGGCGCAACAACTCCGCCCTCCAGATAAACTGTGATCTGGGCCGGTTCATCGGCATGGAGTGATCGAGTGACTAAATTTCCGTCTTCATTAACCTCACCCAAGGCCGGTTGCCAAGGGTGTCAGCAAAGCGAACCCTTGGGCTTCGATTTTTCCTTCGCTTATCAACCGATCGTGGATCTGCGCGATCAGTCGATTTTCGCCCATGAAGCGCTGGTCCGTGGCGCTGCCGGTGAAGGCGCATTGACGGTGTTGGATCAAGTAACAGAAGAAAACCGCTACCGCTTCGACCAGCTCTGCCGGACCCGTGCCATCGAAGGCGCGGCCAATCTAAATATGCAGACACACTTGTCGATCAACTTCATGCCCAACGCCGTCTATCGTCCAGAGTTATGCATTCGCAGCACTCTTGAGGCGGCAAAAAAACACGATTTCCCGATCAACCGATTGATTTTCGAAACCCTGGAAAGCGAGCACGTAGATAACTATCGCCATTTGACCAATATTCTGCGTGAATACCGCGAATTCGGCTTCAAGACCGCCATCGATGATTTCGGTGCAGGTTATTCGGGGCTCAATCTGCTGGCTGATTTCCAACCGGACCTGATCAAACTCGACATGGCGCTGATCCGCGATGTCGATCAAGACCGTGTTCGTCAGGCGATCGTTCGGGGGATTGTCACAATCTGTGCGGAGTTGGACGTTACAGTCATTGCCGAAGGCATTGAGAGCGCCGGTGAACGGGACTTCCTGGCGGACTGTGGAATATTTCTGATGCAGGGCTACTGGTTCGCCAGACCTGCATTCAAAGCGTTGGCCCAGGTCACACCTGAGGCCTGGAAGCGTTAATCGTTGGTTGCTCCTATTGAAGACATTTGACCATTTGACCGTTGTCGGTCTGCGCGAGTGGGTGGCGCTCCCGGATTTGGGAGTCGCGGGCCTGCGGGCGAAAATCGACACCGGTGCCAGCACCTCCAGCCTGCACGCCACCGACATCGAGCCGTTCGAACGCAACGGCGAGAAGTGGGTGCGCTTTACCGCGCACCTGGGCACGGTGGTGCAGTTGCGTCATCGGCGTTGTGAAGCACCGCTGGTCACGCGCAAAACCATTAAAAGCTCCAATGGCCATGCGCAGGTGCGTTATGTGATCAGCACCACCCTGGCCCTCGGTGATCGGGTCTGGCCGGTCGAGTTCACCCTCGCCTGCCGCAAGTCCATGCGTTATCGCCTGCTGCTCGGTTCCAAAGCCCTGATCGATGGCCAGTTGGTGGTCAATCCGGGCATCAAATATGTACAAGACAAGCCGGTGTTCCCGGTATCTACCTCCTCCACAGGTGTTGCATGAAGATCGCTGTGCTGTCGCGGAACCCGCGTCTGTATTCCACCCGCCGTCTGGTCGAAGCCGGAACCGAGCGCGGGCATGAAATGGTAGTGATCGACACCTTGCGCGCCTACATGAACATCGCCAGCCACAAGCCGCAGATCCACTATCGCGGCAAACCGCTGGAAGGCTTCGACGCGGTGATCCCGCGCATCGGCGCGTCGGTGACGTTCTATGGCTGCGCTGTGTTGCGTCAGTTTGAAATGATGGGGGTGTTCCCGCTGAACGAATCGGTGGCGATTGCCCGTTCGCGGGACAAATTGCGTTCGCTGCAATTGCTCTCGCGTCGCGGCATCGGTTTGCCAGTGACCGGGTTTGCGCACTCGCCGGATGACATTCCCGACCTGATCGACATGGTCAACGGCGCGCCGCTGGTGATCAAAGTACTGGAAGGCACCCAGGGCATCGGTGTGGTGTTGTGTGAAACCGCGACCGCGGCCGAATCGGTGATCGAGGCGTTCATGGGCCTGAAGCAGAACATCATGGTTCAGGAATACATCAAGGAAGCCGGCGGCGCGGATATTCGTTGCTTTGTGGTGGGTGACAAAGTCATCGCGGCGATGAAGCGGCAGGCGAAACCGGGCGAGTTCCGCTCCAACCTGCACCGTGGCGGCAGCGCCAGCCTGATCAAGATTACGCCGGAAGAACGCATGACGGCGTTGCGTGCAGCGAAGGTCATGGGGTTGTCGGTGGCGGGGGTGGATATCCTGCGCTCCAATCACGGGCCGCTGGTGATGGAAGTGAACTCGTCGCCGGGGCTGGAAGGGATCGAAACCACCACAGGGAAGAATGTGGCGGGGATCATCATTGAGCATCTGGAAAAGAATGGCGGGCCGAATATGACGCGCACCAAAGGCAAAGGCTAAAAGCAAAAGATCGCAGCCTGCGGCAGCTCCTACATGGGAATGTGTTTCCTGTAGGAGTTGCCGCAGGCTGCGATCTTTTTTTCAGCCGTTAAACGGCATCCCGAGGCAGCATCAACCCAAGCGGCAACCTTACCCGCGCCTCCAGCCCACCGCCGGAACGATTACGCAGCTCAACATTGCCGCCGTGCATCGAAGCAATCCGCTTCACGATCGCCAAGCCCAACCCTGTGCCCTTCCCGCCTCGCGCACGATCACCACGAGTAAACGGGTTGAAGATCGCCTCAAGCTCCGAAGGATCAATCCCAGCCCCCCGGTCCATCACGCTCAACACCACGTACGGCGCGCTGACGTCGCCGGACACATACGCAGCAACTTCAACGCTACCGCCCGCATGGTTCAAGGCGTTGCCGATCAGATTGTTCAGCAAACGTTTCATCGATACGCGACGCAACGGAAACGGCTGGATCGGCTCCAGACGTAAATGCACCTTCTCTTCATTCTGGTTGTACGGCGCAGCCACTTCGCGCACCAGATCCGTAAGATCGACCTCTTCCACCGACTCGTCACGACCATCGCGAATGAATGCGAGGAACTGGTCGAGAATCGCGTCCATGTCCTCGATGTCACGCACCATGTCGTCAGTCAGGTCGTTGCGATCGCCCATCAGTTCCAGCGACAGCCGCAAGCGGGTCAACGGCGTGCGCAAGTCGTGGGAAACCCCCGCCAGCATCAACTCGCGCTCGCGGCCGGCCTGCTCGACGTCTTCGGCCATCTGGTTGAACGCGCGATACACCTCGGTCATTTCGCTCGGCGTATCGCTGATCGGCAGACGCACACTGCGGCCCTGACCGAGTTGCCGGGCGGCAAACACCAGACGCTTCAACGGCTGGTTGAGCTGGCTGACGAAAATCCATGCCGACGCCGTCGACAGCAAGCCGATGGCGAGGAACCAGCCGAGCACGTTCCAGATTTTCTGGCCGCGCAATGGATGCGGATACAACGGCACTTTCAGCCAGCCATCACCGAGGCTCGGCGCGCGGACCCACAGCGCTGGCGGCGAATGCATGCGCAAACGCACTTCGGTGTCGGCACCCAGCTCCGCCTGCATCTGCCGCTGGTAGATTTCGCTGTACGGCCAATGCTGTTCGCCTTCCGGCACACCGGCACCGACCACGCGGATCAGGGTCGCGGCATCGGCAATCTTCGCGCGGTTTTCTTCGTCGGCGGCCCAATAGGCGCGCAGCGTCAGGGCGACGCCGTGGCTGTATTGGCGATCCACCAGCACGTCTTCGTTCATCAACAGATAAACCAGAGTCAGCGCCTTGGAAAACAGCACGACGATGAGCACCAGCCAGAGGGTGCGGGAGAAAAAGCTTTGGGGGAACCAGACGGGGGTTTTCATGAATAACCGCTACACACTTGCAGGAGCGAGCAATGCTCGCATATTGCGGATTGCGAGTCTGCGGGGCAGGTCATTCAACCCGGCCCACAGACCCGCTCCTACAAATCGCCGATCACTTGGTGGCGGCGCCATCCGGTACGAACACGTAGCCCACGCCCCAGACAGTCTGGATGTAGCGCGGCTTGGATGGATCGGGTTCGATCATCCGGCGCAGACGCGAGATCTGCACGTCGATGGAACGCTCGAGGGCATCCCATTCGCGGCCACGGGCCAGGTTCATCAGCTTGTCGCGGGTCAGCGGCTGACGCGCGTTCATCACCAGGGCCTTGAGTACCGCAAACTCACCAGTGGTGAGCATGTGCACTTCGTCGCCGCGCTTCAGTTCCCGGGTGGCCAGCGACAACACGTAATCACCGAAGGTGACGTTTTCGTCTTCACTGCCCGGCGCGCCCGGCACCGGTGCGGCCTGACGACGCAGAACGGCTTTGACCCGGGCCATCAGCTCGTCCGGGTTGAACGGCTTGGCCAGATAGTCATCGGCGCCCAGTTCCAGGCCCTTGATGCGGCTGATCTCATCGCCTTTGGCGGTGAGCATGATGATCGGGATCTGATTGTTCGCGGCGCGCAGACGGCGGCAAGCGGTCAGGCCGTCTTCGCCCGGCAGCATCAGGTCGAGTACGACCAGATTGAACACCTCACGCGACAACAGACGATCCATCTGCTCGGTGTTCGGAACGGTACGGGCGCGGTAGCCCTTGCTGACGAAGAAACGTTCCAGCAGGCTGCTCAGCCCCGGATCGTCATCAACGATAAGAATTTTTTCGCCTTCAGCAGTTTGTGCAGTGCTGCTCATTGGATGCTCCTTTTAGCTCGGCGCGCATTATGGCGTAGCTGCCGTTATACGCACCGTGTGCATTGTTAGCAGATTTTTCCTTCACTGCCAGAAAACCGGGGTTTATGCCTACAGACTGCAACGCCCCCGAATGACAGAACGCTGGTTATAATGCGCGGCGTTTTGTGCCAGGCAACGTCTGAATCGTTACCGCAGGTGGCAGCCGGTTTTTTTCATGGCAACCGCAGTAATTGTTCGATTTCACGGGTCAATGGGGTGCCTTTTGACCCAGGCAGCGGCCATCTTCATGCCGCTCAACCAGACTCCGGGCCTTTATTTCCGTGCCTGCGAGCCTGCTTTCACAATATGTCAGGTGGTTTTATGGACAGCATCAACAGCCGCATCGCCGAGGAACTCGGCGTACGCCCACAACAGGTCGAAGCGGCCGTCGCGCTACTCGATGAAGGCTCAACCGTTCCCTTCATCGCCCGTTACCGAAAAGAAGTCACCGGCAGCCTCGATGACACCCAGTTGCGTCATCTGGAAGAGCGTCTGCGCTACCTGCGAGAACTCGACGAACGGCGCATCAGCATCCTCGCCAGCATCGAGGAGCAAGGCAAACTCACCCCGCAACTTGAGCGCGACATCAAGCTTGCCGACACCAAGACCCGCCTCGAAGACTTGTACCTGCCGTACAAGCAGAAGCGCCGCACCAAGGGCCAGATCGCCCTGGAAGCCGGCCTCGGCGATCTCGCGGACGGCCTGTTCAACGACCCGAACCTGGCCCCGGAAACCGAAGCCGCACGCTTCGTCGATGCCGAAAAAGGCGTGGCCGATGTCAAGGCAGCCCTCGAAGGCGCCAAATACATCCTCATGGAACGTTTCGCCGAAGACGCCAGCCTGCTGGAAAAACTGCGTAACTACCTGAAACAGGAAGCCACCCTCAGTGCCCGCGTTATCGCCGGCAAAGAAGAGGAAGGCGCCAAGTTCCGCGACTACTTCGAACACGACGAACCACTGAAAAGCATGCCGTCGCACCGCGCGCTGGCGATTTTCCGTGGCCGCAACGAAGGCATCCTCAGTTCTGCGCTGAAAGTCGGCGACGAGCTGCCGGGCACCATGCACCCGTGCGAAGGCATGATCGGCCAGCAATTCAACATCCAGAACCAGAACCGCCCGGCCGACAAATGGCTCGGCGAAGTGGTGCGCTGGACGTGGAAGGTCAAGCTCTACACGCACCTGGAAACCGACCTGCTCGGCGAACTGCGTGACGGCGCCGAAACCGAGGCGATCAACGTGTTCGCCCACAACCTGCACGACCTGCTGCTGGCCGCCCCGGCCGGCCCGCGCGCTACTCTGGGCCTCGATCCGGGCCTGCGTACCGGTTGCAAGGTGGCCGTGGTCGACTCCACCGGCAAGCTGCTTGATCACGCCACGGTTTACCCGCACGTGCCGCACAACAAGTGGGATCAGACCATCGCCATCCTGGCCGCCCTGTGCGCCAAGCACTCGGTTGACCTGATCGCCATCGGCAACGGCACCGCCAGCCGCGAGACCGACAAACTGGCGATCGAACTAATCAAAAAATACCCGGCGATGAAGATGACCAAGGTCATGGTTTCCGAGGCCGGCGCGTCGGTGTACTCGGCATCGGAACTGGCGGCCAAGGAGTTCCCGGATCTCGACGTGTCGATCCGTGGCGCCGTGTCCATCGCCCGCCGTCTGCAGGATCCACTGGCAGAACTGGTGAAAATCGATCCGAAATCCATCGGTGTCGGCCAGTACCAGCACGACGTTTCGCAACTGAAACTGGCGCGCGGTCTGGATGCGGTAGTTGAAGACTGCGTAAACGCCGTCGGCGTTGATGTAAACACCGCTTCGGTGGCGCTGCTGGCCCGTATTTCCGGCCTCAACTCGACGCTGGCGCAGAACATCGTGACTCACCGCGATGAGCACGGCGCGTTCAAAACCCGTGCAGCCCTGAAGAAAGTCGCGCGTCTGGGCGAAAAAACCTTCGAACAGGCGGCCGGTTTCTTGCGCGTGATGAACGGCGACAACCCGCTGGATTCCTCGGCCGTTCACCCGGAAGCCTATCCGCTGGTGCAGCGTATTGCCGCTGAAACCGACCGCGACATCCGCTCGTTGATCGGCGACGCAAGCTTCCTCAAGCGTCTGGATCCGAAGAAATTCACCGACGAGACCTTTGGTCTGCCCACCGTCACCGACATTCTGCAAGAGCTGGAAAAACCGGGCCGCGACCCGCGTCCGGAGTTCAAGACAGCCGAGTTCCAGGAAGGCGTTGAAGACCTGAAAGACCTGCAACTGGGGATGATCCTTGAAGGCGTGGTCACTAACGTGACCGCGTTCGGTGCCTTCGTCGACATCGGCGTGCATCAGGACGGTCTGGTGCACATCTCGGCGCTCTCGGAGAAGTTCATCAAGGATCCACGCGAAGCGGTGAAGGCCGGTGACGTGGTGAAAGTGAAGGTCATGGAAGTCGACATACCACGCAAACGCGTCGGCCTGTCGATGCGCATGGGCGACACTCCGGGCGAGAAGATCGACGGTGCCCGTGGCTCGCGTCCGGGCTCGGCGCAACGCCAGCCGTCGAACAACGCGCCACGCAAGGAAACCGCCACCGCCGCCCCGGTGAACAACGCGATGGCTTCGCTGTTCGCCAACGCCAAGCAATTGAAGAAACGCTGATGGAAATTCCGGCCGGGCTCGTCGAGAGCGCGTTTTTCAAGCTGTTGGGCTGCCGCCTGCACAGCCTGGAAACCGGGGTGGCGCAAGTCGCCCTGGTGCTGGAACCGGAACTGCGCAATCGCGGCGGCAAATTGCACGGTGGCGCGCTGTTCAGTCTGGTCGACATCGCCATGGGGCTGGCCTGTTCCAGCACTCACGGCTTCGATCAGCAGAGCGCGACCATCGAGTGCAAGATCAACTACATCCGCGCCGTTTCCGACGGCGAGGTCATGTGCACGGCGCGGGTCATCCACCCGGGCCGCCGCACGTTGGTGGTTGAAGCCGACGTGATGCAGGGCGACAAACTGGTCGCAAAAGCACAAGGCACGTTCGCTGTCCTGTAGCTACCGGTCATCATTTTGAGTTAATTTCGGCGCAACGAATCCTGTAGGAGCTGCCGCAGGCTGCGATCTTTAGATTTTGTTTTCCAAGAGCAAGATCAAAAGATCGCAGCCTGCGGCAGCTCCTACAGGTATGTGTGCGGCTGACCGGTTAGAAAAACCAGGCGAAAACGCCAGTTTTAACTTCACCCTTGTAGACCGTCCTGCCCACCCCCATATTGGGGCGACTGACGCGTGAAGGAATCCAAATTGAGCGAACTTCTCAACCGCCGCCTGGCTCTGCTCGGCGAGCGCGCTAACCTCTCTCTGCTCGAGCAGTGCCTGCACGGTATCGAACGTGAATGCCTGCGCGTGACCAGCGAAGGTCGCCTGGCGCAAACGCCGCACCCCGAAGCCTTGGGTTCCGCGCTGACCAACGAACAGATCACCACCGACTACTCCGAGTCGCTGCTGGAATTCATCACGCCCGCCCTGCCCGACCCGGCTGATACGCTGGCGAGCCTGGACAAGATTCACCGTTTTGCCTACAGCAAACTCGGCAACGAGTACCTGTGGAGTCCATCGATGCCGTGCCCGTTGCCGGCCGAGGAAGACATCCCGATCGCCTATTACGGCACCTCCAACATCGGTCAGCTCAAGTACGTCTACCGCAAGGGCCTGGCCCTGCGCTACGGCAAGACCATGCAGTGCATTGCCGGGATTCACTACAACTTTTCCCTGCCGGAAAAGCTCTGGCCGCTGCTGCGTGAAACCGAAGGGTTTGTCGGCACGGATCGCGATTTCCAGTCGGTTTCCTACATCGCGCTGATCCGTAATTTCCGCCGCTACAGCTGGCTGCTGATGTACCTGTTCGGTGCCTCGCCTGCGCTGGACGCCGGTTTCCTGCGTGGTCGTTCGCATCAGTTGGAACAGCTCGATCCGGACACCTTGTACTTACCGTACGCGACCAGCCTGCGCATGAGCGACCTCGGTTACCAGAGCAACGCTCAGGCCGGTCTGACGCCGTGCTACAACGATCTGGCGAGTTACACCGACAGCCTGCGCAAAGCCGTCGCCACGCCGTACGCGCCGTACGTTGAAGTCGGCACGCACAAGGATGGCGAGTGGGTGCAACTCAACACCAACATCCTGCAGATCGAAAACGAGTACTACTCCAACATCCGCCCGAAACGCGTGACCTACACCGGCGAGCGGCCGATTCAGGCGCTGGTGGCCCGTGGCATTCAGTACGTCGAAGTGCGCTGCCTGGACATCAACCCGTTCCTGCCGATGGGCATCGACCTCACCGAATCGCGCTTCCTCGACGCGTTCCTGCTGTTCTGCGCGCTGAACGATAGCCCGCTGCTGACCAACACTTCATGTGGCAATGCGACGTCGAACTTCCTCAGCGTGGTCAAGGAAGGTCGTCGTCCGGGTCTGGAGTTGCAGCGTGACGGTGAGTCGGTCGAGATGAAGACCTGGGCTGCCGAACTGCTGGAACAAATCGCCCCGCTGGCGGCGTTGCTGGATCAGAGCCATGGCGGCGATGCGCACAGCAAGGCACTGGATGCGCAACTGGCCAAAGTCAGCGATCCGTCCCTGACGCCGTCCGCGCAGGTTTTGGCGGCGATGGCTGAGCATAAGGAAAGCTTTGCGCAGTTCTCGTTGCGTCAGAGCCAGGCGCATGCGGAGTTTTTCCGTAGCGAGCCTTTGGCGGCGGATGAGCAGGCGAAGTTTGAGGAGCTGGCGCGTACTTCGCTGGCTGCGCAGGCTGAGCTGGAGCAGAACGAGGTGGGCGATTTTGATGTGTTTGTCGGGTCGTATCAGGCGAGCATTCTGGCGATCAGTAACTGATCTGTCAGAACACAAATTGTGTGCTGACTGGTTCCTGTGGCGAGGGGATTTATCCCCGTTGGGCTGCGCAGCAGCCCCAAAAGCCAGATACGCGATTTATCCGATACACCGTATAGGAAGGTCTTACGGCTGCTGCGCAGCCGAACGGGGATAAATCCCCTCGCCACAAAAGCGCCAGTTCCCCCTAAGGCTTAGATTTTTCCGCTCATAAGCTCATTCGAAAAAGTTATTTATTTACTGATTCTTAGATCATTTAGTCTCCTTTCACGCCGACGCTCGGTCGCCTGATATGGAGCTTTTCAATGAAACTGAATTTTCCGCTTCGCCTGCTCGCCGCAGCCTCCCTGGCCGCCGCGAGTTTTCTGGCTCAGGCCGCCGACCTCACCGTCGCCTACCAAACTACCGTTGACCCGGCGAAAGTCGCTCAGGCCGACGGCGCTTACGAAAAGGCCACCAAAGCCGACATTGCCTGGCGCAAGTTCGATAACGGCGCCGACATCATCGCTGCCATCGCCTCTGGTGACGTGCAGATCGGCTACCTCGGTTCGAGCCCGCTGACCGCCGCGATCACCCGCAAAGTCCCGGTCGAAACCTTCCTCATCGCCACTCAGATCGGCGCTGCCGAAGCGCTGGTCGCCCGCGACGGTTCCGGCATCAAGACCCCGCAAGATCTGGTCGGCAAGAAAATCGCCGTGCCGTTCGTGTCCACCGGTCACTACAGCCTGCTCGCGGCGCTGAAGCACTGGAACATCGATCCTTCGAAAGTCACTGTGCTCAACCTCGCCCCTCCAGCGATCATCGCCGCGTGGAAACGCGGTGATATCGACGCCACCTACGTGTGGGATCCGGCACTCGGTGTGGCCAAGGAAAACGGCAAAGTGCTGATCACTTCCGGCGAGCTGGCCAAGTTTGGCGCGCCAACCTTCGATGCGTGGATCGTGCGCAAAGACTTCGCCGAGAAGCACCCGGAAATCGTCACCGCGTTCGCCAAGGTCACCCTCGACGCCTACGCCGACTACCGCAAAGACCCGAAAGCCTGGCTCGCCGATCAATCCAACGTCGACAAATTGGTGAAACTCTCTGGCGCCAAGGCCAGCGACATCCCATTGCTGCTGCAAGGCAACGTCTACCCGCTCGCCGCTGACCAGGTCGTCACCCTCGGCGCGCCGACCACCAAAGCCATCACCGACACCGCTGCGTTCCTCAAGGAGCAAGGCAAGGTCGAAGCCGTTCTGCCGGACTACGCGCCGTACGTCAGCGCCAAATTCATCACCAACTGATCGGGAGTTAACCGCGATGGCCTTGCTACAGCTGGAGCGCATCAGCGCACAGTACCCGGGCAGCCCGACACCGGTGCTGGCGGATATTTCTCTGACCCTGGGGCCTCAGCAATTGCTGGTCGCCCTCGGCCCGTCCGGCAGTGGCAAGACTTCGCTGTTGAACCTGATTGCCGGTTTCGTCGAACCGAGTGCCGGGCGCATCACCCTCGACGGCGTGCCGGTCAAAGGCCCGAGCGCCGAACGTGGCGTGGTGTTCCAGGACGACGCGTTGCTGCCTTGGCAGGACGTGTTGGCCAACGTCGCATTCGGTCTGGAGCTGGCCGGCGTCGCTAAGGACAAGCGCGAAAAGATCGCCCGCGAAATGCTCGCGTTGGTCGATCTTTCCGGTTTCGAAAGCCGCCGCATCTGGCAACTCTCCGGTGGCCAGAAACAACGCGTCGGCCTCGCCCGCGCCCTCGCTGCTGACCCGCGCGTATTGCTGATGGACGAACCCTTCGGCGCGCTCGACGCGTTCACCCGCGAACAGATGCAGGAGCTGTTGCTGCAAGTCTGGCAGCGCACCGCCAAGCCGGTTTTCCTGATTACCCACGACATTGAAGAAGCGGTGTTCCTCGCCACTGACCTGATTCTGCTCGCGCCGAATCCGGGGCAGATCGTTGAGCGTCTGCACTTGGATTTCGGTCAGCGTTACGCCGCTGGCGAGTCCGCCCGCGCGATCAAATCCGATCCGCGCTTTATCGAAACCCGCGAACACGTGCTGAGCAAAGTGTTCTCGCAACGCAGCGCCGGGCAACGGCAGGAGCGCGCATGAGCAGTTACGACGTTTCCTCGGCTGCGGTAAAACCGGTCAGCGCATCGGTGGTGACTCCGCTGCGCCGCAGCCTCAGCACGCGCTGGATCAGCTTGCTGACCTTGTTTGCATTGTTAGCGATCTGGTGGGCGGTGACTGCCACTGGATTGATCGAGCCGCTGTTCCTGCCGCCACCGTCCGCCGTGCTGCAAAAGGGTTGGTTGCTGGCGACTACCGGTTACATGGATTCGACGTTGTGGCAGCACCTTGGTGCGAGCCTGAGCCGCATCGGTCTGGGCCTTGGTTTCGCGATTTTGACCGCTGTGCCGGTGGGCATTGCTATCGGTGCCAACCGCATCGCCCGCGGTGTGCTTGATCCGCTGATCGAGTTCTACCGGCCGATTCCGCCGTTGGCTTATCTGCCGCTGATCGTGATCTGGTGCGGCATCGGCGAGTTGTCGAAAGTGCTGTTGATTTATCTGGCGATTTTCGCGCCGATTGCCATCGCTACCGCCACCGGCGTGCGCACGGTTGACCCGGCTAAATTGCGCGCGGCGCAGTCGTTGGGTGCGACGCGTTTGCAGCTGATTCGTCATGTGATATTGCCGAGCGCGTTGCCGGACATTCTCACTGGCGTGCGCATTGGTCTGGGTGTTGGCTGGTCGACGCTGGTCGCCGCCGAACTGATCGCTGCCACCAGCGGTTTAGGCTTTATGGTGCAATCGGCCGCGCAATTTCTGGTCACCGACGTTGTGGTGCTGGGGATTCTGGTCATCGCCCTGATCGCCTTCGCCATGGAAATGGGCCTGCGCGCCCTGCAGCGCAAACTGGTGCCGTGGCACGGCCAGGCCCACTAAAACATCTTTTGAATCACCCCCCTGTAGGAGCTGCCGCAGGCTGCGATCTTTTGATCTTGCTTTTAAAAAGATCAAGATCAAAAGATCGCAGCCTGCGGCAGCTCCTACAGGGAGGTGGTTATCCGCAATTGAAGAGAAAGACCATGAGCAGCCTCGACATCACCCCATTAAGCTCGGCCCTCGGCGCACAGATCAGCGGCGTCGACATCAGCCAGCCACTGAGCCTGGAACACCGCGACGCGATCGAGCAGGCGCTGCTCAAATACCAGGTTTTGTTCTTCCGCAACCAACCAATCGAACCGCCACAACAGGCGCGCTTTGCGGCGTACTTCGGTGACCTGCACATTCACCCGATCTACCCGAACGTGCCGGAACAGCCGGAAGTGTTGATCCTCGACACCGCCGTCACCGACGTGCGCGACAACGCGATCTGGCACACCGACGTGACCTTCCTGCCGACGCCGGCGATGGGCGCGGTGCTCAGCGCCAAGTTGCTGCCGGAGTTTGGCGGCGACACGTTGTGGGCCAGCGGGATTGCTGCGTATGAAGCGCTGTCAGCGCCGCTGAAAGGTTTGCTTGAAGGCCTGACTGCGACTCACGACTTCACGCGCTCGTTTCCGCTGGAACGTTACGGCAACACGCCAGAAGCATTGGCGCAGTGGGAAGAAGCACGGCGCAAGAATCCACCGCTGTCACACCCGGTGATTCGCACGCATCCGGTCAGTGGGCGGCGCTCGCTGTTCGTCAACGAAGGCTTCACGTCGAAGATCAATGAGCTGTCGGAAACCGAGAGCGAGGCGATTCTGAAGTTCCTGTTCGCCCATGCAACACGGCCGGAATTCACCATTCGCTGGCGCTGGCAGCAGGACGATATTGCTTTCTGGGACAACCGCGTGACGCAGCATTACGCGGTGGATGACTACCGCCCGGCGCGGCGGGTGATGCAGCGGGCGACAGTGCTGGGGGATGTGCCTTTTTTTTAGGATCAAAAGATCGCAGCCTGCGGCAGCTCCTACCTTGATCGTTCCCACGCTCTGCGTGGGAACGCCGCCCGGGACGCTCTGCGTCCCGTCTAAAGCCGAACGCGGAGCGTCCGTGGATGCATTCCCACGCGGAGCGTGGGAACGATCAGCTTCGAGAGGCTCACTCCGCCGTCGAAGGCTTCTCCCACAGATTGATCCCGCCCTCCTGGGCAAACCGGTCAATCTCCGCCAGCTCTTCCGCGCTAAAACTCAGATTCTTCAACGCCCCAACGTTCTCGATAATCTGCTCCGGCCGGCTAGCGCCGATCAGTGCCGAGGTCACCCGAGGATCGCGCAGCGTCCACGCCAGCGCCAGTTGCGCCAGACTCTGACCACGACGCTTGGCGATCTCGTTCAGTGCGCGCACGTGAGCGATGTTGGCCTCGGACAAGTGCGAAGCCTGCAACGAACCACCGCCCGGACGATTGACCCGCGCATCCGCCGGCACGCCGTTGAGGTATTTGTCGGTGAGCAGACCCTGCGCCAACGGAGTGAACGCGATCACGCCAGTACCGAGTTCATCGGTGGTATCGAGCAGATCCTTTTCCACCCAGCGATTGAGCAGGTTGTACGCCGGTTGGTGAATCAGCAGCGGCACTTTCCACTCTTTCAACAACGCCGCCATTTCACGGGTTTTCACGCCGGAATACGACGAGATCCCGATGTACAACGCCTTGCCCTGCTGCACGGCAGTGGCGAGGGCGCTGGCGGTTTCTTCCAGTGGGGTGTCCGGGTCGAAGCGGTGCGAATAGAAGATATCCACATAGTCCAGACCCAGGCGTTGCAGGCTCTGGTCGAGGCTGGCCAGCACGTATTTGCGCGAGCCGCCGCCCTGACCGTAAGGGCCGGGCCACATGTCCCAACCGGCCTTGCTGGAGATGATCAGTTCGTCGCGGTATTGCTTGAAGTCTTCACGCAGCAGACGACCGAAATTGATCTCGGCGCTGCCGTACGGCGGGCCGTAGTTGTTGGCCAGGTCGAAGTGGTTGATACCCAGGTCGAACGCGGTGCGCAGCAGGGAGCGCTGGGTGTCGATCGGCGTGCTGTCACCGAAGTTGTGCCACAGGCCCAGCGACAGCGCCGGCAGCACCAGACCGCTGCGGCCGACGCGGCGGTAAGGGATGGAGTCATAGCGATTTTCGGCAGCGGTGTAAGTCATCGAATCCTCTCTTGTCTGTCTTTTAGTCATCAGAAACCGAACACCTTTGTGGCGAGGGGATTTATCCCCGATCGGCTGCGAAGCAGTCGTAAAACCAGCGCACTCGGTACATCAGGTTGACCGAGGTTTCAGGTCTTGGGGCGGCTCCGCCACCCGTCGGGGATAAATCCCCTCACCACAAAAGCCCTACCAATCATGCGAAACGGTTTACAGGTCGGGCCAGGCCAAGGTTCTGGCGTAACGTCCGGCCCTCGTATTCCGTTCTGAACAACCCACGCCGTTGCAGTTCCGGCACCACGCCGTTGGCGAAGTCTTCGAGCCCGCCCGGCAGGTGCGGCACCAGCAAGTTGAAGCCGTCCGCAGCGCGCTGTTCAAACCATTCCTGCAAACGATCAGCAATCTGCTCAGGCGTACCGACCAGGCTATAATGCCCGCGCCCGCCAGCAATCTTGCGGCCCAACTCGGCGAGGCTGAGGTTCTCCCGCCCCGCCAGCTCAGTGAGCAATTTCTGCCGACTCTGCTGGCCGCTTTCGGTCAGTGGCAATTCGGGCAACGGCCCGTCCAGCGGGTACTTCGACAAATCGAAGTTGCCCAGCATACGCCCAAGCAACGCGACGCCAACCTCGGGTTCGACTAATTGCTGAAACGTTTCACATTTTTCCTGCGCTTCGGCTTCGGTGCGGCCAACCACGACAAAAACCCCGGGCATGATTTTCAGCGAATCGGCGCTGCGACCGTACTTGGGCAGACGTCCCTTGAGGTCGGCGTAAAACGCCTGAGCGTTGGCCAGCGAGGTCTGCGCGGTAAACACCACTTCTGCCGTCTGCGCCGCCAATTCACGCCCAGTCTCGGAAGATCCGGCCTGCACGATCACCGGTTGCCCCTGCGGCGAGCGCGCAACGTTCAGTGGGCCTTTGACCCGGAAGTGCTCGCCGACATGATCCAGCACATGCAACTTCGCAGGCTCGTAATACGCCCCGCTCGCCTTGTCGCGCACAAACGCATCGTCCTCCCAACTGTCCCAGAGCCCGGTGACCACCTGATGAAACTCGCGCGCACGGCTGTAGCGCTCGGCATGGCCAATATGTTCTTCGCGGCCGAAATTCAGCGCCTCGGCAGCATTGTCCGAAGTCACCAGATTCCACCCCGCTCGCCCACCTGATAGATGATCGAGCGAAGCGAATTTGCGCGCCACGTGATACGGCTCGTTGTAACTGGTAGTCGCCGTCGCAATCAGACCGATGTGCTCGGTCACCGCACTCAGCGCCGAGAGCAACGTCAACGGCTCAAAGTGATCAGAGCGCGCCATGCGACTGGCGATGTCCTGGGTCGGCGCGGCAACGCTGTCAGCAACAAACAACGCATCAAACTTCGCCGCTTCGGCAATTTGCGCCAGCCGTTTGTAATGGGCGAAATCCAGTCCCGCATTCGCCGGCACATCCGGATGACGCCACGCCGCCACGTGGTGCCCGGTGGCCATGAGAAATGCGCCGAGTTTCAACTGTCTGCTCATCTTAAAAATCCTTGCGCAATTGCACGCCGAAGTAGCGCTCGTCATCGCGTGGCACGGCGCGGTAGATGTAGTTGCCACCGCTGGCGAGCACCGGCGAGTAAGACTTGTCAGCGAGGTTTTTGCCGAGCAAGGCGACACGCCAGCCATTGCTGTAATCGGCGAGTGCGACACTGGCGTTCCAGATACCGTAAGCGCCCTGTTTGGTGTCGACGTTCTGGCTGATGTCGTACTGCACTTCGCTCTGCCAGCTGTAGTCGGTGCCGAGTTCGATATCCAGACCGTTATCCAGCGGGATCGTGTAGTCGGCGCGTACGTAGCTTTTCCAGTCCGGGCTGAATGGCAGCGGTTTGCCGTTGACGTTGCACGACGCCGCCGCGCCCGCCGGGCAGGCGAATTCGTCGATTCGTGCGCGGGTGTAGGCCAGTGCGCCGGACAGTTTCAGTTGCTGGGTCGCTTGCAGGGCGTAATCGAGTTCGACGCCTTCGGTGCTGACGCTGCCGGCGTTGATCAGACGCGTCACCACCTGCCCGGCGACGGTATCGAAGAAGTTCGCCTGGTAGTTGTCGTACTCGCTGTGGAACACCGCGAGGTTGGTAGTCAGGCGATTGTTCCAGGACGTGGCTTTGATGCCCGCCTCCCAGGTATTCGAAGTCTCCGGTTTGAGGGCTTCGGTGTCGCGCGGCTGCATGTTGAAAAACACGTTGTAGGCCGGGCCTTTGTAGCCGCGCGAATAGGTCAGGTAAGTGGTGACTGCATCGCTCAAGTCGTACTGCACACCGAGGCGGCCGGACCAGCCATCTTCATCGACAGAACCTGAGCTGCTGGTCGCCGGTTGGATACCGCTGACGGTGGTGGCCGACGTCGACACGCGGCGGTGATCGTATTCAAGATCATCGTGGGTGTAGCGCAGGCCGGCGATGCCGCGAAAGTCCGAAGTGAAGTTCAGCGTGCTCTCGCCGAACACCGCGTAACTGTCGCTAGTGGTGCTGTAATCGGCGACGCCACGGTCGGTGCGCGAGGTGGTGGTCAGCGTGCGCTGATAGGTCTCTTCGTCCTTGCCGTGCATGTAGAACAGGCCGCCGACGTATTCAAGAAATTCGCCTTTCGGTGAAGCCAGACGCAGCTCTTGCGAGTATTGATCGAAGGCCAGATCGCCCTTGTCAGCCGTGCCGGGAAACGCTGCGGTCACCGTGCCGAGTCGGTCGCCGTCCTGATACTGCGTGTTGTCCCAACCACGCCAAGCGGTGATCGACGTCAGGGTGTAATCGCCCAGTTGCCAGTCAAGCTGGCCGGACAAACCTTTGTTGATGTCTTCAACGTGAGAGCGAGTGTCGGTGTTGATGTCGCGGTTGTGGCTGGAGGCATACGCCGGGCTCAGCGCGTTGGCGAAGGCCGGGGTCAGCGACTTGCTGACCACGCCATTGGGGCCGTCGTCGTGGGACTGCATGTAGTCGGCGATCAGGGTGAAAGTGACGTCGTCATTCGGGGTGAATTCGAGTTTGCCACGCACACCGCGATGGTTGTAGCCGTTGACCTCCTGACCGTTGTGTTGGTTGTCGACGTTGCCGTCGTAGGTGCCGAACAGCGTGCTGATCGAGCCTTTCAACGTGTCCGGAATCAGGCTGCCGCCGAGGCCGAATCGGGTGCGGCTTTCGTTGCCGCTGTAGTACGACTGATCGATGTAGCCGTGGGTCTCGGCGGTGGGTGCCTTGCTGGTGATGTTGAGCACGCCAGCCGAGGCGTTCTTGCCGAACAGTGTGCCTTGCGGGCCACGTAAAACCTCGACGCGCTCAAGATCGAGCAGATCCATGGTTGCCTGTCCCGGACGCGCATACACCACGCCATCAATCACCGTCGCCACGGTTGGCTCAACGCCCGGCGAGGTGGAAATCGTGCCGACGCCACGCACAAACAACGAGGTGTCTTTGTTCGACGCGCCGGTGCGGAAATTCAGCGACGGCACTTGCTGAACGATGCTTGCCACGCCGTTGCGGTTATCGCGTTCGAGCTGCTCGCCGTCGATCACCGAAACCGCGACCGGCACTTTTTGCAGCGACTCTTCGCGGCGGGTCGCGGTGACGGTGACCGACTTCAGCGTCGGCTCCTGATCGCTGCTGTCAGCAGCGAATGCATTGGGCAACGGCAGCGCCGCCAGCCCCGTCAGTAACCAGCCAGCGGCGCGAATCGACTGCGCCAGTTTGTGTGTCGCCCCAGGAATGTTGTGCATGTTCTGCCCGCTCGAAATTGGCCCTGATCCGCTGCCGTTCTGCGACGACAGCGCCTGAATCGGTGTCTTGGGCATTCGCTCGAGCGAGTAGCAGACAACGCGCTTTGTTAGCGCTAACATCACCAATATTGGCCATCCGCACATAGACCGTCCAATACTGAAAAATTAGTTTTATATGCGATTTGGTTTTTAACAAGGATCGAACCATGAGCGAAGAAAAACCGCGCAAACGCCGTGGCGCCGGACGCGTGACCCTGAATGTGGTGGCGCGCGAGGCCGGGGTTTCCGCGATCACCGTGTCGCGGTATTTCAATCAGCCCGAACAGGTTTCGCCCGAGCGTCGCGAGCGGATTGCGGCGGTGGTAGCAGAGTTGGGTTATGTACCGAATCTGGTAGCTGGCGGGCTGGCCTCGGCGCGGGGGAAAATCGTCGGCATGGTGATTCCGAACATTTCCGGGCCGATCTTCGCCAACACCATTCAAGGCTTCAGCGACACGCTCAGTCGTTATGGTTATCAGCTGTTGCTGGCGTCGAGTTACTTCAGCACCGAGCAGGAAGAAAATGCCGTGCGCGCGTTTCTCGGCTGGGCGCCGGCGGCGCTGGTATTGACCAGCCATTTTCACAGCGCGGGCACGGAAAAAATGATCGCCGAGGCGGATATTCCGGTGATTGAAACCTGGGATTACCAACCGGATCGCGAGCCGATGCAGATCGGTTTTTCGCATTTCCAGGTGGGCGTGACGGCGGCGAAGTATCTGCTGGGAAAAGGCTATCGACGCATTGCGTTCGTGCAGAACAGCGCAACGGGAGACTTCAGCGCCCTGGAGCGCCGCGACGGTTACGCGGCGACCTTGCGAGAGTCCGGCCTGGAGCCGTGGGTGTTCGCCCCTGACGCTGACCGCGCACCATTCGAGGCCGGCAAGCAGGCGATGGACGCCTTGATGAACACCTCACCGCGCCCGGACGCAATCATCTTCGCCAACGACAACCTCGCCGCCGGCGGCCTGCTCGCCGGGCAACGCGCCGGTATGAAAATCCCCGAAGACTGCGCCGTTCTCGGCTTTGGCGACTACCCGTTCGCCGAGATGCTGCTGCCCAGCCTGAGCACCATCAAACCACCGGCGCTGGAGATTGGCGTACTGGCCGCAACGCGCGTTTTGGAAAGTCTCGGTGTATTACCAAGCGACGAGGTGCAGCGGCTGAATCTGCTGCAGTGCCAAGTCATCGAACGCGAAAGCACCTGATGAATATGGCGGGGACTGGATTGGCTATGCTTTATATGACACCGAGGTAGCCCCATCGCGGGCAAGCCCGCTCCCACAGGGTTCTGCGTCGTTCACAAATTTTGTGTCCAACCCCGAAACCTGTGGGAGCGGGCTTGCCCGCGATGGCGGCCGATCAGGCACCGCACATCCCGCAGGCACCACAATGCACACCGCCATCATCATTTTCTTCGGCCTGGTCCTGCTCGCCCTCATGCTGTACATCGGCGAGCACATCGGTTTCAGCCGGCAGACCATGGCCTACAGCTTCGCCGCCCTGTGGCTGGCGTTGACGGTGATTAATGGCGCGGTGGGTGTGGTGCATGCGAAGCAACCGCTGGGTTCGGAAATAGCGATTGGCAGTGCGGTGTTCGGCGTGCCGCTGGCGGCGATGGTGTTGTTCATGGTGCTGAGCGCCGAGTCCTGAAAAGACCCGGCGCTCAGGTGCCAATTAACGCACCAGATGCAGGAACTGCATGTGGCGTTCGTACTGGTCGAGGATGTCGTTGATGATCTGCTCTTTGGTGTAGCCGACCAGATCGTAGTCCTGACTGCCCTCGCTCAAATGCACTTCGGCGCGGTAGTAGCGGCGATTGTTGAGCTGCTTCGAGCCCATCCCGCCACGCGCGAACGACGGCGTGAAGTAGCCGCGCATTTGCACCTGATAGATGAACGGATGCGCATCACCGTGGCCGATTTCCAGGCTGACGCTGTCATTCGCCGGATCCGGCTGGGTGACCACGTTCAGGCCTTTCTCGACGAACACCGCCGTCACTTCTTCAATCGCCGGACGCACCGTGGTGTCCATGAAACGGTACACCTCGTCGCGCGACGGGAAGTGCACAGCCTGACTCAAGCGCTGACGCCAGCCGCCCGTGCCACGCCGCGATCCCGAAACCGGCGCCAGCGAATGCAACTGCGCGATCTGCTTCTGCGACTCGAGATAGAACGCCTTGTGCAGGCCCCACATCATCAACAACAGAATCAGCGAGAACGGCAACGACGTCAGCACCACCGCTGACTTCAGTGCATCGATGCTGCCGGAGAACAGCAGCGCACTGGTGATCAGCGCGGTCATCGCACCCCAAAACACCCGCAGCCATTTCGGCCCGTCTTCGTCCGGGTTGCCACCCTTGGCCGACAGGGTCGAGAGCACCACGGTGCCGGAATCGGCAGAGGTGACGAAGAACACAAAGCTGATAAACACCGTCACGGCGATGACGGTTTTGCTCCATGGATAAGTTTCCAGCAGCAGGTAAATACTCATCGACGGATTGTCGAGGGCCGACATGCCCAGCGCGCTCATGCCGTGGTTGAGCACCTGATCGATGGCGCTGTTGCCGAAGATCGACATCCACGCGAGGGTGAAACCGAGCGGAATCAACAGCACACCGAAGACGAATTCACGGATGGTGCGGCCACGGGAAATCCGTGCGATGAACAGGCCCACAAACGGCGACCATGCAATCCACCAGGCCCAGTAGAACACCGTCCAGCCGCCGAGCCAGTCGCTCGGTTTGTCGTAGGCGTAGAGGTCGAAACTCTTCATCGGCAAGGCGCCGAGGTAGTCGCCGATGTTCTGGATCAAAGTGTTGAGCAAGTGCTGGGTAGGCCCGGCAAACAACACGAACAGCAGCAGTGCACAGGCCAGCAGCATGTTGATGTCGGACATCACCCGCACACCTTTATCGACGCCGGAGACCGCCACGATGATCGCCGCGCCCATCATCAGCGTGATCAGGCCGACCTGAATCCATTGGGTGTGAGCGATGCCGAACAGGTAGTCGAGACCGGAGTTGAGGTGCAGCACGCCGAAGCCCATGTCGGCACCGAGGCCGAACACCGTGGCGATGATGCCGAAGCCGTCGACCGCGTAACCGATCGGGCCGTTGATGCGTTTGCCGATCAGCGGATACAGCGCCGAGCGCAGCGCCAGCGGCAGGTTGTGGCGGTAAGCGAAGTAGGCCAGCGCCATGCCGACGAAGGCGAACACGCCCCAGCCATGCAGGCCCCAGTGCAGAAACAGAACCTGCATTGCCTGACGCGCCGCATCCGCCGTGCCGGCCTCGCCTTGCGGCGGTTGCAACATGTGGGTCAGCGGTTCCGAGACGCAAAAGAAGAACAGCGTGATGCTGATCCCGGCGGCGAACAGCATGCCGGCCCAGGACAGGTAACTGAATTCGGGTTCGTCGTGGTCGGCACCGAGTTTTATCTTGCCGTAGCCGGATAAGGCGGTGACCACCACGAAGACCAGATACAGGGTCATCGCGAGCATGTAGTACCAGCCGACCGTGTTGGCCGCCCAGTTTTGCGCTTCCAGCAGCCAGGCGCCGGCCTGTTCAGGCATGGCGATAACGACGAGACCAAACAGCAGAATGACCGTCGCGGCGAAGTAGAACACCGGCGGATTCATGCGCACCAGACCGCTGGCGGGGGTAGACGATGCACTCATGAAACGTGCACCTCGAGGGGTTGAAACGTGGCTGAAATGATCGGACTCAGCAAAGGCAAGCCTCCTGTTGTGAGCGGGCAGCGAACCACCGGTTTAACTTGAATGAACGTTCAAGTTAAACATGGATAGGGTGGTAAGGACTAATCGCAGGGCTGGGCGGTAGTTTTCCTACAGTAGCCCAAGGAGGTGTATGACGCGGGTTTGGAGGAATTCGTTCAACAGCAACATGGCCTTATGCCCATACCTGTAGGAGCTGCCGAAGGCTGCGATCTTTTGCTGTGGTTTTTGTAGATCAAAAGATCGCAGCCTGCGGCAGCTCCTACATGGGATCTTACTTTTGCGTGCCGTCATCGTGCTGCAGGTTGGCCTGGGTCAGATTGCATCCGGCCGGCACGCTGCGCGTCAGCCACACGTTGCCGCCAATGGTCGAACCCTTACCGATGGTGATGCGTCCGAGAATCGTCGCCCCGGCGTAAATCACCACATCATCTTCCACGATCGGATGACGCGGATGGCCCTTCTGCAACTGACCGTCTTCATCTGCCGGGAAGCGTTTGGCACCCAACGTCACCGCCTGATAAATCCGCACGCGCTCGCCAATGATCGCGGTTTCACCAATCACCACACCGGTACCGTGATCGATAAAGAAGCTACGGCCGATCTGCGCCCCCGGGTGAATATCAATCCCGGTCGCCGAATGGGCGATTTCCGCACTGATCCGTGCCAGCAACGGCAGCCCGGCGCGATACAAATGGTGCGCCAGACGATGGTGAATCACCGCCAGAATCCCCGGATAGCACAGCAACACCTCATCAACGCTGCGCGCCGCCGGATCACCGTGGTAGGCCGCGAGCACATCGGTATCGAGCAGCGTGCGCAAGCCCGGCAAGGCCAGGGCAAAATCCTGGACGATTTGAATCGCGCGGGCCTCGACCTCAGTGTCGGCCTGCGCGCTGTGGCGGGCGACGTAGCGCAGCTCCAGACGGGTTTGTGCCAACAAGGCATTCAGGGCGACATCGAGGGTGTGGCCGACGTAGAAATCTTCACTTTCTTCACGCAGATCCACCGGGCCCAACCGCATCGGGAATAGCGCACCACACAGCGCTTCAAGAATCTCCGCCATCGCCGCCCGCGACGGCAACTCGCGACCACCCTGCTCGCCGGACGCCCGGCCGTTCTGTGCCCGCCACTGATCCCGCGCGCTGCGCAGTTGACTGACGATGGTCTGCAATTGCCAATGGCTGGAACGCTCGCTCACGGTAAAGACTCCTCACGGGCGGCCGGACTGTCTGGCCGCGTCAACGGCGACTACTTTACGGCATGCTCATGAGGGCGAATTAAGAACCGATAGTGCTGGGCTCAGTTCATTTGGCTATAAGCGATTCGCGGTTGCCCCTGCAAAAGCGCGTGCCTATAGTCCTTTCATCTTTCTCCGCCAGTACGGACTCATGATCAAGAATCAGCTGGAACGCTTTAACCGTCTCGACCTGCTCGGCCATCCGACGCCGCTGGAAAAACTCGAACGCCTGTCCACATGGCTAGGCCGCGAGGTGTACATCAAACGCGATGACCTGACGCCGCTGGCGATGGGTGGCAACAAGTTGCGCAAACTCGAATACCTCGCCGCCGATGCCTTGGCACAAGGCGCCGATACGCTGATCACCGCCGGCGCGCTGCAATCGAACCACGTTCGCCAAACGGCTGCGCTGGCCGCCAAACTCGGGCTCGGTTGTGTGGCGTTGCTGGAAAATCCGCTGGGCACCGACGACAGCAACTACACCGGCAACGGCAACCGCCTGCTGCTGGATCTGTTCGACACCAAGGTCGAGCTGGTCGACAACCTCGACAACGCTGATGAACAACTGGCCGCCCTCGCCGTGCGTTTGCGCAGCAATGGCAAGAAACCGTATCTGGTGCCAATTGGCGGCTCAAATGCGCTCGGTGCGCTGGGTTATGTGCGCGCAGGCCTGGAACTGGCCGAGCAGATCAAAGACACCGGCCTGAATTTCGCCGCCGTGGTGTTGGCCTCGGGCAGTGCCGGGACGCACAGCGGTCTGGCCCTGGCGTTGAGCGAAGTGCTGCCGCAATTGCCGGTGATCGGCGTGACGGTTTCGCGCAGTGAAGAAGATCAACGGCCGAAGGTGCAGGGCCTGGCGGAACGCACCGCGGAGCTGCTCGGCGTCGAACTGCCGACCAGTTTCAAGGTCGAGTTGTGGGACGAATATTTTGGTCCGCGTTATGGCGAGCCGAATGCCGGGACGTTGGCAGCGGTGAAGTTGCTGGCGAGTCAGGAGGCGGTGTTGCTTGATCCGGTTTATACCGGCAAGGCGATGGCGGGGTTGCTGGATGGGATTGGTCGTCAGCGTTTTGATGAAGGGCCGATCATCTTTTTGCACACCGGTGGCGCGCCGGCGTTGTTTGCCTACACGGAGTTTCTGTAACGAGATCGTTCCCCACGCTCTGCGTGGGAATGCAGCCTGGGACGCTCCGCGTCCCTTTTAGAGCTGGAACGCGGAGCGTCCCCAGAGGCATTCCCACGCAGAGCGTGGGTACGATCAATATTCAAATAAGATCTAACAAATTAAATATTAAGTATTTTCAAGTCTAACGCAGACATCTTATAGTCTCGCCGCAGGCGAATTTCGCGCAAGACGCATAAGCTGCTTTAGGGCACGATAACGCAGGCGCACGAATCACCCATTCGCCAACTTTCCTTTAGCGTCTTCCATAAGAAAACACAGGGGCTCGTCATGAATTTTTCCGCACTACGTCGCAATCTGCTGGTGGGTTCACTGGGCCTGGCGCTGAGCGCCGGCCTGATCGGCCAGGCAGTCGCCGGTGAGCAGCTGCAACAGATCAAGGACAAAGGCGTTATCAACGTCGGCCTGGAAGGCACTTACCCTCCATTCAGCTTCGTCGATGCCGACGGCAAACTGTCCGGTTTCGAAGTCGAGCTCTCCGAAGCAATCGCGCAAAAACTCGGCGTCAAAGCCAAGATTCAGCCGACCAAGTGGGACGGCATTCTCGCCGCGCTGGAATCCAAGCGTCTGGACGTCGTAGTCAACCAGGTGACCATCTCCGACGAGCGCAAAAAGAAGTATGACTTCTCCGAGCCGTACACCGTTTCCGGGATTCAGGCACTGGTGCTGAAGAGCAAAGAGTCCGCACTGAACATCAAGACCGCCAATGACCTGTCCGGCAAGAAAGTCGGTGTCGGCCTGGGCACCAACTACGAACAATGGGTCCGCGCCAACGTGCCAGGCGCTGACGTGCGCACCTACGATGATGATCCGACCAAGTTCGCCGACCTCAACAACGGTCGCACCGACGCCATCCTGATCGACCGTCTGGCCGCGCTGGAATACGCCAAGAAAGCCCCGAAAACCGTAGCCGCCGGTGAAGCCTTCTCCCGTCAAGAAGCCGGTGTTGCCCTGCGTAAAGGTGAGCCGGAACTGCTGGCTGCCGTGAACAAGGCCATCGACGAACTGCGTGCAGACGGCACGTTGAAGAAGCTGTCCGAGAAGTACTTCAACGCAGACGTCACTAAATAATGGAAGTTGGATTTCAATTCGAAGCGCACTTCCCGCAGTTGAGCCAGCAACTCGCCGAAACATCGGCGCTGTTGCTGGACTCCGCGCCCTTTCTGCTCAAGGGCGCGTACTACACGGTAGTCCTCAGCCTCGGCGGGATGTTCTTCGGCTTGCTGCTGGGCTTCGGCCTGGCGTTGATGCGCCTGTCGCGCTTCAAATCAGTGAGCTGGCTGGCGCGCGTCTACGTGTCGTTCTTTCGCGGGACGCCGTTGCTGGTGCAGTTGTTCGTGATCTATTACGGCTTCCCGCAACTGGGAATCGAACTGGATCCGTTACCAGCAGCGCTGATCGGCTTCTCGCTGAACATGGCTGCTTATGCCTGTGAAATTCTGCGCGCTGCGATCGGTTCGATCGAACGTGGCCAGTGGGAAGCCGCTGCGAGCATCGGCATGACCCGTGCGCAAACCCTGCGCCGGGCCATCCTGCCGCAAGCGATGCGCACGGCGTTGCCGCCGTTGGGCAACAGCTTCATTTCGCTGGTCAAGGACACGGCACTCGCCGCCACCATTCAGGTGCCGGAGCTGTTCCGTCAGGCCCAGTTGATTACCGCCCGGACTTTCGAAGTCTTCACCATGTATCTTGCCGCCGCGCTGATCTACTGGATTCTGGCCACGGTGCTTTCGCACTTCCAGAACAAGTTGGAAGAGCGGGTCAATCGGCACGACCAGGAGTCCTGACGATGATTGTCGTGGAAAAACTGACCAAGCAATTCAAGGGTCAGGTCGTGCTCAACGGCATCGACCTGGAAGTCAAGGAAGGCGAAGTCGTCGCGATCATCGGCCCCAGCGGTTCGGGGAAAACGACGTTCCTGCGCTGCCTGAATTTCCTTGAACAACCCACCAGCGGCCGGATCAAGGTCGGCGATATCGAGATCGATACCAGTCGCCCGTTGAACCAGCAGCAAGCGCTGGTACGCAACCTGCGCCAACACGTCGGTTTCGTGTTCCAGAACTTCAACCTGTTCCCCCATCGCACCGCGCTTGAGAACGTCATCGAAGGCCCGATCGTGGTCAAGAAGATGGCGCGCGAAAAAGCCATTGCCCTGGGTAAAGCGCTGATGGCCAAGGTCGGGCTGGCGGGCAAAGAAGACGCCTATCCGCGTCGTCTCTCCGGCGGTCAGCAACAGCGTGTGGCGATTGCCCGGGCGTTGGCGATGGAACCGGAAGTGATCCTGTTTGACGAGCCGACTTCGGCCCTCGACCCGGAATTGGTCGGCGAAGTGCTGGCGACCATTCGTGGTCTCGCCGAAGAAAAACGCACCATGGTCATCGTCACTCACGAAATGGGTTTTGCCCGCGACGTGGCCAACCGTGTGGTGTTTTTCGACAAAGGCGTGATCGTCGAACAAGGTGAGGCCAAAGCGTTGTTTGCCAACCCGAAAGAAGAGCGTACACAACAGTTTCTCAGCAAGTTCCTGAATCACGCCTGAGAACTTTTATCTGTACCCGCCACCAACTTCCACGGATGGAAGTTAGGCGATTTATAAAGTCCCCGCCCCTCACAAACACCATCCCAGCCAATAACGCGCGGCACATACATATGTTCTGCAACAGATATAACTCACTTTAATTTAGTGACGCACTATCGAACGGTGTGCAAATGGCTGTGCATTGCACGTGATAAAAAATCGCTAAAACTGTAGCCTGTTTCGCCAGCACACCTAGGCAGACTGCCTCATCACTGTAGGAAGCTTCTGATTAAACTGTAATTCCCGGATTAACTAACTCCCTCTATTGACTCCCCTCTCCGCTTCTTCTTATCTAGTCGCCAACCGGCGCACTTAATTAACTCAACAGTCTTTTGATAACAGCAAAACGCATTGTTTTATTGCCTGTTAATTCACGCCTTTTGTTTTTTCAGAAACGGACTTCGTTGCAACGCTTCAAGGAGAGAAACCGATGACTCGCACTTCGCATACCCTCGAGCTGGCAGCGCCGACCCTGGCGCCCGCACAACAAACCGGCATCAACCTGGCAGCGGCGGCGCACCTGCTGGTCGATGTGCCGCCCTATCCCGGTATGGACACGGGGGATCTGATCGAGCTGTTCTGGAACAACTGCTACGTCGCCTCGCAAGTATTGACCGCCGAGGACGTCGACCTGGCGGTGAGCCTGCGCGTCCCGGAAAGCTTCGTCATCAGCGGCTCGGCACGCGTTCACTATCGAGTGATGCAGGTCGGCCACGGTCCGGCACTCTCGGCAGCGACGCGCGTACAGATCAAACTCGACTGCCCCGGCGGGCAGCCCTCGGCGCTGTGCGAAGACGAAAACCAACAACTGGCACCTGTGACTTTGCCCGAGACCATTCGCCGTCAGGGCGTGAATCCGAACCAGATCAAACGCGGCGTACCGCTGACCATCGAGCCATACCTGAACATGGCCGAAGACGACGCCATCACCTTGCGCTGGGGCGATGTGCGCATGGATCTGGCGCCGCTGACGGCAACAGATGTCGGCTTGCCGATTCAGGTCTGGGTGCCGCCAGCGGTGATTGTCGAAGCGGGCGAAGACCTGCGGCTGGACGTGACCTATTGCGTGATTGATCGGGTCGGCAATAACTCACGCTGGGCGCCGCCACGGGCATTGAAGATTGGATGCGCGAATCCTTATCTGAAAGTGCCGCTGAGGCCGGAGTTCAAGGCCGCCGAATCCCGCAAATATTGACTTCACTCCCCTGTGGCGAGGGGATTTATCCCCGCTCGGCTGCGAAGCAGTCGTAAACCCATAACACGCGGTGTATTTGATGCACCGCGTTGTCTGATTTTGGGGCCGCTTCGCAGCCCAACGGGGATAAATCCCCTCGCCACAGGGATCGCATTGGCGCTTACAAATATTGTTAACCAACCCGACCATCACCCCTTCTATGCATATTCCTAAAAGTTAGTTTATTTAATATTTATACACGCTTAGGGTATATGAACCGGACCACCGGACATTCTTTCGTTCGTCGCACTTTTGCGGCGTTTTTCATGAGATGTGAGGTAGGTAGTATGGTCCGGAACACAATCACCCCAGTGCAGATCGCCAGGGCATTGCGTGCAGCCAAGGAGCGGCACTGATGTCCAGTCTGGCAGACGCAAACGTCCAGTCGGATCTGGACATCGCCCCGTTATTGTTGCCCGCGCAGGTTTTGCGCAACGACGCCCAAGCCATCAAGGCTGCACATGAACTGGCGCAAGTCGCCCGCCTGCAGGCCGCCAAACGCGACCGTCAGCGCAAGCTGCCGTGGTCGGAAATCGAGCAGTTCACCCGCAGTGGTTTAGGCAGCATCGCCATCCCGCGTGAATACGGCGGCCCGCAGGTTTCGTTCGTGACGCTGGCCGAAGTGTTCGCGATCATTTCCGCCGCCGACCCGGCGCTGGGGCAGATCCCGCAGAACCAGTTCGGCATCATCAATCTGGTGCTCGGCAGCGCCACCGAAGAGCAGAAAAAGCAGCTGTTCCAGAGCGTTCTGGAAGGCTGGCGCATCGGCAATGCCGGCCCGGAACGCGGCACCAAAAACACTCTGGAATTGAAAGCGCGGATCACCGCTGACGGCGATGATTACGTGATCAATGGCCAGAAGTTTTACTCCACTGGCGCACTGTTCGCGCACTGGGTCGCAGTCAAAGCGCTCAACGATGACGGCAAGCAAGTGCTGGCCTTCGTCCGTCGCGGCACCCCGGGTTTGCGCATCGTCGATGACTGGTCGGGTTTCGGCCAGCGCACCACCGCCAGCGGCACGATTTTGCTGAACAACGTTCGGGTCGAATCGAGCCTGGTCGTCGACAACTGGAAGATCAACGAAATCCCGAACACCCAAGGCGCGGTGTCGCAGCTGATTCAGGCAGCGATCGACGCCGGCATCGCCCGTGGCGCCATCGATGACGCCATCGAGTTCGTCAAAACTCGCGCCCGGCCATGGATCGATGCCAAGGTCGAGCGGGCCAGCGATGACCTCTACGTGATCGCCGACATCGGCAAACTGAAAATCGAACTGCACGCCGCCGAAGCGCTGCTGCGCACGGCCGGCAAAGTCCTTGATCAGGTGCACGCAGCGCCGCTCACCGCCGAATCCGCCGCGCGCGCTTCGATTGCCGTGGCCGAAGCGAAAGTGCTGACCACCGAGATTTCCTTACTCGCCAGCGAAAAACTGTTCGAACTGGCCGGCAGCCGCGCGACCCTCGCCGAATTCAACCTCGACCGTCACTGGCGCAACGCCCGCGTGCACACGCTGCACGACCCGGTGCGCTGGAAATATCACGCGGTCGGCGCCTATCGCCTCAACGGTACTTTGCCGGCTCGCCATTCCTGGATCTGACGACCAGACATCTGGAGAAAAAAGCATGACTCTTTCCCATCACGTCGCGGTCATCACCAGCGATGAGCAAGCCCTGATTGTCGCCAGCGACCTGGCCGAAGATTTCAAACGCGACAGCGCCGTGCGCGACCGCGAACGACGCCTGCCACTGCCGGAACTCGACGTGTTTTCCCGCTCGGGCCTATGGGGCATCAGCGTGCCGAAGGAATACGGCGGCGCTGGCGTGTCCAACGTCACCCTGGCCAAAGTCATCGCCCTGATCGCTCAGGCTGATGGTTCGCTCGGGCAGATTCCACAGAACCATTTTTATGCGCTGGAAGTGCTGCGCGTGAACGGCAGCCACGCGCAAAAACAACGGCTGTACGCCGAAGTACTCGCCGGCCAGCGCTTCGGTAATGCGCTGGCGGAACTGGGCACCAAAACCGCTCACGACCGCGTCACCAGCCTCAAGCGCGACGGCGACGGTTATCGCATCAACGGTCGCAAGTTCTATGCGACCGGCGCGATTTACGCGCAGCGCATTCCGACCTCGGTTGTTGATGAAAACGGCGTGCAGCAACTGGCCTTCGTCCCGCGCGACAGCCAAGGCCTGACCGTGATCGACGATTGGAGCGGCTTCGGCCAGCGCACCACCGGCAGCGGTTCGGTGGTGTTCGAAGACGTCTACGTTGCGGCTGAAGACGTGTTGCCATTCCAAAGCGCGTTCGAACGCCCGACCACGGTTGGCCCGTTGGCGCAGATCCTTCACGCCGCCATCGACACCGGCATCGCCCGCGCTGCTTACGAAGACGCCCTGCATTTTGTGCGCAGCAAAACCCGGCCATGGATCGACTCCGGCAACGACAAAGCCACAGAAGATCCTCTGACACTGAAAAGCTTCGGCCAATTGAGCATTCGTCTGCACGCCACCGAAGCCTTACTCGAACGCGCTGGCGAATTTCTCGACGCTGCACAAGCCGAGAGCAATGCCGAAACTGTCGCTGCGGCATCGATTGCCGTCGCCGAAACCCGCGCGATCAGCACTGAAACTTCCCTAGCCGCCGGCAGCACATTATTCGAACTGGCCGGCAGCCAAGCCACACTGATCGAGCACGGTCTCGACCGTCACTGGCGCAACGCCCGCGTGCACACCTTGCACGATCCGGTGCGCTGGAAATATCACGCGGTGGGCAATTATTACCTCAACGATGAAAACCCTCCGCTGCGAGGGACGATCTGATGAGCGCGGCGAAAAAGAAGATCCTGCTCAACGCGTTCAACATGAACTGCATTGGCCATATCAATCACGGTTTGTGGACGCATCCGCGCGACACCTCAACGCGCTACAACACCATTGAATATTGGACTGAACTGGCGCAATTGCTGGAGCGCGGGTTGTTCGACGGGTTGTTCATCGCCGACATCGTCGGCGTGTACGACGTCTATCAGAACTCGGTCGATGTGCCGCTGAAAGAGTCGATCCAGTTGCCGGTCAACGACCCGCTGCTGCTGGTTTCAGCCATGGCCGCCGTGACCAAAAACCTCGGCTTCGGCCTCACCGCCAACCTCACCTACGAGCCGCCGTATCTGTTCGCCCGGCGCATGTCGACGCTCGATCATCTGAGTCGCGGACGCGTGGGCTGGAACATCGTCACCGGTTATCTGGACAGCGCCGCGAAAGCCATGGGCCTCAGCGAACAAGTCGAGCATGACCGTCGTTACGATCAGGCCGATGAGTACCTGGAAGTGCTCTACAAACTCTGGGAAGGCAGCTGGGAAAACGGCGCGGTGCTCAACGATCGCGAACAGCGGATCTACGCGCAGCCGGAGAAAGTGCACAAAGTCGAGCACAAGGGCGAGTTCTATCAGGTCGAGGGTTATCACCTCTGCGAGCCGTCGCCGCAGCGCACGCCGGTGCTGTTTCAGGCCGGCAGTTCCGATCGCGGTTTGCTCTTCGCCGGGCGTCATGCCGAGTGCGTGTTCATCAGCGGCCAGAACAAACCGTCGACCAAGGTTCAGGTCGACAAGGTGCGCGCCAGCGCGGTTGAAGCGGGGCGCAATCCTGAGGACATCAAGGTGTTCATGGGCCTCAACGTCATCGTCGGCGCGACTGAAGAAGCGGCGTGGGCCAAGCACGCCGAGTACCTGAGTTACGCCAGTGCCGAGTCCGGTGTGGCGCATTTTTCCGCGTCGACCGGCATCGACTTTTCTCAGTACGAAATCGACGAACCGATCCAGTACGTGAAGAGCAACGCCATTCAATCGGCGACGAAAAATCTGCAGAACAACGACTGGACCCGGCGCAAGTTGCTCGACCAGCACGCCCTCGGTGGCCGCTACATCACCGTGGTCGGTTCGCCTGAGCAAGTGGCGGATGAGCTGGAGTCGTGGATCACCGAAACCGGTCTCGATGGTTTCAACCTGACGCGAATTGTCACGCCGGAAAGCTATGTCGATTTCATTGAGCTGGTGATTCCGGAGCTGCAGCGACGTGGCTCGTATAAGACCGCGTATGACAGCGGCAGCTTGCGCGAGAAGCTGTTTCACGGGGAGGCGCAGCTACCTGAGCAACACACCGGATCTTCGTACCGACGCTAAGAGCATCGCTGGCAAGCCAGCTCCCACAAGGTTCTGTGGCGTTCACAAAACCTGTGGGAGCTGGCTTGCCAGCGATGAAGCCGCAACAGACACCAAAAATTCATGCACTGACTGGAAAACCATCATGACCAAGAAAACCCTGTCCCACCCAGTCAAAGCACTGGCCCTGGCCCTCGGCCTGTTCAGCTCGGCGATTTTCGCCGCCGACGCGCCGCTGAAAATCGGCACCACCGCCGCCTTCGCCATCCCCCTGGAAGCCGCCGTCGAAGAGGCCTCCAAACAAGGCTTGAAAGTCGAGCTGGTGGAGTTCACCGACTGGATTGCACCGAACGTCAGCCTCGCCGCCGGCGACATCGATGTGAACTACTTTCAGCACATCCCGTTCCTCGAAAACGCCAAGGCTGCGTCAGGTTTCGACCTGGTGCCGTTCGCGCCGGGGATCATCAATAACGTCGGCCTCTACTCGAAAAAATACAAAAGCTTTGATGAGCTGCCAGAAGGCGCCAGCGTCGCCATCGCCAACGACCCGATCAACAGCGGCCGTGGTCTGCAATTGCTGGCCAAGGCCGGTTTGATCACGCTGAAACCGGGCGTCGGCTACAAGGCCACCGAAGACGACATCATCGCCAACCCGAAGAAAATCAAGATTCTGCAAGTCGAAGCCGTGCAACTGGTACGTGCCTATGACGACGCCGATCTGGTCCAGGGTTATCCGGCCTACATTCGCTTGGCGAAGACCTTCGACGCCGGTTCCGCGCTGCTCTTCGACGGCCTCGACCACAAGGAATACGTGATCCAGTTCGTCATCCAGCCGAAGAGCAAAACCGACCCGCGCCTGATCAAATTCGTCGATATCTACCAGCATTCGCCGGCCGTTCGTGCAGCGCTGGATAAGGCCCACGGCAAGCTGTATCAAGCCGGTTGGGAAAGCTGAGCATGACGGCCGCGATCCAACGGCGACTGGATATTCCAGAGCCACACAATGCTGAAAAAACCGAACTGCATCCAGAACTGAATCGCGCTCATGTGCGCTTCATCGGGCTGGGCAAAACCTACAACGGTCGACAAGGCCCGGTCGCCGCGTTGCAAGGCATTGATCTGGCGATTTCGCGCGGTGAAGTGTTCGGCATCATCGGCCGCAGTGGCGCCGGCAAGTCGTCGCTGATCCGCACGATCAATCGCCTGGAACAACCGACTTCGGGGCGGGTGCTGATTGATCAGATCGACATCGGCGAGTTCGATGAAGACCGCCTCGTGGCGCTGCGTCGACGCATCGGCATGATCTTCCAGCACTTCAATCTGATGTCGGCCAAGACCGTTTGGCAGAACGTCGAACTGCCGCTGAAAGTCGCGGGCGTGCCGAAAGAGCAGCGCGAGAAAAAAGTTCGCGAATTGCTCGAACTGGTCGGCCTGCAAGAAAAGCACAAAGCCTATCCGGCGCAGCTTTCCGGTGGGCAGAAACAGCGCGTCGGCATCGCCCGCGCATTGGTGCATGACCCGGATATCTTGCTCTGCGACGAGGCCACTTCGGCGCTCGACCCGGAGACCACCCAGTCGATCCTCAGCCTGCTGCGCGAGATCAACCAACGCCTGGGCCTGACCATCGTGCTGATCACTCACGAAATGGCGGTGATCCGCGAAATCTGTGACCGCGTCGTCGTGCTTGAGCATGGCCGCGTCGTCGAGCAAGGCCCGGTGTGGGAAGTGTTCGGCAATCCGCAGCACGAGGTCAGCCAGACCTTGCTCGCGCCGTTGCAGCACGCCTTGCCGGAAGAATTGCAGAGCCGTTTGCACCCGCAGCCGCCCTCCTCCGACGCAGCCGTGGTGCTGCGTTTGCAGTTCACCGGCAGCGCCAGCGACGAACCGGATCTGGCCGCGCTGTTCACCGCTCTCGGCGGCCGGGTGAAGTTGCTGCAGGGCGGCGTCGAACGGATTCAGGGGCACGCGCTGGGACAACTGCTGTTAGCCGTCAGCGGCTCAGCGTTAAGCGCCGAGCAATTGCGCGAGCGTGCCACGCCATGGGCGCAACGAGTGGAGGTATTGGGTTATGTGGCTTGATCGCTTGTGGCAGGGGTTTATCGACACGTTTCTGATGGTCGGTGTGTCGTCGCTGATCGCCCTGCTGGTGGGCATTCCGATGGCGGTGATTCTGGTCACCAGCGACAAGGGCGGGATCTACGAAGCGCCGGTGTTGAACCGCGCGCTGGGCGCGTTCGTGAACCTGTTTCGCTCGATCCCGTTTCTGATTCTGATGGTCGCGCTGATTCCGTTTACCCGGTTGATTGTCGGGACAACGTATGGCGTCTGGGCGGCCGTGGTGCCGCTGACGATCGCGGCGACGCCGTTCTTTGCGCGGATTGCCGAAGTGAGTCTGCGTGAGGTCGATCATGGTTTGATCGAGGCGGCGCAGGCGATGGGGTGCCGGCGTTGGCACATTGTCTGGCATGTGCTGTTGCCTGAGGCGCTGCCGGGGATTGTGGGCGGGTTCACCATCACGCTGGTGACGATGATCAACTCTTCGGCGATGGCCGGGGCGATCGGGGCTGGCGGGTTGGGGGATATCGCTTACCGCTACGGCTATCAGCGCTTTGACAGCCAGATCATGTTGACGGTGATCGTGTTGCTGGTGGCGTTGGTGGCGCTGATTCAGTTGGGTGGGGATCGCTTGGCGCGGGGGTTGAACAAGCGCTGAGGCAAGATCAAAAGATCGCAGCCTGCGGCAGCTCCTACATAGGCAACACATTCCAATGTAGGAGCTGCCGCAGGCTGCGATCTTTTCGCTTATAGTCGGCACATCTCTACCTGAACGTGCAGCCGACCATGAAGCAAACCCCCACCGACCTCGAGCAGATCACCGCCACCACCCTCGGCCATTACAACTCGGTGGCCGCAGACTTCCGTGAAGGCACCCGCGATCACGATGTCAGCCAGAACATCGATGCATTGTTGCGACATATTCAGGGCACGGCGCCGTTCACGATCCTGGATTTCGGTTGCGGCCCGGGCCGGGATTTGCAGACGTTCACGCGCATGGGTCACGTTGCGGTCGGGCTGGACGGTTCGCAGGAATTTGCGCGGATGGCGCGCGAGGACAGTGGCTGTGAGGTGTTGCAGCAGGATTTTCTTAAGCTGGATCTGCCGGCTGAACGCTTTGACGGGATTTTTGCCAATGCGGTGCTGTTTCATGTGCCGTTGCAGGAATTGCCGAGGGTGCTCAAGCAATTGCATGGCGCGTTGAAGACGGGTGGGGTGTTGTTCAGTTCGAATCCGCGTGGGGACAACCGTGAGGGCTGGAACGGGCCACGGTATGGCTCGTATCACGATCTGGAGGCGTGGCGCGGGTTGTTGACGGCGGCGGGGTTTGTCGAGCTGGAGCATTACTTCCGGCCGGCGGGGCTGCCGCGCGAGCAGCAGCCTTGGTTGGCCAGTGTCTGGCGGCGTGTGGGTTGAAGAGCAAAAGATCGCAGCCTGCGGCAGCTCCTACATGGGGTGATATGTAGGAACTGCCGCAGGCTGCGATCTTTTGCTTTTGCCTCAGGCCGCGTCTTTTTTCGGTTCGCGAATTTTGTACCAGGCCACATACAGCGCCGGCAGGAACAGCAGCGTCAGTAACGTCGCAATCACGATCCCGCCAATCATCGCGTAGGCCATCGGCCCCCAGAACACTTCCCGGGCAATCGGGATCATGCCCATGCTCGCCGCCGCAGCGGTCAGCAGAATCGGCCGGCGGCGGTGCTCGGTGGCTTCCACCACCGCGTCCCACGGTTCATAACCCTTCTTCTCGTACTCATCGATCTGCGTCACCAGAATCACCGAGTTACGGATGATGATGCCGATCAGCGCCAGAATCCCCAGAATCGCCACGAAGCCCATCGGCGTGCCCGTCGGCACCAGCGCCAGCACCACGCCGATCAGCCCTAGCGGCGCGACACTCGCGACGAGGAACATCTTCTGCACGCTGTGCAACTGGATCATCAGGAAGGTCGCCATCAGAAACAGCATCAACGGCAGCACCTTGGCAATCGGCCCCTGGGCCTTGCCGCTTTCCTCGACCGTACCGCCGGTGGCGACTTTGTAACCGACCGGCAGCTTGGCGGCGAAGGCGTCAATCGACGGCTTGAGGACTTTCACCAGGTCGGTCGGCTGGATTTCGTCACGCACCGAGGCCTTGATGGTGATGGTCGGCAACCGGTCGCGACGCCACACCAGCGGCTGCTCCAGTTCATAGCGCACGGTGGCGAATGCCAATAGCGGAATCGACGTGCCGCTCGGCGTGACGATCTGCAGATTCTGCAGGGTTTCCGGTGTACCGCGTTCGGAATCCACCGCGCGCCCGACCACATTGATCAGGTAGATGTCGTCATCGACCTGAGTCAACGGCGAGCCACTGACGATGCTGTTCATCAGGTTGGCGACGTCTTCGGACGACAACCCGAGCTGGCGCGCCTTGTCCTGTGCAATATCGATGCGCAGGACTTTGCCCGGCTCGTTCCAGTCGTAAATGATCTCGCCGATGTGCGAGTTCTTGTCCAGTTCGGTGGCGAGGTCGATGGCGTGCTTGCGCACTTGATCGATGTCCTTGCCGCTGACCCGGTACTGGATCGGACGCCCCACCGGTGGGCCCATTTCCAGCGCCTGAACGTAACTGCCGATGCCGACAAACTCCTTGTGCAGGCGCTCGCGCAGGCGTTGGCTCAAGGCCTCTCGGGCTTCGAAGTCCTTACTGACGATGACCAGTTGCGCGTAGTAAGGGTTTTGCAATTGCTGGTCGAGGGGCAGGTAGAAACGGATCGCGCCCTGACCGATGTAAGTGCTCCAGCGCACGATGTCCGGGTCACCCTTGAGGGTTTCTTCAAGCTTGTCGACAGCCTTGCGGGTCTCATCGATCGAGGCGTTTTGTGGCAGGTTCAGGTCGACCAGGATTTCCGGGCGGTCGGAAGATGGAAAGAACTGATTCTGTACAAAACGCATGCAGAAAATCGACAGCGCAAACAGCAGCACGGTAAAGCCGATTGCCCACCAGCGGTTGCGCATGGCCCACAGCAAACCGCCATTGAACGCACGCCCGACACGCCCCGGCTCGGCGGAATGGGGTTTCACGTTGGCACTGAGGATGTGCACACCAATCACCGGCGCAAAGAACACCGCCACCACCCACGACACGAGCATCGCCACAGCGATCACCGCAAACAGCGTGTAGGTGTACTCGCCGGCCGAGCTGGCGTTGAGGCCGATCGGCACAAAACCGGCGACGGTCACCAGCGTACCGGTGAGCATCGGGAACGCCGTCGAGGTGTAGGCGAACGTTGCCGCCTGCTCTTTGGTCTCGCCCATTTCCAGGCGCGTGACCATCATCTCCACGGTGATCATCGCGTCGTCCACCAGCAGGCCGAGGGCGATGATCAACGCGCCGAGGGAAATCCGCTGCATGGTGATGCCGCTGTATTCCATGTACACAAATACCATGGCCAGCACCAACGGGATCGAGCACGCCACCACCAGTCCGGCGCGCACGCCGAGGCTGATAAAGCTCACCACCAGTACGATGATTACTGCTTCGAACAGCGCGCTGGTGAAGCCGCCAACGGCTTCTTCGACCACCACGGCCTGATCGGAAACGGTGTGCACGCCAACACCGACCGGTAAATCGGCAGTGAGTTGGTCGATGCGTTCGTGCAACGCTTTACCGAACGCCTGCACGTTGCCGCCCTTCTGCATGGCAATGGCCAGGCCGATCGCCGGCTTGCCGTCGAAGCGAAACTCCGGTGTTGCCGGGTCGACGTAACCACGACTGATCTCAGCAATGTCGGCCAGACGATAAAAACGATCATTGAGCTTGAGATTGACCTCGGCGAGGTCCTTTTCCGAGGCGAACTGCCCCGAGGTGCGCACGGAAATCCGCTCGGGACCGGCCTCGATCACCCCGGCCGGGGTCACGGCGTTCTGCGATTGCAGGCTCTGCACCACCTGACGCTGATCGATGCCCAGCGCGGCGAGTTTGCGCGTGGAGAAGTTCAGGTAGATCACTTCGTCCTGCTGGCCGACCATTTCGATCTTGCCCAGCCCCGGCACGTTGCGGATCTCGGCTCGCGCCTGCTCCACATAGTCGCGCAGCTGGCGCATGGTCAGTCCGTCGGCGGTAAACGCATACACGGAACCGAAGACATCGCCGAACTCGTCGTTGAACCCCGGCCCCTGAATACCCTGAGGAAACTGCCCGCGAATGTCGTCAATCTTCTTGCGCACCTGGTACCAGATTTCCGGAATGTCCTTGGCGCTGGTGGTGTCGCGCAGGTACACGTACACCGTCGATTCGCCGGGGCGCGTGTAGCTTTTCACGTAGTCGAGGGAGTCGAGTTCTTCGAGTTTTTTCTCGATGCGATCGGTGACCTGCTTGAGGGTTTCTTCCTGGGTCGCGCCCGGCCATTTGGTCTGGATGACCATGGTCTTGATGGTGAACGAGGGGTCTTCTTCGCGTCCGAGGTTGAAGTACGAGAACACTCCCATGAGCAATCCGACGAACATCAGATACCAGACGAAAGACTGATGCTTGAGGGCCCATTCGGAGAGGTTGAAAGAGCCTTTCATTGACTGTCCTCGTCAAGTTTCACGGATTGTCCGGGTTTGAGACTGTTGACGCCGGCGCTGACCACACGCTCGCCGTTCTTCACCCCGCCGGCCAGCACCACGGTGCTGTCGGTGCGGCTGATGACGCTGACGTCGCGAGGGCTGACGGTTTTGTTTTGTGTGTCGATCACCCAGATGCGCGGCTTGCCGTCGACCTCCTGCAGCGCCGTGGCGGGCAATTCGATACGCGGTTTGATCGCCGAACTGAGGGTCACGCTGATCGCCGTGCCGAGACGGAAACCGTCCGGCGTATCCGCCAGGGTCAGCCGCGCGCGACGGGTGCGCGTGGCGCTCTGGGCCTGCGGTTCGATCTCGCGAATGACGGCGGTGGTGTTGATGCTCGGATCAAGTTGCGCCGCCACCGAAAACACCACGTCGCTGGGGATCTGATCGACCAGGGTGTCGGGCAGATCGATCACCGCCTCCTTGATGTCCGGTTGCGCCAGCGTCACCACTTGCTGGCCGGCGGTGACCACCTGCCCGGCTTCGGCATTCCATGCAGTGACCACGGCTTTATGGTCGGAACGCAGTTCGGTGTAGCCGAGTTGATCCTTGCTCTGATTGACCGCAGCGCGAGCCTGATCAAGTGAAGCCTGAGTGGTTTTCAGATCGGTATTGGCGACGTCCAGTTGCGCCTGCGCGCCAACACCGCGATCGAACAGCGCTTGCTGGCGACGAGCGTTTGCCTGAGCGTTGATCAATTGCGCCTGGATTTTCGCCAGGTCGCCCTGAGCCGAGCGCAACTGGTTCTGCTGATCCGACGGGTCGAGGGTGGCGAGCAACGTGCCCTTCTCGACCTCGGCACCGACATCGACATTACGGCTGGCGATACGGCCACCGACGCGGAATCCGGTGTTGCTTTCGTATCGGGCCTGAATGCTGCCGGCAAAGCGCCCGAGGCTTTCTTCGCTCAACGCTTCGACCGTCACCGACAACACCGGGCGAACCGGCTCGGGCGGCGGTTCTTTCTTCGAGCAAGCCGCCAGCAACACCGCCATGGGCAATAGCCAAAGACGCTTCATGGCTGGGCTCCCGGTTGCAGATCCTTGTAGGTGTTTTCGGCGATCTCGACTTTCATCCCCGGGTGCAACAATTGCCCGCCGGCGACGATGACTTTCTCGCCGCCCTTGAGGCCTTCGCTGATGATGACTTTGCCGGTCAGGTAGCGGCCGACCGTGACCGTGTGCAATTGCGCTTCGCCGTTGTCGTCGACCATCCACACTGCGGGGTCGCTGATGTTTTTGGTCAGTGCCGACCACGGCAACTCGACGGCTGATTTGCCGGTGCCCTTGGCGGTGGCGCTGACCACCGAACCGAGCTGCATGCCCGGCGGCAGTTTGTCGAGGGTGACTTTGACTTGCACGGTGCCCGATTGCGCGGATACCGCCGGGGTGACTTCACGCACGGTGCCAGTCGTTTTGATCTCGGGATTGTCGAGCAGGCTGACGGTGATCTTGTTATCCGTGGGACGCTCGGCAAGCAGCGACTCATAGACGTTGAACACCGCGTCGCGGTCGCCATCGCGGGCCAGACTGAAAATCGGCGCGGTGGCCTGCACCACTTGGCCAACTTCGGCCTGGCGCTCGGTGATCACGCCCGGCGCATCGGCGATCAGCGCGGTGTAGCTGAGTTGATCCTTGGCATTGGCCAGTTGCGCCTGCGCCGCGCTCAAGGCGCTCTGGCTGCTGCGCAAGGCGGCTTGCGCGGAATCGTATTCGCTCTGGCTGGTGTAGCCCTTGGGCAAAAGTTTTTGCTGACGGACGAACGCCGCTGCGCTCTGCTTCACCCGCGCCTGTTCGGCGACCACTTGGGCTTGAGCGGAATCGACGTTGGTCTGCAAGTCCTTGGGGTCGAGCTTGGCGAGTACCTGTTTGGCCGTGACCCGGTCGCCGACGTCGACCATGCGCTGGATGATCTTGCCGCCGACACGGAAGGACAATTCAGTTTGCACGCGTGCCTGCACATCACCGGTCAAGGTCACCGAAGCCGCGTAATCCGTAGGTTTGACTTCCTGTACGAAGACCCTCGGCAAGTATTCCTCAGGGGCTTTTTTCTCGCCGCAGGCGGTCAGCAGGGTGAACAGACTCAGCATGACCGCTGTTTTCAATCCGGGACTCACCATGCAGACTCCTTCCTGTGTACGAACGTGCAAGTGACGATACGACTGTGAGCTTAGAACAGGGTTCCGCCTTCGCCTGCGCGATCACAACATTTCCCTGTAGGAGCTGCCGCAGGCTGCAATCTTTATGATGTTGTTTGCAAAGATCAGAAGATCGCAGCCTGCGGCAGCTCCTACAATGGGCGTCCAGGAGAAGGATATTCATGCTCAAGACTCTGGCGGTGGCCAATTACCGCTCGATCAATAAATTGGTGATTGCGCTCGGCCGGTTGAACCTGATCACCGGCCCCAACGGCAGCGGCAAGTCCAACCTGTACCGGGCGTTGCGCCTGTTGGCGGAAACCGCGCAGGGCGGTGTGGTCAATGCGCTGGCCCGTGAGGGTGGCCTGGATTCGACGTTCTGGGCCGGGCCGCAAACCCTCAGCCGGCGCATGCGCAACGGTGAAGTGGCGATCGAGCCGACCGTGCGTCAAGGCGTGAAGCGCCTGCGCCTGGGCTTTGCCGGCGAGGACTTCAGTTACTCGATCGCCCTGGGTTTGCCCGAACCGAGCCGCTCGTTTTTTTCCCTCGACCCGGAAATCAAACGCGAATGCATCTGGGCCGGGCCTGTGTATCGCCCGGCCAGCCTGCTGGTGGATCGCAATGGCCCGATGATCCGGGCCCGTGAAGACCGCAGCTGGGACGTGCTGGCGCAGCACACGCCGAACTTCGACAGCCTGTTCGACCAGGTCGGCAGCCTGCGCAGCTCGCCGGAGGTGTTCCAGATGCGCGAATTCATCCGCCGCTGGCGCTTTTATGATCACTTTCGCAGCGATGCCGACGCACCGGTGCGCCAACCGCAACTGGGTACGCGCACGCCGGTGCTGCATCACGATGGCCGCGATCTGGCAGCGGCATTGCAGACCATCATCGAGATCGGCGATCCCGAGGCTTTGCAGAGCGCCATCGGCGACGCGTTCCCCGGCGCACGGCTGCGGATCGAGCCGTTGGCGGGAGGACGCTTTGCCATCGAGTTTTATCAGGAAGGATTGTTGCGGCCATTGTCGGCGGCGGAGTTGTCGGACGGGACGTTGCGCTATTTGCTGTTGGTCGCGGCATTGCTGACGCCACGACCGCCATCGCTGATGGTGTTGAACGAACCGGAAACCAGTCTGCACCCGGATCTGCTGCCGGCACTGGCGCGATTGATTATCCGTGCCTCGGAGCAGTGTCAGGTGTGGGTAGTGTCGCATGCACGGCGGTTGATATCGGCGTTGCAGGAAGATCCCGAGTGCAACTGCATCGTGCTGGAGAAAACCCTGGGCCAGACCGACATGGTTGGGCAGCGGGTGCTGGATGAGCCGGCGTGGCATTGGCCGGATTGATTGAACAGCCAAAAAGATCGCAGCCTGCTTTGGAATGCGTTCCTATGTAATTGTATGGACTCGCCCAAGCCGAGGCGTCTGTGCGCCACGGTGGCATTCTTATAGAAGCCAACGACAGCGA